>NZ_JBEOWJ010000019.1:0-192198 GCF_040295965.1 Streptosporangium sp. NPDC002544 | reverse complement strand
CGGCCAATCCTGGAAACGACCAGTAACAATCAAGTACACGACAGGGGTCAGCTTTCACCTGTCGATAGGGGGTCATGGTTCAGACGACGTCCACAGCCGGTGGCGCTGAGGGGGGGGCCTGCTCACCTCGCCTGCCGTTTCTTCCTGGCGTTCTCACGGGTTTGTCCTGGATCCGCAGATGTTCCCGGAGCATCGGGGCGCATGGTCCGGGCAACGGAAGAGAGTCCTCCGTCTCGGTCATCCTCACGGCGGATGCCGGGAAGCATCGTCTCACAGGACTCTGGGGTGTATGAACGACGATGTCTACCCGGCTAACCATTGGCGTGCCCTGTACGAGAACATCCTCCGTCACGGAGGTGGGAACGCCGGGCTGGTCGATGAGCTGCGACGGTGGCTGGACGGGCATCCGGCGTATGTGGCGGAAGTACAGGAGGCGGGCCGGCCGGAAAGTCACCTGATCCCCCTGGGGGCACCTCCCGAGTGGGGCTACAGCCCGCTGGTACGGCTGTACGCGGTGAGCCGCATCCTCGACCTGCTCATCCTGAACTACCAGGATCCCGCGGACGATCCGGCAGCGGCCCCGGACGAGTGGTACCCGCCGGTCGGCGTCTATCCCGCCTTCTGCGAGGCGCTGGGCGCGGACCGGATCGGCCGACGGGGGTTCCACCCGTTCTTCCACGAGATCGTCGAGGTACGGCAGGCCAGTGACCCCGAAGAGCCGCCCTCGATCGTTGAGGAGCGCTGGCCCGGCTACATGATGGGCTCGATGCTGCTGACGCGGGCCGGGGTGGTCGTCACCGCCGGGGCGAGACATCTGGTCGCGGGGGTCGCCGACCGATCCACCCTGTACTGGACCTTCCGGCGCCGGTCGCGATCCACCAACGACCTCTCGCACGGGTGGGGACACAACTCGCAGTGGGCGACCGACTTCCGCCGCGACTACCTGATCGACGGCCGGTTGCACTACAACGTGGACGAGGTCCTGGATCCGAATGACTACGAGGGGGGAGACGACGAGGAGGACCTCGACCCGGCGTCGATGATCGAGCTTGTCCGGTACCGATGCAGCACCATCGTCGATCACGGCGATGACCAGTACCCCTACAACGATCACCATGTCGAACTGGCCCCCGCGGACTGACCCGACGTAGGCATCCTGGCCCTACCGGAAGGCATGGAACCGATGAAGTGAACCCCGTCCCGGTTGCGTTCACGGAAGGGGTGCGCAGCGGTCCATACGGCAACACCGTCTTACGCGATCTGCGCAGGGCGAGACGCCGCTGACGAGGCATCCGCCCTTCCCTGCGGATCAACGGAAGTCATCCCGCAGGGCCTTTTTCATGTCCGTACGACAATGGGATCTGACGGCCGCCACTGATCGAGTGTCTTGGGTCTGCTCTGTCTGAGAGGCGCCCGCCGCGGAGGAGAGTGAAACACGTGACCGGAATCCGCATCCTCTCGTTCGTAGCTTGGCGAGGAGGCCGCTATGTCGGCCTGGCGGAGGTCCTCGCTTCCCTTGGTGCCTTGATCGAGAGCCATCGCTGGCAATTGATCATCGACTGGCTCGTCTCTCCGGAGACTGAAGCGATCGTCGAGGCCACGGCGAACTCACTGGTGACCACGAGTCATCTCATCGACCTGTTCAGCGGGGATTGTCAGCTCATCGACGGAGAGCTGGTGGGCTACGGCGACAGTCCGTCGGCGCCGGAGGTGAGGATCCGGGCGTTCGACAGCGGCCACTGGGATGTGCGGACGGACAGCTCTGAGCTGCTGGAAAAGATCATCATGCTCTATCCCGACGCGCACGAGCTTCCCGAGTGGTGAATCCGCGAGACTCACCGCGAAAGGCCTCCAGGAGGATCCTGGAAGGCCTTCGTCGAGCGAGCCGGGTGCTCCTCCGCGTGATCTGAAGATCGTCGTCCGCCGGTGAAAACTGGGTGACATTTCGCATCACTTGCCGGAATGCTGGGGACGGGCGATGAGTTTTGTCGGTGGTGTCGGTCAGTCTTTGCATGACCACGACTTCTTGTGAGACCCGAGGCTGAGACACCAGCCGTGACCACGTCATGTCCGACAACCCCGATTGAGGTGCCGTGCCCAGCCCACAGCTCGACTCACCCGCCAAGCCCGCGGCCGCCGTTTCAGGCCGCACCCCGGCCGTGATCCGGCTGCTGGTGCTCGCCACATTCGTGGTCATCCTCAACGAGACGATCATGATCAACGCGATCCCGCGGCTGATGAGCGCGCTGCACATCACCGAGCAGACCGCGCAGTGGCTCTCGACCGCCTTCATGCTGACCATGGCCGCTGTCATCCCGATCACCGGATGGTTCCTGCAGCGGGTGTCCACCCGCAGCGCGTACACCACCGCGATGGGCCTGTTCCTGCTCGGCACGGCGTTGGCCGCCGTCGCGCCGTCGTTCGAGGTGCTGCTGGGCGCCCGCATCATCCAGGCGTCCGGGACGGCTGTGATGATGCCGCTGCTGATGACCACGCTGATGCAGGTGGTGCCCGAGACGGACCGGGGCCGGGTGATGGGCAACGTCTCCCTGGCCATCTCGGTCGCGCCCGCCATGGGCCCGACGGTCTCGGGGGTGATCCTCCAATTCGGGTCCTGGCGGCTGCTGTTCGCCGTGGTGCTCCCCATCGCCGCCGTGATCACCTGGCGCGGCCTGAAGCAGCTCAAGAACGTCGGAGAGCCCCAGTTCAGCACCATCGACTGGTTGAGCGTGGTGACCGCCGCTGCCGGCTTCGGCGGCCTGGTCTACGGGCTCAGCTGGTTCGAGGGTGGTGACGTCGGCGTCGCCGCCGCGATCGTGGCGGCCGGCCTGGTGGCCATCGCCGTCTTCGTCGCCCGCCAGCTGTCGTTGCAGAAGCGCGGCGTGCCGCTGCTGGACCTGCGTACCCTGCGCCACCGCACCTACACGGTCGCACTGATCCTGATGTCGGTGGCCTTCATGGCGATGCTCGGATCGATGATCTTGCTGCCGCTGTACCTTCAGAACATCCGCGAGCTCAGCCCCCTGCAGACCGGACTCCTCGTGATGCCGGGCAGCCTCGCGATGGGGCTGCTCGGTCCGACCGTCGGCCGCCTGTTCGACCGGTTCGGCGGCCGGGTTCTGGTCATCCCCGGCGCGATCGGGATCGCGCTCGCGCTCACCGGCTTCACCCAGGTCACGATGACCATGCCGTTCTGGCAGCTCCTCGGTCTGCACGCGCTGCTGATGGTGGGGCTGGCCGCGACCTTCACCCCGGTATTCACCCTCGGGCTCGGAGCGGTTCCACCGCCGCTCTACTCCCACGCCAGCTCGATCCTGAGCACGCTGCAACAGGTCTCCGCGGCCATCGGCACCGCGCTCGTGATCACCGTGATGAGCGCGCGAGCCGATGCCCTGAGATCCGCGGGAGCCACGGAGGCGCTCGCCAACCTCGACGGCATGCGGCTGGCCTTCATCATCGGCGCGGTGCTGTCCGTGGCCGTGGTCGTCACCGCCCTGCTACTACCCGCCCGAGCGGACAGTGCCGGCGAGATCGAGGGGGCCCGGCCGATGCACCCGGCATGACGAGGGTGGAATGGGACGCTGCAACCTCCGTATCTCGCTGGAGTCTGACGGAGAGGGGCCGGTGCAGGACCTGTCGGCCTCGGTGAGCGCCCGGCCCGTCCGCCTTCCGGGCGTCAGCACACGATGAAGATGCTCTTCCAGCCGACAGGCGTCCGCTGCTCCGCGTTGCGGTTGGACGGCAGCTCGAAGTGCATCACACCCTGCGTGTCGGGCTGGTTGTACATCCGGCCGCTCTGGCCGTCGCCGTACCACTTGTACGACCCGTGGAAGGGGATGTTGGACGGGCCGCACCGGTCGATGACCACCGACCGGCCGGTGAAGCCCGGCCCTTCGTAGGCCACGTACTGTGAGGCGTAGGCGGCGCTTCCCATGACGGCGACCATGGCGGCGGAGATGACGGGGACGAGGGCGATTCGCTTCACGATGATCCTCCCGATGACCTCAATGATCTACTGAGAGTATACATACGGCTACTCTGAGTGAACGAAATATGTCGCACATGGTCTGGGCCGCTCGCCGAAAGCAGAACGCCCCGCGATGTCCGCCACCACCCCACGCTGGGATCGGCGGCCACGCCCGCGGTGGCGGAGCCGCCGATTCCAGCGTGGGGTGCTCGGCTGAACGTGCCGGTGGAGACACACCGCGGTGCCGCGACGCTAGTGCTTGGCTGGGCTGAAGTACCGGCGCGGGTTGTCCACCAGCATCGTGGTCAGTTGCGTCTGGGTGACCCCGGCGCTGAGCAGCGCCGGAAGCACCTGCTCGTGTAGGTGGGTGTAGTGCCAGTTCGGCGCGACCTGCTCGCGCACGCCCGGAGGGAACCAGTCGATGTGGCACGACGCGTCGTGTGACAGGACCATCCGGTCGGCCAGTCCTTGCCGAGCAAGAGCCGCAACGGTCGCCACCCGCTGGTCGGTGGGCAGCAGGACGTCCAGACCGAAGCGGTCCATGCCGATGTAGGAGCCGTTGTCGATGAGCTGGTGCAGGTAGTCCAGGTCGGCTGTGTCGCCGCTGTGCCCGATGACCACCGCGCCGAGGTTCACGCCCTCGCCGCGCAGGATCTCCTGCGCGATCAAGCCGGTGCGGGCGTGCGCACTGGTGTGGACGGTGATCGGCGCGCCGGTGCTGAGGTGCGCCTGCGCCACGGCCCGCATCACCCGCTCCACGCCGGGCGTGAGCTCGTCCTCGATCGCGCACTTGAGGAACGCGGCCCTGATGCCGGTGCCCGCGATGCCCTCGGTGAGCTCTCGGACGAACAACTCGGTCATGCGCTCGGGGCCGCCGAGCAGGGTGCCCGGCCCGTGGTAGCGGAAGTAGTACGGCACGTCCCCCAGTGTGTAAAGGCCGGTCGCGACCACAATGTTGAGGTCCACGTGCTGGTTGACCGACGCGACGCGCCGGACATCCCGACCGAGGCCGATGACGGTCGGATCGACGATCGTGGACACGCCCGTCGCCGCCAGAGCCGTCAGCCGGGCCACGGCGTCGTCGACGCGCCGCTGCTCGTCCCAGCTTTCCGGCATGCTCTGCCGTAGTTCCTCGCTCAGGACGAAGACGTGCTCGTGCATCAGTACAGTGCCCAGATCATCCACGGCCACCGTGCCGCGGACGGTAGGCACCTGCGGGGTCAAGGTCATGAGGCCTCCAAGGAGTGGTAGGTGGGTCTGGCCGAGCCGCCGCGGATGGCAAGGCCGCCAGCGTAGGGCAGGGTGCCCGCGGCCGGCGCCTACTTCAGCCGGTGGAATGGCCCTGTCCTGAGTGGCGACCAGTCCCCAGGCGGGCTCGGTGACGGCCCCGCCGAGCGCGCGGTGGGTGACCCGCACCGTCCTCCAACGACAGGGTCGGGTTCTGCACGACGGTGACGCGGAAGCCGTCGGCGACCAGGAGGTCGTAGACCGGCTGCCGGCCGGATCCATCGACGAATCCTCCGTGGACGAGCACGACGTTTCTCATGGAACATCTCCTCACTGCGATCCACTCTCGGGCGCGACGCCGGCGCTGTCTTTCGGGCCAACGCATGGTTCTTGTGCCCCAACGAAAGGCGGTGTCCCGGGTGCTCGGCGCCCGCGTGGCAGCGCGCCGGCGACCCCGACGCGACCGCCCGGGCCCCGTTCGGGATTCCCCTCGTATCGTTGAGGCATCGTCTATGAGGAGGGCGGGCAATGCGTACCACGACGCTCGGGCCCGAGGGTCCCGTGGTCGGCGTCCTGGGGCTGGGCTGCATGGGCATGAGCTTCAGCTACGACCTGGCGACCCCGCGGGACGAAGCCACGCTGGTCTCGGTGATCCACCAGGCGCTCGATGAGGGCATGACGCTGCTCGACACCGCGGACGTGTACGGGCCGTTCACCAACGAGGAGTTGATCGGTCGGGCGCTGGCGGGCGGTCATCGGGAGCGTGCGGTGCTGGCCACCAAGGTCGGCACCCTCACCCGGGACTCCGAGGGCAACCCCGTTCAGGGCCTGGACGGCCGTCCGGAGCACGTCCGGAGGTCGATCGACGAGAGCCTGAGCCGGCTCGGCACCGATTACGTGGACCTCTATCAGCTGCACCGGGTGGATCCCGAGGTGCCGATCGAGGAGACCTGGGGAGCGCTGGCGGAGACCGTGGCGGCGGGCAAGGCGCGCTACATCGGCCTGTCCGAGGTGACGGTGGAGCAGATCAAGCGGGCGCAGTCGGTGCACCCGGTGACCTCGGTGCAGTCCGAGCTGTCGCTGTGGACCCGGGACTGGATGACCGAGGTACTGCCCTACTGCCAGGAGCAGGACATCGCCTTCCTGCCGTACTCGCCCCTGGGGAAGGGCTTCCTCACCGGGCGGTTCTCCTCGTTCGACGACCTGCCCGAGGAGGATTTCCGGCGGCGACTACCGCGCTTCCAGCAGGAGGCGCTGCGCGCCAACCTGACCATCGCGGGCCGGGTGCGTCAGATCGCCGAGCGCATCGGCGCCACCCCGGCCCAGGTGGCGCTCGCCTGGGTGATGGCCCAGGGGCGGTACGTCGTTCCCATCCCGGGGACCAAGACCTCGAAGTACCTCGCGGAGAACGCCGGAGCGGTGGATGTCGAGCTGAGCCCGGCGGATCTGGCCGAGTTCGACGCCCTGCCCGCGCCGCAGGGCGACCGCTACGGAGCGGCGGACCCGGCTCGCCGGCCGTCGTGGAAGGAGTGGTCGTCCGCCTCTCGCGGGTGATCTCCACGCGGCCCTTCCCCGAGTCGCGACAAGGCCCCAGACCGACGTCATGGTCTTTCCTTGGCATCCCATGCCGCCGGAGGCCTGGTCGTTCGTGGCTCGCTCACTGGGTGGTCAGGTCGAGGTTCCCCCTGTGTGGCTCTGGCGCGGATCCCGGGAACCGGCGTGGGGCGACTCCGCACCGGGCTCTCCGCCGGGGCTGTGGAACAAGGCTCTTGACGAATTAAATGAATGCTCTTTTACTTCCTGTGTGGGGCGCATCGCAGGTGTCACCGCCGCCGAGACCCGGGAGCGGTTGCTGGACGCGGCGGCGGAGGTCTTCGCCAAGCGTGGGTACGACGGCACGCGGGTGGCCGACATCGCCGCGGCCGCGGGGGTGAGCAACGGCGCGCTGTACGCGCACTTCGGCTCGAAGGCCGAGTTGCTCGTGACCGCGCTGCGCGCGCACGGGCCACAGTTGCTCGCCAACCTGTTCGCCGCCGACCCCGACCGGTCGATCACGGATCTGCTGCTCGTCATCGGCCGCTGGCTGCCCCGTCGGCGAGATGCCCGCGGCGCCCTCATCGTCGAGGCGCTGGTCGCCGCCCGTCGTGACGAGGACGTCGCCCGGCCGATGCGTGACTACGTCGCTGAACGTTCCGACTGGCTCGCGGAGCTGGTGCGCGTCGCTCAGAACGACGGCGAGCTCGACCCCGCGCTGTCGCCGAACGCGCTCGCCCACTTCTGCCTGCTGCTCGCGATGGGCAGCGCGCTCGTCCCACCCGGCCTGCACGGGGTCGACGACGCGGAGTGGACGGCACTGCTCACCCGGGTTGTGGCGGCCCTCGCCCCTGCTGACGACACCACCGCACAGAGCGGAGCACCGTAGTGAGAGTCCAGATAAATTCTGAAAAATGCCAGGGACATGGCCGCTGCTACGACCTCGCCCCCACCCTGTTCACCGAGGACGAGGAGGGCTACGGGCAGGTCATCGCGGACGGCGTCGTGCCGCCGGGAGATGAGCACGTGGCCCACCTGGCCGTGTCCAACTGCCCCGAACGAGCGATCGACATCGTGCAGGAGGCGTGACATGACCGGAGACGACCGCTTCACCCGAGACTTCCGGGAATCGCGGGCAGACCAGCCTCTCGGCACCCGCAACGAGATCATCACCGGCCCGGTCTCGGACTGGGCGACCGACTTCTCCCACCTGGAACCCGAGTGGGCCGCCGACCCGTACCCCATCCAGGACGACCTGCGGCAGCGCTGCCCGATCGCGCACACCGACCGGTTCGGCGGCGGCTGGCTGCCCACCCGCTACGAGGACGTCGCCGCGATCGCCTACGACACCGAGCACTTCTCCTCACGGTCGATCATCATGAGCAACTTCCGGCCGTCTCGGGAGGTGGCGCCGGTGGGTGGCACGCCGCCGATCTCCTCCGATCCGCCGTTCCATCACGACGCGCGCAGGCTGCTGCTCCCGGCGTTCACCAAGAGCGCGGTCGCCAGGCGGGAGCAGGCGACGAGAGCGCTGTGCCACTCGCTCATCGACGCGTTCGAGGGGCAGCCCACCGTCGACGCCGCCCGTGACTACGCTCAGTACATCCCGATGCGGGTCATCGCCGACATGCTCGGTTTTCCACCCGAGGACGGGCCGCAGTTCCGCGAGTTCGTGGAGAACACGCTCGAAGGCATCAACCTGCCGCCAGAGGAGCGCATGGCGCGGATGGGGAGTCTGTTCGACTACCTGCTCGCGCAGGTCCGCGACCACATCGACGACCCGCGTGACGACCTGACGACCTACCTCGTCAACGCCGAGCTGTACGGCCGCAAACTCGACCCGTCGCACGTGGCCGGCACGATGGCCCTGCTGCTCATCGCGGGCATCGACACGACCTGGAGCGCGATCGGCGCGTCGCTGTGGCATCTCGCGAAGACCCCGGCCGACCGTGAGCGCCTGGTCGACGAGCCCGCGCTGCTGCCGACCGCGATGGAGGAGTTCCTCCGGGTCTACGCGCCGGTCACGATGGCCCGGCTGGTCAAGGAGGACACGCACTGGAACGGCGTCGACATGAAGGCGGACGATTGGATCCTGCTGTCGTTCCCGGCGGCCAACCGGGACCCGGCGCAGTTCGAACGGGCGGGCGAGGTCGTCATCGATCGCGAGGTCAACCGGCACGTCGCGTTCGGCCTCGGTATCCACCGCTGCGTGGGTTCGCACCTCGCGCGGATGGAACTGCGGGTCGCCCTGGAGGTCTGGCTTGAGCGGATCCCGAACTTCAGCCTCCACGACCCGGCGGCCGTGACCTGGTCCACCGGCCAGGTCCGCGGCCCTCGAACCCTCCCGCTCGACATCGACCGGGTCCGGCCTCCGGGGTGAATCGTCCGTGCGGGATCGGAGCGGTTCAGTCGCGTCTCCAGAGCTTTCCTGTCGCCAGATTGAGGTAGTAGACGCGTTCGCTCAGGGCGCTGCGGACCAGGAAAAGGCCTTGTTCGGACCAGCCGAGGCCAACGTCAAGGAAATCGTCGCCGGGGAACGTGGGAGTGACGCTGGACAAACGCCTGCCGGTTTTCGGGTCGAAGGTTTCGACGCGACTCCCGAAGTGCCGGATGACCACAAGGCGTTTTCCGTCCGGCCGGAGGTGGTACGTGTCCTCGCGGGTGTTCTTCCTGGTCTTTCTGAGGGGAAGGCTCATTCGCGTCTTTCCCCGGTGGTCGAGCACGAGTACTCGAGAGGCCGTCGTGACCACGACCCCGCTCCTGTTGAGGGCGTGGACGCGTTGAGCACCGGGGATCGACACCGTGGTCCAGGTCTTGGTGTCGGTGATCCGGGTGCCACCCTTGGTCAGGGCGACATACCTGCTCTGACCGAGGAATGCGGGTGTGGGCACTTCGGCGTCGGCCAGGTTGCCGGTGAGGTGGTGAATGCCCTTGGCGTCCTGGTAGGCCATGCGGCGGTCGTCTCTGCCCAAATAGACGACGGCCTTTTTATCGGGACTGCGGGTGAACGGCGCCTGCCGGGGTGCCTTGCCTTTTCTGACGGTGTAAGGCGCGGCCTGCGGGAACGGTTGTCCGTTCACCAGCCAATACCGGCAGGGATCGTCCATCTGATCGATCCATGGACAGGTGGGCGCCGCATATTCGTCCACCTTCGTGAACATGGCCGTGTCCTTCGGGAACGACCTGGGCATCGAGTGTTCGGGCAGCTCGCGCTGTGCCGGCTGCCCGGGAGTGAGCATCGCGCCTGCCAGTACGACTGCGGTTCCCGCGAGGTAGAGGTTCCGCGTTGACCATCGGCGAATGGCCAGACCGGCCTGGGTCGTGTCGTCGGGGGCTTCGGTTGTCGGCCCGGTGCGCAGATTCCGGGCGGCAAACGGTACGGCCGCCGTCACGATGATCATGATGGTGGCGTGGGTCAGACGTGCCGGAGTGGCGCCGTGGTCCGTCAGCAGATAACCGCCTGCCACCACGGCACCGCCGACACCGAGCAGCCACGCCCTTCGGTAGATCTTCACGTCGTGGCCCTCCGCGTCACTGTGATCGCGGAGCGTTGGGGTCGGTGGTCGTACGTGAAGGAAGATGGAGACGGCACACCAGCCCAGGACCAGGTAGAACGGATCGTCGGTGAAACACGCCAGGGGAGCGGCGAAGACGAGTGCGATCAGACGCCACCGGCGCAGGCCGGCGAAGTGGTCGATGACCTGACGGGCGTTGGCCGCTGTGACGGAAAGGTCAAGGAGCGCGGTAAACCTGGTGAGTCGCTCCTGTGTGACTGGCATGGCCGCCACCAGCACGACGATTACGGCGGCTACCCAGGAGATCATTGGGGGTATCGTCACGAGATGCCACCATATATGGTTTTGAATCGTGGATTCAGGTGACATATGGCAGCGATTTGGCGTTGCTACATGGCGCTCTCAGCGTGTGCGGTCGTTGGTCTCGGCAACGGTATTCGGCTTCCTGTCACTTGTGCTCATTGTGACGGGCATATGGTGGTCGGGGGTGCCGACTCCGCATATCCGGTGGGGCATCGACGATTTCTTCCTCTCCCCCGAGGTGGACAAGAACGGCGTCCTGTACGCCAGCCTGAATATCGAGCTTGAAAACGAAGGGGTGGCCTTCACCCTCACCGGTATCTCGGCAGAAATGCCGGGCCTCCGCCTGCTACCCGCTGACGAGACGAAAAAGGAACGCTCCGTGGTCACCGTGAAGGGTGGTGGCTTCGAAACCCTGACGAGGCGCGTTGTCATCACCGACTGCGCGGCGGTGCCACACGAGCCCCAGCCGGTCAGGTTCACGTACAGAACCTGGATGGGTTCAGGGGCGGCGGAGGTGACGTGGGACTCATGGCAACTGACAGGACCCGCGGAGCGTCTCCAGGTCGCCTGGCAGCGAGGTCTCGCAGGCAAGGTCTGCAATGAGGTGTTGAGTACAAAATGGTTCTGAGGGCCGGCTCATCCGCGGACGACAAGCCTGAAAGGCCAGGGCAGATGCGTCCGGTCGCCAAGATCGCCACCGGTTTCGTCTTCGTCTTCGGCGCCTTCCGCTTCAACGGTTTCGACCTGCTGTTCGACCCTTTCGGCTGGGGCCTGTGCGTGTCCGGGCTGTTCCGGTTGGAGCGATCCGCCGACGATCCCTTCGGCCGGGCCAGGCTGGCCGCTGTCGCCATGGCCTGCACCTCGCTTGTCGCCACGATCGTGTCCGTCGCGGATTCGAGCCGTACCTTGTCGAGTTCCTCCCTGGGGGAGGTGGTCGGCATCGCCAACGCGGCAGGCGCTTTGATCACTGTCTGGCTGATCACCGACGCCATCATCAGACAGATCCGTCCTCGCGGGGCCATCTCCCCGGCCGCTTTGCTCGACGTACTGCGCTGGGCCGTGGTCGGCCTGGGAGTGCTCGGTGCGTTAGTCCAGCACGGCTATGCCGACCTGGGGCTTTTCGTGTTGGTCGCCTGGTTCGCGGCCATCGTGGCCTTGATCGTCGTGCTCTATCGCTCGGCCCACCTGCCGTACCTCTCCTAGGCACTCGGCACCCACCGCTGCGTGGGTTCGCACCTCGCGCGGATGGAACCGCGGGTCGCCCTGGAGGTCTGGCTTGAGCGGATCCCGAACTTCAGCCTCCACGACCCGGCGGCTGTGACCTGGTCCACCGGCCAGGTCCGCGGGCCACGAGCGCTTCAGCTCCGCATCGGCCAGGAGCCGTCCCCGGTGTGAGTCATCTGGCGCCTCGCATCGAGGCCGGTCTCCGGGCGGGTCCAAGCAGGTGGCCGCAGCCCAGTGAGCGCCGGTTTGCCGATGCTCCTGGCGCGGTCGAGGCGCCGACCTGCGTGTTCCGTGCGATTCTGGCCCCTGCTGCGGCGACGCCTCCGACAGGCTTGGCTCCGTTGCGAGCCTTCCCGATCGGAGACCGGTCTGGAGCGCACCTCCTCTGTCACCGGAAGCTCAAGGGGGACAGGTGGCGAACGCTCTTGCGGGGGCAGACGCGGGCTGAGACGCTGAGGCCGTGGATCCTGTATCGCTTATCGTGGCGGCACTGACGGCGGGTGCGGTGGCAGGTGCTCAAGGCACGATGACGAGCATGGTGACCGACGCGTACGCGGGCCTGAAGGCACTGGTGCTGCGTCGCTTCAACGGTCAGCCTGCGGGTGAGACGGCCCTGGAGAGGCTCCAGGACAATCCGGAGGCCTGGCGGCCGGCGTTGACGGCGGAACTGGAGCGGGTAGCGGCCGGTGGCGACGCCGACCTGGTGCGGGCGGCACAGCGGCTGATGGAGATGCTGGACGCGGAAGGCACCTCGGCGGGCAAATACCAGGTAGATGCCCGGGGCGCCCAGGGTGTGCAGATCGGCGATCACAGTACACAGAGCAACGTCTTCAACGCGGCCCCGCCCTCCCCCTGATCCGGTCGCCGAGACATGCACATCCGGGGGGTCGTACGCGCCGCCGTCTCGGTGGCGGCCGCCGGGGGGTGTGTGTGCGTGATCCTCCACGTCACAGGAATTCTCTCCGGCCGACCGGTCGGCGCGGGCGACAACACCGACGGGATCAGGCTTTACCGCGGTGCGGGGCTCATTCCCGACACGGCCGACCAGCGCTCCGACTGGAAGAACGGGGTCGTCGTCCATTTCACCCGTGGTGCCCCCGGTCCCGACCCCATTCCGTCGGCGGCGCTGCAGGTCCTCAAGGTCGCCGCGCTCGGCCGCTCGGAACGCTGGTCGCTGACCCGGCTCGGATGGACCTACGCCCTGCTCACCGGCGCGGTGACCGGGGTGGCAGCCTGGGCCCTGTCCGCTGACGGAGCAGCCCGGCCCCTGATCCTGCTCCCGATACTGGCACCACTGGCAGACCGCGACTTCGCACGGTTCTTCGTCTCCACCTACTCCGAGCCGGCCGGGCTGCTGGCCGTCGCCGGCCTGCTTTCCGGGACTGCGATCCTGGCCGTCAGCCGGCCCGCTCAGCGCGTCGAGCGTGTGCTGGGGCTGGTTCTGACAGGCGGAGGCGGATTACTGGCCGTCACCACCAAGAACGCTTACGGGCCGCTGCTGCCGCTCGCCGCGGCGGTATGCGCGGCAAGCGGGCGGATCACCGGCCCCGCCGTCGCCGCGGTGATCCTGGGGGCCGCCGTCGGGCCGGTCGTGAAAGCGCAGCGCTGGCAGTCCCGGGTGTACCACGGGGTCAACGCGCACAACCTGATATTCACGATGCTGTTCCCCGAACTCGGTCCTGGTGCGGTCGTCGCCCTGGGTCTGCCGCCGGAGGCCGCCGCATACTCCGGTCACGGCAGCTCCGACGAGGAGGGCGTTCCCGTTGACCCCGATGCCATTCCCGGCTGGCAGGCTCTCATCGGCGATGACCCTGGTCGCGCTCGTAACGCCGCCTATCGCTACCTCACCCGGCACCCGGCGGCGCTGGCCCGCGCGGTCGGCGTCGCCATGCAGGCCACCCAGGGCCGGGAGATCGACTACCTGCGTGACGACCCACTCCCCGCCGGTGCGGACATCCCCAAGAAAGTCACCCCCACCGGATCGATGGGCCATGACGGCGATGCTCTGCGTGCCTGGCTGGACGGCATGCCTGCCCCGTGGTACCCGTCACTGCTCGCCGCGCTGGGGATCGCCATCGGATCGGCGTCACTCCTGGGACGGTCACAGGGCGACCCCGTCCATGTGCTGATCCGCGTCGCCGGAGTCGGCGCGGTCGGCGCCGTGGGGGTCGCCGCGCTCGCGGTGGTCGGCGACGGGTACTACGAGATCGCCAAGCACGTATGGCTCTCCGCCTACCTGCTCGACGTCACCGGTACCGCGCTTCTCGGGGCGGCGGCGGCGGCCGTGGTCAGCGGGGCATGGCGAATTCCGCTATCCGAGGGTCCGGGCGCCATCCGGTCGCGGCGTGCCGTAGCTGCCACGTCTCGGACCAGGCCCCGGTTACCTGGCGTACGGACGCCTCCTCCGCGTCCTTCCGTATTGTGATCTCACCCCAGGGGACGAGACCGCAGAACCGGTTTCCGGCGGCGATGTCCGAAGCGCTGAACCGTACCGGCCCGGTCCGCGCGCCGATGTAGGTTCCGAGATGCAGATAGGTCAGGTCGAGCCAGCGGCCCGCTCCCAGCCAACTGCCGCTGCTCAGCATGCTTCGCACGCCGAACCCCGGTGTCCCGTCACGCTTGCGCACCGTGAACTCGTTCAGATGGGGGCCGGTCCGCTCGACGTGCCGAGACAGCGGCCGGTAGTCGTGGACAACGCCGTCAGGCACCAGTTTCCACTCCTCTTGCCGGTCGCCGGTGACGAACAGCCGCCTCGGCACTTCGGAAGGGGGAGACGGGACGTCGAACCGCAGTCGCAGGAATGGTTCGTCCCGTTCACTGTTGCCGACGAGGCCCGCCGCATGCGCGATCAGGGTGCCGCCGTCGGGTGCGGTGAGAAACGCCTCGCCGAAATGCCGGTAGGGCCCCGACGGCCCGACTCCCTCCGCGTACCAGACGAAAGCGACGCCTTCCAGTTCGGGGCAGTGGACCAGGTTGGCGAACTTGACGCAGCGGACACCCACGAAAGAGCCGTCGACGGGGGAGAAGGCTCGGTAACAGCTCACATGCGGGCCGGACTCGAACATGACCTCTCCGTCAGGTCGTGGCGTCCCTGACGCCGTGGGGCAGATAGCGGAACAGGTAGACGCCGGTCTCGCCCACGGCGCACAGAAACGGCTGGTCGGGGTGCCAGGCGAGGTGCAGCAACGGGGTGACGACGCGCAGCCCGCACCAAGGTCTGTCGCTGCCCGGATGCCACATCCGGAGCCGGCGCTCGCCGATGTCGGTGGTGACGAGGGTGCCATCGGGTGAGAAGGCGCAGTCCGTGACACCGCTGGTATGCCGTGCCAGGGTCTGGCGCAACCGGCCGGAGGCGACGTCCCAGACCTTGCTGGTCCGGTCGTGGCTCGCGGTGGCGAGGAGGGTGCCGTCGGGCGAGAAGGCACAGGCGCTGACCAGGTTGGTGTGCCCGGTCAGGACAGTGCGGGTCGTGCCGGTGGAGGTATCCCAGAGGCGGATCGTGTGGTCGTGGCTCGCGGTGGCGAGGAGGGTGCCGTCGGGTGAGAAGGTGCAGGCGGAGACCGCCCCGGTATGACCGGTGAGGGTTCGCGGTGGTCGTCCCGTGGCCATGTCCCAGAGCCGGACCGTGTCGTCGTGGGAGGCCGAGGCGAGGAGGGTGCCGTCGGGTGAGAAGTCGCAGTCGGCGACCGCCTCGGTGTGCCCGGTCAGGACAGTGCGGGTCGTGCCGGTGAAGGTGTCCCAGAGGCGGATCGTGTGGTCGTGGCTCGCGGTGGCGAGGAGCGTGCCGTCCGGAGAGAACGCGCACCCGCTGACGGTGTCGGTGTGACCCTCGAACGTCTGCCGTAGGTCACCGGTGAGGACGTCCCAGACCCATACGGTCCGGTCGTGTCCCGCGGTGGCGACGACTGTGCCGTCCGGAGAGAACGCGCAGGTGTACTGCCATCTCAACGAGTGCTCCGACCGCTCGGAGCCGGCCCCGGTCTGCCAGAACTGGAGCTTCCAGTCGTGGCTTGTGGTGGCGAGGAGGGTGCCGTCCGGTGAGAACGCGCAGGATGTGACCGATTCGGAGTGGCCGGTGAGTGCCTCCTGCTCCTCGCCTGTGGCGACGTCCCACACGCGTGCCGTCAGATCATGACCTGCGGTCGCGAGTTGGGTGCCGTCCGGTGAGAAGGCGCAGGTCAGAACCGGGGCCGTATGACCGGTCAGGACCCTGACCCGCCTGGTTGTCATCAGGTCCCACAGGCGGATCGTGTTGTCGTGGCTTGTGGTGGCGAGGAGGGTGCCGTCCGGTGAGAACGCGCAGGATGTGACCGGCTCGGAGTGGCCGGTGAGTGCCTCCTGCTCCTCGCCTGTGGCGACGTCCCACACGCGTGCCGTCAGATCATGACCTGCGGTCGCGAGTTGGGTGCCGTCCGGTGAGAAGGCGCAGGTCAGAACCGGGGCCGTATGACCGGTCAGGACCCTGACCCGCCTGGTTGTCATCAGGTCCCACAGGCGGATCGTGTTGTCGTGGCTTGTGGTGGCGAGGAGGGTGCCGTCCGGTGAGAACGCGCAGGATGTGACCGGCTCGGAGTGGCCGGTGAGCACTTCCCTCCCCTTGCCCGTGGCGACGTCCCACACGCGCGCCGTCAGATCATGACCCGCGGTCGCCAGGAGTGTGCCGTCCGGTGAGAAGGCACACGCCGACACCGCCCCCGCGTGCCCGCTCAGGATCTTGACAGTTCTGCCTGTCGTCGTGTCCCACACGCGGGCCGTCCGGTCGTGGCTCGCGGTCGCGACGAACGCGCCGTCCGGTGAGAACGCGCAGTGGCTCACCCCGTTTCCGTGACCGGTGAGCGTGCGGAGGATCACCAGGCCCGGTTGATCCGGTAGCGGCCAGGCGGGCACCAGTTGAGGGGAGGAAAGGTGGTGGCGGTAGGCGGCCACCACAGGCTCCAGCGCCGGAACACCGCTGAGATAGCAGTAGAGCGTGGCGTCCAGGGCCGTCGGCGGGTCACCGGGCGTGAGCAGTTCGGTCATGGAGCCGAGCGCGCGCCGGAGGGACTGGGCTGTGCCGGTGGGCACCTCGGCCAGATCGATCTCGACAGGCACCGATGACCCGAGGTTCGCGATCTTCGCCGCTACCCACCGGAGATCGCACACCAGGGCTTCGTGCTCCTCCCTCCGTCCGGAGCACGCCAGATGGTGGGGCAGATGGTGCCAGAGGTACAGGGCGTCAGAGGGCAACGACCACCAGGGCGACTCGGGTTCCGGCGTCGGCAGCAGCCCGGCGGCCGCCTGGACCGTCAACTCGTGGCGGAAGGCGAGTTCCTCGTCCGTCAGCCGGTGCCGGAGGTAGGTGCCCAGGATGTCGTGCAGCCGTACCGCGGGAGTGTCGCCCTCCCAGCCCGGCAGGACGAGTCGTAGCCGGACGAGCCTCGCGCGGAGCTTCTCGGCCTCGGATGCCGCCAGGTCGCCGGAGGTACGCCACAGGCGGGACAGTAGCTCGGCCGGGAGGTGAGTGTCCTCGGGAACGACCGCCAGATCGAGGTAGCGTTCCCGCTCGTGTGGTGTGAGCAGGGCAAGGCTGGCGTCCATCGTCGCCTTGACCGCGTGACTTCGGCCGTCCTCGTCGCCCAGGTCCGTATCGAAAGCGGCGGGGCCGCCGGTCTCCAGCCGTCTCAGCACCCACCGCACTGCCTGCGGTACGCCCGCCCCCGCGGCGATCTGGTCGGTAAGGGCGGCGTTCACGAGGCTCAGCAGCAGCGGCCAGCGGCCGGTCGCGGCGACGAGCCGGGCGAGCAGGTCTCGGGGCACCTCGCCCACCCCGTCGGTCAGCGTGGCGATCGCCTGTTCGGTCGTCATCTCGTCCACGAGGACCGAAACTCCTCTCCGGGGTGCGACGCGTGCGTTGCGGGTGGTGATCAGACGTCGGCAGGACCGGCCGCCGATCATCAACGGCGCGAGCTGTTCTGGCCGCCACACGTCGTCGACCACGAGGAGGATCGGGCCGCGGGCATCCAGGAGCTCGCCGAGCCGGCCGCCCGCTGCCTGGGGGTCGGTGGTCTTGACGACGTCTCCCGACAGCACCTCGCACAACCCACTGATCAACTCTGCCAGCCGCGCGCCGTGGCTGCGCTCGCCCACCGTGACCCAGAGCAGTCCCCCGGTGAAATGCTCGGCCACTCGGGGGTCGTGGCAGAGCAACACGGCCAGCGTGGTCTTGCCGAACCCGCCCGCACCCTCGATCGCGGTGGTCAGCGTCGTCGGTCCCGCGTCGTCCCTGGTCACGCCGTCGAACAGGGCGTCATAGAGATCAGGCCGCGCGACGACGGGGCCGGTCGGCGTCGGCGACATCCACGGCCGGAGGATTTCCGGGCGCGGCGCGAAGACATTGACCTGAACGCCGCCGTCGCCTATTTGCACGCCCTGCGCTTCACGCGCGTCAATGGAGGGAGGAACCGGCTCGCCAATGGTCATCGGCAACCTGATCATTCGTCGGTATGGAGAACATGCCAGATGATCGTTGTTGGGCCTGACATGTTTCGTGCAACGAAATATAAGCCTAGCGATCCCTGTCGTTTCTGAGAAGCGCGAGCCGTCGCTGACCGCGAATTAGTTGTGGCTCCCAGTCGTGAATTCTGGTGATCTCCGTGAGACCGGCTGCTACGAAGCAGTGGAGTCGCTGACCGCGACCGTCTCCACGCGCTGGACGAGATCGGCGATCCGCGAGGTGATCTCGGACCACGGAGTCCGGGGCGGATCGTGGCCCATTCCGTCGATGATCAAGAGTTCGGCGCCCGGGATGGCGTCCTTGGTGGCCCGTCCGCCGCTAACGTCGCACATGAGATCGTCCGCACCATGGAGGGCCGGTGTGGGCACGTTCACCGACCGAAGCCGCGCCGTTAAAGAATGCTACCCACTAAGTGTGGGAAATGGGGTTGGAAATACTCTGGCCGAGAGCCGGCGGGTAGCTGCCTATCTGGCGATCGCCGCTGCGGTATGGAAACAGAATTCGGTGAAGAACCGCGTGTGTGGATACCTGGCCTGGATCGTTCATGACGCTCCGGTGGCCCGTTTGGGCTGCTTGGCCGATCGTGGACATGGTGGTGGCCCGGCTGTCGCGGGCCGGCCGGAGAACTCGTGGACGCCGCCGCCGGAGTCGGCGCGGATCAGGTCGACTCGTCGGTGCTACTGCGGCTGAGGCGGGACGAGCAGATACTCGCCCCGGGCCCTGACCTCGGCCGCCGTCTGTTCGCTGGTCTGGTCGATCGGCATGGCCGGCATCCTGCATGGTCCGGAAGAGCGACACCGGTCCTGCTCCTGTACGCCGGCGTCAGCCGTCCCCATCCAGGCTCTTGTCGAGCCGGTCGAGACGAGGTGACGGGATCTCCGAATTCGCGAACCATCCGGGCACTGAGGCGCGACAGACGGGTGTGAAATCAATGAGAGGCCGGCTCGGATGAGCGACCACGAGAGTTCGAATTACCCGCCGCTGTTCGGAGATGCTACGACGGAGGTGACGGTGTGACCGCCGAGGTGCTGGACGTGTCCGGTTCCGGACCGCGGGTCGTGCCGTCGCTCGCCCTGAACGAGGCCTGGCGGCTCCTGCGGCATCCGCTCACCCTGCTGGGCCTGGCGCTGTGGACACTGCGGGTCGTCCAGGACGGCTGGGCGGGGCCGCGACCCGCGTTCGCCGCGCTGACCTCGGAGATGACCATCTTCTGGGGGGTTCCGGTCTTTTTCGCCGCGAACCTGGTCGCCGGCGCCGCGCGGCGGGCCGAGGAGGCGCTGTCGGTCGTCCCCTGCGACCGAGAGCGGCGCACCGCCGCGCTCTGTCTCGCCGCTCTCGGCCCGTTCGCACTGACCTGTACGGCGCAGGCCCTGCTCGCCGGGCTATACGTGATCACCGGCAATGAGCTGGAGCGTTTTCCGTCCCCGGCGGAGCTGGGCACCGGGCCGCTGAACGTGCTGGGGGCCTGCCTGCTCGGGGTGGCCGTCGCCCGGTGGCTGCCGTGGCCGGGGGCGTCGGTGCTCGTCATGCTGGCGCTGACGGCCTTCAACAAGATCATGTTTGACCACGGGGGCCAGTACATGCTCGGCTTCTACCTGGACTTCACGATCTGGGGGCCCGCACCGTACCTCGCCCCGGCGGGGTTCATCCCCGGGCACACGGGTCCGCACGCTCTCTACCTGCTGTCGCTCGCCCTCGGGGCGGGGGCGCTGGCGATGCTCAGGGACACCTCGCGGCGCGGGCTCTGGCTGGGGGCCGGGGCGGTCGCGGTGCTCTGCGTGGTGCTCACCGGCATCGGGCAGCTTCCATAATCCGCCTGGCCCAGGCGGCCCTGCTGGCGCGGCTGAGCGGCAAGGTGATCCGATGGCAGCCGCTGCTGGGTGCGCTCCTGCTCACCGGTGCGGTCCTGGCCTGGCCCCGTGACGAACCGCTCACCTGGAAGGGCGCGGTCTGGTCGTTGCGAGTGATCGCCGCGCTGGTCACGCTGGCCGTGGTGTTCGTGCTGGACGACGCGGCGGCCGACGTGCTGGCGTCGGTGCCGCTGCCGCTGGGGGCGCGGACCGCGCTGCGCGTGGGGTTCGCACTGGTCTGGATCGTTCCGTCCTGGGGGGTGTCGCTGCTGGTCCTGGCACCGGGCATGCCGACGGTGTGGATCCTGTGGTCAACGGTGGAACTGGCGGGGCTGCTCGTCGCGGGGCTGGCCGGCGCCGCCGCGCTGGCCAGGAGGCGCGGCATGTGGGAGCCGGGTATCGCGGTGGCGCCCGGTGTGGCGGGCGGATGGCTGCTGCTGTTCGCCCTGCCGGGGCCGGTCGCGATGTTCACACTCCGGCCGCAGGACTGGACGGTGGCGCATCTCCGCTGGTCGCTGCTGCTCGTGGCGGGTCTCGCGGTGCTGATCCGGATGTCGCGCGATCCGGCACGGCGGTGAGCCGGGCGGGCGCCTACCCGCTGGAGACCGAGGCCGCCACCCGTACTGAGCTGCGCTGACATCTTGTCGGGCACGTTGTCCGGCTTCGCCTTTCGCGTTACTTAGCGGATCCTAGATTGACTTCCATGACGATAAGGGTCGGCCTGGCCGGTACGGGGCGGTGGGCGGCGGAGTTTCACGCGCCCGCGCCCGCCACATGTGCCGATGGCGGCTTGACCGCAGCGCCGTGCCTGACCTCGCCGAGGCCGTCGAGCGCGGTATGTCACCCCTTCGCGGACGTACGACATGGCCCGCACCCGGCGGAGACCGACCTGATCCGCGGTGGCCATCCACGACCACTCCCCGAAGCTCAAGCATCCGACCGCCATGACGAGGACATCGCATGATCACCAAGGGCACTGTCGACCGCCTCATCCGCTTCGATAGCGGCGGCCTGCCGGTTCTCTCCATGTACGTCGCTGTGGGCTTTGACGAGTTCGAGGCCGTCCGTACCCGGGTGAACAGCCTCATCACCCAGATCCGCCCGCTCACCGAGGACCCGTCGCTCGACCGGCGGGCACGGCTCTCGTTGCGGCAGGACATCAAACGCATCGAGGGCATACCGGAGCTCGGGCGGGGCACGGTCGGTGCCGTCGCGGTGTTCGCGTGCAGCGAGGGTGACCTGTTCGAGGTCGTGTCGCTCCCGCGCAAGGTGCGCGACCAGGTCGTGGTGGACCAGACTCCGTACGTCCGTCCCATGCTCGCGGTGCTCGATGAGTATCACCGCTGCTGCGTCCTGGTCGTCGACAAGGGGGCGGCCCGCGCATGGGAGCTGTACCAGACGGAGATGCGCGAGATCGGCGAGGTGCAAGGGAGCGTCCTCCGCAAGCCCGACTACGCCGGCTGGGCCGGTCTCGCCGAGTACACGGTCCGCAACAAGGCCGATGACCTCGTCAAACGTCACTATCGCCAGACCGTGAGCCTGCTGGACAGGCTCTTCCGCGCCGAGAACTACGACCTGCTGGTCGTTGGCGGCCGGCAGAACGAGGTCACCGTCTTCCTGGACTTCCTGCCGCAGCAGCTGCGCACGAAGGTCGCGGGCGTCTTCAACGTCGACACGGGCAAGGTGGCGACGTCCGAGGACATCCGCGAGAGCGCCGAGCGTCTCGTCGCCGACTACGAACGTGAGGAGGAACGCCGCCTGGTCGAGGAGGTCTTCGAGAAGGCCGCCGTCGGTGGCAACGCCACGTTAGGGATCGACGAATGCCTGTGGGGCGGCACCATCGCCGCGATCGACACCCTGCTCATCCAGGACGGTGCCGAGGTCCCCGGCGTGCTCTGCGACGAATCCGGCTGGCTGGCCCGCTCCGGCCAGACCTGTCCGCTCTGCGGCGGCGCCACGCGTCAGGTCCCCGACGTCCTCGACGAGCTGACCGAAACGGTCATCAACGAAGGCGGCTCCGTCGAACACGTCGCCGTCGACACCCAACTGAAAGACCACGTCACAGCCGCGGCCCTCCGCTTCCCGCTCCCTCCGCGCCCCTGACGGGGGACTTTCACCCTCCATCCGACAGCCCGCCGTCCGGACGCACCGGTTCCGAACGGCGGCTGTAGTCGGCACGCTCGCTGCCCTCGCCGTACCGGGGCCGCGTTACCGTACCCGGAAGACATTTCCCCCATGACCGATATACCCTCACCGTGCACCTGCGGCGCGCATGATGAGGAGCGGTTTTGCTTCCTGATGGAGCGGATGAGCTTTCCCTCGATTTCACCTATGGAGAGGTGCTCTTCTGGATCGCCTACGAATTCGTGTACGCAGTGCTCATACTCGTCGGCCTGGTGCTCCTCGTCGGCTTGCTCATTGTCGTGACCGCCACGGTAATCATGGGTGGTCTTTATCCCGCGCTTCGCCGTCTTTCGGACCTCCGGCGAGGGCGTGAACCCCAGGATGATCGCCGGCCGCAGGAGTCAGCCCTGTGGTGGCTGGGGGAGGAACCCGACCTTCCCGGCCACCTCCCAGGCGAGCCCAACACCCCGGCTCCTTCGGGCCAAGGCCGTCCGTGACCATTGGCGTCCAATGACCGAGTCGGTTCTACTGCGCATAGCCGAAGTCGCTTAAAGCGCTGCTGTTTCGCAGGGGTGAACCACCGTCCTGCGCGTGCCGTATACATTTGTGGTGCCACAAGGACTGGAAGCGATCCCCCGCAGTCCGACATCATGTATGCAACCTCGACAGTTCATGCCGGAAGGCGCCACCGGCGTCTCGTTGTGGCGGGTGCCGGCGGGACTGGTATGCCACCCGTCAGCTTGCTTTACTGGCGCCGTGATGACTTTCCAGCACTTCACCCGGTCCCCCGGGCGCGCTCTGGTGAAGCTGGTCGTGATGGTGCTCCTGCTGAGCGCCGCACTCGCAGCGGGCGCGTGGTGGACACTGGCGGAGGGGTGGGACGCCCTGTTGGATGCCTTGCCGATATGGCTGCCGCACACCAGGGGCTAGGCCGTCTTTCGTAGCTCCATAACTCGCGACCAGGCGACTTTGCAGTCGGTTTCAGCCGCGTGGCACCCGGCGTCAGGTCAGATTTCTCCCTAGGCCGTCGCCCACCGGCCGTCCGCCTGGGCGGCGGCGACCTCCGCCAGGCCGGGCGGACGCATCCGCCCGGCGGCGGCCAACGCCTCCACGTGCTCGACGTTCACTCGCGACCAGTGGCTGCCCTTGCGGCGGCGCGAGTACCGTTGCAGGAAGCAGTGCCTGTCATAGGACCTGCGGTGGCTGTCGATCCAGCCGTAGCACAGCGCGACCTCCAGCGCCTGCTCGATCGTGATCAACGTTTCGGTCGATCCCTTCTTGGCGATCTTCAGCCAGACACCGCCCTCGGACCCGTGATGCTCGGCCAGCCACGACTCCCACCGGCCGGCGTTCGCGAAGTGCATCATCGGCCCAGGACCTCCAGGTAGTGCCGGTTGTACATGACGCCCAGCACGTTGCCGAACGGGTCGACCACGGACGCGGTGACGAAACCGGGGCCGTACTCGGTGAGTGGTGTGTGCGGCGTGGCCCCCAGGGACAGCAGCCGGTCCAGGGTGGCCCGCACGTCGTCGACGTGCCAGTGGACGATCGCGCCTCCTGGGGCGGCGGGCGCGCCCGGCGGGGCGTAACGCCGGTCGATGAGGCCGAGTTCGGCCTGGTAGTCGCCGATCCTGAACTCGTAGTAGGCGGCAGGCTGCCCGTTGCCCGGGCGCTCGAAGTACGGCTCGACGTCCAGCAGTTCGACGTACCACTTCTTGGCCGCCTCCAGGTCGTCGGCCCAGAAGCTGACGGTGGCCAGTCCTCGCAACATCGGCGGTTCCCTCTTTCGATCGGTGACAGTCACCATGCTCCACCTCAAAGTGCTCACCAATTGAGCACTTTGTTGGAGAAACTGGGGGCATGCGTGCTGATCGTCTCGTCGCCACCCTCCTGCTCATGCAGGCCCGTGGCCGGGTGACCGCCGCCGAGCTGGCCGCCGAGCTGGAGGTGTCCGTCGCCACCGCTCGCCGCGATCTGGAGGCGCTGTCCGCGGCCGGCATCCCGGTGTACCCGCAGCCAGGACGCGGCGGCGGCTGGTCGCTCGTCGGCGGCGCCCGCACCGATCTCAGCGGCCTGTCGGCAACCGAGGCGCAGGCACTGTTCCTGCTCGTCGGCCCGGCCGCGGCCGTCTCGGGTGAGGCCAAGGCGGCGTTGCGCAAACTCGTGCGGGCGCTGCCGCAGACCTTCCGGGCCGACGCCGAGGCCGCCGCCGACGCCACGATGATCGACCCCACCCGGTGGGGTGAGCGTGATCGCCACCGGCCCGAGCTGGTCGACCTGCTGCAGACCGCCGTGATCCGCAGGCGAAAAATCCGTCTGACCTACACCAACAGCGCCCGGGAGCGGACCGAACGGCTGGTCGACCCGTGGGGCCTGGTCGACAAGGACGACATCTGGTATCTGCTCGCCGGGACCGAACGAGGACGGCGAACCTTCCGGGTCGACCGGATCACCGGGGCAGAGCCGACCGACCAGCCCGCCGAGCGCCCGGAGGACTTCACGCTCGCCACCGCGTGGCAGCAGGTCGTCGGCGAGGTCGAGCAGCGGCGTTCACGCACCTGGGCGACCGTGCTCATCGAGGCCAGGTTCGTGCCGGTACTGCGAACGCACTTCGGCCGGCACTGCCACATCGACGCCGAGCTCGACCACGGGCGTGTCCGGGTCCGCCTCGCCGCGCCGACCCCGCTGGACATCGCCCGGAACCTGGCCGGCTGGGGCGCGATGATCGAGGTGGTCGAACCGCACTCCGTCCAGGCCGAGCTGGCCCGGATCGGCGCCGAGCTCGCCGGCCGCTACACCAGCGGACACTGACGTGGAGTTCGGCCTTGGGGCGGCGTGCGTCACGCCAGGCTGTCGAGCTCGCGAACGAGGCGGGCTCCCTCTCGGGTCATGATCTCCGGGTCGCGCAGCGCATTGGAGAGCAGGGACATGCCCTGGTAGGCACCGACGAGCGTCAGCGCGAGGCCCTCGGGATCGGCCACGCCCAGCTGGCGGTACTGCTGTTCCACCCAGTCCAGCAGCCGGCGGATGACATGGCCCGCCGCGACGTCGAGGCCACTCTCGGTTCGCTTGTCGAGTTCGACGGCAAGGGTGCCGGTGGGGCAGCCGTAGCGGGCCGCGGTGTCGCGCTGACCGACCCACGTGTCCACGAGGCCCTTGAGGCGTTCGCGCGGGTCGGGGAGCTGGTCGAGCCGGCCGGTGAGGGCTTCCAGATGTCTGGCGTGCTCGGAGAGGGCGGCCTCGACCAGTTCGTCCTTGGTCTTGAAGTAGTAGTACACGTTGCCCGCCGGGACATCGGCGGCGCGGGCGATGTCGGCGATGGTCGTGCGTTCCACGCCCTGCTCATGCAGCACCCGGGCGGTGGCCGCCATCAGCCGCTGCCGCTTACCGGCGGCCTTCGCCCGAGGGTGCTGAGAATTCATTGAGTTAGCCACCCGACTAACTATAGACAGCCGATGGCCGGGCTGTGCTAACGTCTCACTCGACAAAGTTAGTCAGCCAACTAACTGACTTCTGAGCCGGGGAGATAGACATGATCGTGGTAACGGGTGCGACCGGGAACGTCGGGCGGGCGCTGGTGCGGATGCTCACCGAGGCTCAGGTGCCGGTGACGGCCGTAGCCCGGCACATCACCGGCGCCGACGTGCCGCCGGGGGTGCGGGCGGTGGCCGCCGACCTGGCCGAGCCGGCCGGTCTGCGGGTCGCGTTCGACGGGGCGGAGGCGCTGTTCCTGCTGGTGGCGGGCGAGAACCCGCACGGCATCCTGGAGGTGGCGAAGACCGCGGGGATCCGCAAGGTGGTGCTGCTGTCCTCGCAGGGCGCGGGGACCCGCCCGGAGGCGTACCGGCACCCAGGCCTGTTCGAGGCGGCCGTGCGGGAGTCCGGGCTCGGCTGGACGGTCCTGCGGTCGGGCGGGATGGCCACCAACGCCTTCGCCTGGGCCGAGTCGATCCGCACCCGGCGGGAGGTCGCAGCGCCGTTCGGTGACGTCGGCCTGCCCTTCATCGATCCCGACGATGTGGCCGCGGTCGCCGCCGCCGTCCTGGGCCAGGACGCTCACCTGAGCGCCGTCTACACCCTGACCGGTCCCGCACCGACCACCCCGCGCGAGCGGGCGGCGGCGATCGCGGCCGCACTGGGCGAACCGGTCCACTTCACCGAACAGACCCGTGAGGAGGCCCACAGGCTGATGGCGCGGTTCATGCCGCTGCCCGTGGTCGAGGGCACTCTGGCCATCCTGGGCGAACCGACCGAGGGCGAGCAGCGGGTGAGCCCCGATGTCGAACGTGTCCTGGGCCGGACGCCGGGCACCTTCGCCGCCTGGGCCGAGCGCAGCGCCGCAGCCTTCCGGTGAGCATGTCGGAGTGGGGGACGGTGGGTGTGCGGTCAGCGCTTGACGGCTCGCAGCACGACGAACCTGGGGTCGCTCGCGGCGACCTCGCAGTTGCCGAAGAGCCGGCGGAGCTTCGCGTGGTAGCCGAGGTGCCGGTTGCCGACCACCCACAGCTCGCCGCCGCGGCGCAGCGCGGCGCGGGAGCCGTTGAACATGCGCCAGGCCGTCGCGTCGGTCGTCGCGCGGTGCGTGTGGAACGGCGGGTTGTTCAGCACCAGGTCCACCGTCCCGGCGGGTACGCCTGACAGGCCGTCGGCCGCCAGGAACTCCGCGGTGGTGCCCGCCGCCATGTTCGCCCGGAAGGTGGCCTCCGCCGAGGCCAGCGCCTGATAGGACTCGTCGATGAACGTCACCTGGGCCTCGCTGTTGCCCAGTGCGGCGGCGAGCCCGACCACCCCGTTGCCGCAGCCCAGGTCCACGACATGTTCGCGCCCACGGCGCTGCGGCAGACTCTTCAGGAAGAAGCGGGTGCCGACGTCCAGGCGGTCGGCGCAGAAGACGCCCGCGTGGTTGGTGACGGTCAGACCCGAGACGGCTCCGACACCGGTGGGCAGCGGGTAGCTTCGCGGCCACGGGTTGTCGCTCCGGGGAAGCCCGGGGTCCGGTGCGCAGAAGATGAGCCGTGCCTTCTTCGCCGCCAGCGACGTCCTGGTCGGCCCGAGGATCCGTTCGAACAGTTGCAGCGTCGAGGTGTGGATCTCGGTGACCATCCCGGCGCCGACGACCACCGTGCCGGAGTGCAGGTGCGGTGCGAGGCGGTGCAGCTGGTCCTCAAGGAGTGCGAGGCTCTTGGGCACTCGGATGAGCAGCACGTCGATCCGGTCCGGAGGCGCGTCCCTGGTCGTGCGGAGCCCTACCGTGTTCCCGGCGACGTTCCCGGCGACCTTGTTGCGCTCCAGGTTCGCCAGGGTCGCCTGCCTGCCGAGGAAGGAGTCGGTGATCTGCACGGGATGGTGATCGGCGAGCGCGGTGACCAGGGCGCCCCACCGGTCGCCCAGCACGACCACGGTGCCCGACAGATCCACCTGTTCGTCGTCGAGGTGCCGCAGCAGGTATTCGTCGGCGGCGTCCCAGGCGCGAAACGGGTCGCGGGGATCCTCGGGGAAGCGGGTGAGCTCGAACTCACCTCTCGACGTCGTGAAACGGTTCATCGAGCCTTAGGCTAGCGAGTCACGCGATGAGCCGGTCACATCCCCTCATCGCCGGGCCGGTCAACCCTGCCCGCCGCTCGACCGTCCCAGGTCGGCGGCCCAGTACCGGGGGGTGCGGTGGATACGGCGCATGCCCCGCGAGCAGGAATCCGTGCGGCCGGATACTTAAGTACACCCCCTCGATCGTCGGCGGCCAACTTTGGTTACCGCACGACCGTCCTAAGCCCGATTCCGCGCCGGGCGTCATCTGCCTACCGTGGGGTCATGACCTCCACCAACCCGAAGTCCCCGCTGGCGTCCCTGGCGGGTCTGCTCTGCTTCATCCTCGTCGCCGGCGGCGGGAGCGGCCTTCTGCACGAGTGGTTCGGCTGGATCCATTTCATGGGCTTCCTCCGATTCCTCGCCCCCGAGGGCTACGAGATCTACAGCTACGCCTTGATGATCGCCCTCGGCTTCGCGATAGGCGTGGCCGGTAACGCGCTCACCCGACGAGGCCGCAGATGAACCACTCCGGGCGACTGTCTCGGGGCCCGGGCAACGGATACGCAGGTAGGCGGCGCTGCTTGTAGCGTCTGCGTGTGACCGAGGAAGAGTGGGCCGAGCACCGGCCGGCGGTGTTCGGGGCGGCTTATCGACTGCTCGGTAGTGCCGGCGACGCCGAGGACGTGGCGCAGGACGTCTGGCTGCGCGCGGCCGGTGCCGACCTGTCCGGGGTCGAGGATCTGCGGGCCTGGCTGGTGACGGTCGCCGCCCGCAGGTCCTACGACATCCTCCGGTCGGCACGGGTGCGGCGTGAGACGTACGTCGGCCCGTGGCTGCCCGAGCCGTTGCTGACCGGCCCGGACGCCGCCGAGCCGGTGCTCGTCGACGAGTCGGTGAGCATGGCGATGCTCGTCGTGATGGATCGGCTCACGCCGCCCGAGCGAGTCGCGTTCGTGCTGCACGACGTCTTCGAGGTGCCCTTCGATCGCATCGCCCGGGTGCTCGGCGTCACTCCCGCGGCCGGCCGCCAACTCGCCTCACGGGCGCGGCGCCGGGTGGCCGCGACGAAGCAGCAGCCACGCGCGAGTCGCCCGGAGCGCGAGCGGGTGCTCGCGGTGTTCCGCGCCGCGTACGAGGCGAGCGACCTGAAGGCCCTGGTCGAGCTCCTGCATCCCGACGCGGTGTACGTCACCGACGGCGGCGGCAAGGTCTCCGCCGCGCGCAAGGTCATTTCCGGTGGTGAGCGGATCGCCATGGTGCTGTCCCGGGTGGCCGGGCGGTGGGGGCTCTTCCCGCTCGTTCCCCGCGAGGTGGGTGGGGAGCTCGCGCTGGTGGCGTACCGAGACAAGCGGATCGTCCTGGTCGATACCTTCGACGTCGCGGCCGACGGCCGGATCCTGGCGATCCGGCGGGTGCTCAATCCGGACAAGCTTATGCACATCGCTCCGGTGCGCTGACTTTTTCTGGCAAAGGTCGTCACATCGGCGGGTGCCATCTCGTCTCCCTGGTGAGAACCGGAGAAGAGATCGAGAAAGGCGGAAGTACGATGTCACGTTTGAACGTCGCCGAGGTGGCGCCCGAGATGTACAAGGCGTTCATCCAGGCTGAGCAGGCGATACTGAAGGGGCCGCTGGACGCCACGATCCGCGAGCTCGTCAAGATCCGTAGCTCGCAGATCAACGGCTGTCTCTTCTGCATCGACATGCACGTCCACGAGGCGCTGCGACTCGGCGAGAAGCAGGATCGGATCTACCAGCTGTCCGCCTGGCGGGAGTCGGAGCTGTACACCGATGCCGAGCGAGCCGCGCTGGCCTACGCCGAGGCCGCCACGGAGCGGCCCGACGGCGTGTCGGACGAGGTCTGGGAGGCGGTGGCCGCCGCGTTCAAGCCGGAGGAGGCAGGGTACCTGGTCGCCCAGGTGGCGCAGATCAACCTGTGGAACCGCATCGCGGCGCCCATGCACACGCGCCCTCCGAAGCGGAGCTGACGGGCGCGCGATGTCGTCGCGTGCCGGGACTCCCGGGTGACCTGGGCCGTCTCGTTCGGATCGGTCAGAACACCCCCGGGCCCTGGCGAGGGGCCCGGGGTGTTGTGCCGCCGTTCAGGAGTTCGACCTCGAACGTGAGCTCGGGCAGGTCCTAGGTGCCGAGGTGGCGGGATCGGACCTCGTTGACCTCCGCCTCGTGGAGCATCGCCCAGTCCGCCAGTGCCGACAGCGGTTGGAGCAGGGTGCGCCCCAGTGGGGTCAGGCTGTACTCGACGCTGGGCGGCACGGTCGGGTGCACCTCGCGCCGCACCAGCCCGTCGGTTTCCAGGCCGCGCAGCGTGCGGGTCAGCATGCGCTGGCTGATGCCTTCAATGGCACGGTGCAACTCGTTGTACCGGTGCGGGCGCCTCCCGAGCAGGACCACCAGCAGCATGCTCCACTTGTCGCCCATGCGCCGGAACACATCACCGACCGGGCACGCGGCGAGCTCGTCGGCCGGCACCGGGCGAGGCAGCTCGTGGGCGAGTACCGAGGGAACACCGGTGTTCGTACCGGACATGAAACTGCCTTCTTTCGGTCTGCGGCGGGGCGGCTCACGATGGACCAGTTGCTGTCGAGCCTATGGAGGACCCTGTGCCGAGCCAACCATCGAAGACCGTGATCATCAGTGGTGGTACCGACGGTATGGGCCGCGCGACCGCCCTGGAACGGCTTTCGAGGGGGGACCACGTCACCGTGATCGGCAGCAACGAGGCCAAGGGACGTGCTCTGCTCGATCAGGCCGGGCATCCGAACCTGCGGTTTTTGCGGGCGGACCTGTCCTCGATCGCTGAGACCGAGCGGGTGATCGCTCATATCGGCGAGGAACACGACACCGTCGATGCGCTGGCGCTGTTCGCCAACCGGGTGAACCCGAAGCGCAGGGAGACCGCGGATGGCCTGGAGTCCACTTTCGCCCTGTACTACCTGAGCCGCTATCTGCTCAGCTACCGATTGCGCCCGCTGCTCGACGCCAGCCCCGACCCAGTGATCATCAACGTCGCCGGTGTCGGAAACACCGCGGGCCAGATCTACTGGGACGATCCCCAATTGACGCGCCGCTACGGTCAGGTGCGTGCCCAGCTTCAAGCCGGCCGGGCGAACGACCTGCTGGGCGTCATGTTCGCCGACCAGGCCGGGAGTAAGGCGCGCTACGTTCTCTATCACCCTGGATTCACCCGTAGCGGGGTCGACGGCCACCCGAATCCAGTGGTCCGGGGATCGCTCAAACTGCTCGCGAAATTCTTCGCCCGCCCGGTGGCCGACGCGGTCCAGCCGATCGTCCAGTGGATCGATCGACCGCCGGCGGATCCGCTTTGCGCGATCGACCGGGGCAAGCCGGTCGAGAAGTCCCTGAAGACCCTCGACCCCGACGCTGCCGCCCGCCTGGCCGCCTACACCGAGAGCCTGCTCCGCGGCCGCTGAACCCGCACGAAGATCTCTCATGAGGTGCCCGTGACAGCCTGCCCGCCGCTCGCACGCGGTCGAGCCCCGCGGCGACGTTCGCGTTCAGCGAGGTTCTCCCTTCGCCCTTGCGGCGTACCAGTTGGTGGAGCCGGGCTCCTGGGGCGTGATGCCGACGTCTCGGATGACAACTTGGGTTGGTGGCCTGTAGGGAACCGGGAGTCCCGGGGCTGACGCCTTCGTACCGGATGGTTCAGTTGTCGAGGACCGTCAGGTCGAGCTCGTGGAGGCGTTCGGGGTCGGCCAGTACCTCGATCGAGACGATCTTTCCGTCCGTGACGGTGAAGGCCATGACGGACAGCGGCCGGCCCTGGGCGGTGACCACGACTCCGGCGGATCCGTTGATCAGCGCCGGGCGTGCGAACGGGGAGAGCCGCCCGAAGGTGAGCGCCTGTTCGGCCACGGTCCGCGCACCGGAGATCACCACGGTGTGGCGGGCACGCGCGACGCCGCCGTCGGAGCGCAGCACGACGTCGGGATGGAGCACGGCGACGAGCGCGTCGAAGTCGCCGTCGCGGGCGGCGGCGAAGAACGCGTCGACGATCTCACGTTGGCGGGTGAGGTCGGGGTCGGGTGCCGGGGCCTGCCCCCGCACCCGGCGGCGCCCGCGGCTCGCGAGTTGCCTCGCCGCGGCCGGGGACCGCTCGATCATCGGGGCGATCTCCTCGAACGGTACGGCGAACATGTCGTGCAGCACGAACGCGAGCCGCTCGGCCGGTGTCAGGGTCTCAAGCACCACTAGGAGCGCCAGCCCGACCGAGTCGGCCAGCAGCGCCTCATGCTCGGGGTCGACCCCGTTCTCACGGCTGATGATCGGGTCGGGTACGCGCAGGTCGAGGGGGTCCTCGCGGCGCCGTTCGCGCGAGCGCAACGTGTTCAGGCACACGCGCGCCACCACCGTGGTCAGCCATCCACCGAGGTTCTCCACGCTGCCGGTGTCGGCGCGACTGAGCCGCAGCCAGGCGTCCTGAACGGCGTCATCAGCCTCGCTCACCGAGCCGAGCATCCGGTAGGCCACCGCCCGCAGGTGAGTCCGGTGTTCCTCGAAACGCTCCGTCAGCCATTCGCGCTCGTCCATCGAGTCACATTCCTTCCATATGAGGTGTCACAGCGGTAGACCCGCGAAAGCCGGCCGATGTGACCGGGAGATCGACTCCCGGACCGAACGAGTTTGGAGAAGCCATGACGTCACCCATCCTGCTCACTGGCGGCACGGGCACGCTGGGACGCCTCGTCGTACCGCTCCTGCGGGACGCCGGCTGCGAGGTACGGGTGCTCAGCCGACGCGGCCACGAGCCCGGGGACGGCATCGAGTACGTGGCCGGCGACCTGCTCAAGGGCGAGGGGGTCGAGTCCGCGGTGGACGGGGCCGAGACCGTCCTGCACCTCGCGGGCGGCCCCAAGGGCGATGACGAGGCTACCCGGAACCTGGTGCGGGCCGCCTCCCGGGCCGGGGTGCGGCACCTGGTGTACATCTCGGTCATCGGGGCGGACCGGATGCCGTTGGGATACTTCAGGACCCAGTTGGCCGCGGAGCGGGCCGTGGCCGACTCCGGCCTGCCCTGGACGACGTTGCGTGCCGCCCAGTTCCATGACCTGGCCTTGAAAGTGGTGCAGGCGATGGCGAAGCTGCCGGTGATACCGGTTCCGGGTGGGCTCCAGTTCCAGCCGGTCGATCCGCGCGAGGTGGCGGCCCGGCTGGTGGAGCTGACGCTCGGCGGGCCGGCCGGTCGGGTGCCCGACCTGGCCGGGCCGAAGGTGTACGGGATGGCCGAGCTGAGCCGCGGATACCTGCGGGCGTGCGGCAGGCGCCGGTTGATGATGCCGGTCCGGATGCCGGGGAAGGTGGGCCGCGCGTACCGGGCCGGCGAGAACCTGTCTCTTGAGGGGGCCACTGTGGGCAAGCGGACCTGGGAGGACTTCCTGGCCGAACGGGTATCGTGACCATGTGCGTCAGCACCGCGCTGACCTACCTGCTCACCCAACCGCCGCAGGTGCTCAAGGCCTACGGGCTTGACGACCTCGACGCCTTCCTGCGCGACCTCATCGACACGACATATCCGCGCCCGGCCTGACCGGACCTCGTACGACGCCCGCACCTGCCGGATCCGCGGCTGTCGCCGGAGACGTCAGGCGGTCAGAGGTCCAGGCCGGAGCCGCCGAACCGGTCCTGGAGGAACCTGCCCTGGTCGCGCAGGGCCTGCTCGTCGCCTCGGTAGACCGACTCGGCCACCTTGCGCAGCTGGGTGTCCAGCAGGTCGAGCTGGGCGAGCAGCTCCTCGTGGGCGCTGCGCTCCCGCTCGCCGCGCCGGGTGAGCGCGTACGAGCGGGGCAGGTTCGCGTACGTCTCCAGGCTGGACGGCAGGTAGTCCCTGATCGTCTGCGACACGATGTGCAGGTGGTCGGGTGCGAAGGTGAGCGCGTCCGCCCGCCGGAGGATGTCGCGCACCACCTCGGCGAGCACGCCGACTCTCGTCACCACGTCGTCGGGGAACCGGTTCCCGCCGATCTTGGCCAGCAGGGTGTCCAGGTCGGCGTGGAGCCGCCGGGACTCCACCTCCGCGTGCGAGATCGTGAGACGTACCCGGTCCGCCGGGGCCAGCAGCGCCCCGACGCCGTACAACCCGGCGACCACGACGGGCCAGAACGTCCCGGCGAGGTCGAGGAAGACCAGGGCCACCCCGACGAGTGCCAGGGCGCATCCGGCGATGTTCCTGGTCGACCCGGCGTAGGCGAGGATACGGCCGCCAGGACTACTGGTAGCCACGGATCTCCTTGAAAGCCGCGGCCAGCGACCCCTTCCGGGCGTCGAAGGTCGCCCCACCGGTGAGCTGGGCGATCTGCCTCATCTCGTTGACGTCGCTGTCGCCGAAGAGCACGACGAAGGTCGGGAACTTCACGGGCAGTGACGCGTAGTAGCCGGCGAAGTCGTGGTATGAGCTGCCGTCGGTGTTGTCGCCGTCCGTCATCAGCACGATCGAGGTGAAGTCCTCCGATGCCGACGACCCGGCCTCCTCGTAGGCGGCCCGCAGACTGTCGAAGATCGCCGTGCCGTCGTGCGCCCGCAGCGCCTCGCTGTACGAGCGGATCCGCTGGAGCACCGGTTCGGGGTTCCGGTCGGGCAGCGTGAAGGTCTGCGGGGTGCCGGGGGTCGTGTTGAACGGGATCATCGTGACCGTCTCGCGGTCGCGGAAGCGCGAGAACGATCCGCTGACGGAGGTGTCGGCGCCGGACAGGGCGGTCAGCGCCTGCTTGAGCGCGTCGATCCGTTCGCCCTCCATCGAACCGGAGGTGTCCAGCACGAACAGCGTCCGCGACGGCCTGCGCACCTGGTTGAGGTAGACGCCGATCAGCTCGTCGGCCGCGTCGCGCCGGTTGGGGAAGGGCAGCTCCACCAGTGACGCGGACCCGAAACGCCGGTCCGGCCCGACCTCGGGGACGATCGGCCGGCGGTGGGTCGTGGTCATGACCTCCCGCTGGATCTCCGGGGTGCGCAGCCAGGCGGCGAGCTTCCCGTACAGCTCCTTCTTGTCCGGTGTCGCGGAGCTCAGCAGCGTGAGCGGGTAGTCGGCCGTCACCACCCCGTCGCTCGGGTAGATCAGCGTGAGCGGCTCGGAGAGCCTGCCGGAGGCGTTGAGGCCCAGCAGCACGGACTCGTAGTTGACGAGCCCGTCCACCTCGCCCTGCCTGGCGTACGCGTCCGCGAGCCAGCCGGAGGAGCCGGAGGTGAGCGTCTGCGCCGAGAAGAACTCCTTCAGCCTGGGCGTCGCCGCGTCGATCTGGGCCTTGTCCAGCGCCTCCCCGGCGTCGGAGAGCGCCGCCGTCACACCGACCAGCGCGGAGAACCCGGAGTTGGACGCCGCGGGGCTGGTCATGCCGAAGGTGAACTCGCGGGCGCGCGCGGCTGAGGCGATGTCGTTCCAGGTGACGGGTTTGCGGTCCCAGCCGAGCTCGCGGGCCTTGGATGCCTTCAGCCCGAGCAGTACGGGCGAGACCATGACCTTGGTCTGGGTCGAGAGCCGCGCGGTCGCCCCGTCGATCAGTGACAGGTAGCGGTTGGAGGAGAACCACGTCGCGTCGTACTGCCCGTCCGCGCCGCCGCTCGCCACCTGGTCGGCTCCGTCGAGCGTTCCGGCGTACGACAGCGCGACCCGCACGCCGATCGCGTCCCGGGCCCGCTTGAGCAGCGGTTCCAGGTCGCCGATCTCGCTTCCCGCGAGGACGCGGAGCACGTCGGGACCGTCCACGGGGGTGGCCGGCGTGTCGGTCCCGCCGCACGCGGCCGAGGCCACCAGCAGGGTCAGCGCGGCGAGCGCCCGCCTGATCGGGCGAGAACCCGTTCGTGCTCTCATCGCGGGAGCGCCTGTTCGTCGCCGTGCCGAGAGCGTTCCAGGTAGGTGCGCGCATGGTCGAGTTCGACGGTCAGGCTGTCCACGGTGATCGCCATGTTCTCCACGGCCTTGGCCTTGAACGTGTCGATCATGTCCATGGTGGTGTAGATGTTGTCGAACGCCTTGCGTAGCGCGTCCATGTCGACCGTGGTGGACGCCGCCTGGGTCTGGATGTCGGCCGCCTGGGTACGCAGCATCTCGCTGGTCGCCACGATCAGGTCGGAGGTGGTGGTGTTCAGCGCCGTGATCTGGTCGAGCACGAGCTTCTGGTTGGCGAGGGCCTGCGCCACGGTCACGGCCGTGCGCAGCGCGGCGATCGTCGTCGTGGTCGCCCGGTCCACGCCCTTGATCAGTTCAAGGTTGTTCTTGCGGATCAGATCCAGCGCGAGGTAACCCTGGGCGGACACCGCGAGCTGGGTCAGCAGGTCCTGGTGCTTCTGCCGGATGCCGAACAACGCGTCCGAGCGGAGGGCGGTGGCCTTCTCCGGGTCGGCCGCCTCGACATGCATGATCTTGTCTTCCACCGCGGAGTCGAGGGCGGCGGCGAGCAGGGCGTACTCCTGCAGGCGCTTCATCGACTCCCACAGGTTGGTCTTCTCGCCCTCGATGGCCGCGTTGTCCTTGCGCAGCTCGTCCTGCCCAGATTTGAGGGCGCGGATGATGTCGTCGATGTGCCGTTGCGCCGACTGGTACTTCGCGAAATAGTCGCGCAGTTTATCGCCGAACGGGATCAGTCCCAGCAGCTTCTTGGCCGGGGTGGACGCCTGCTTGGGGTCGAGGTCGACGATCGTCCGGCGCAGCGCGGTCAGCTGCCCGGCCACCGCCGCCTGCGCGTCCCTGCCCTCGCCCCTGGCGGACGCCAGTGCGGCCACCGGACGCTTCAGCATGCGGTTCGCCACCTGGGAGGAGGCCCGGATCTCCGAGTCACCCATGGAGGTGATGTCGTGCACCTTGCGGGTGAACTCCGGCGACCGCGGGTCCAGGCCGCTCAGCTCCTCGGCGAAGCCACCTGCCTTCTCCGCCAGTTCGGCGCCGCGCTCCTCCGGTACCGGCAGCATGGTGGCCGCCTTCTCCACGGGCACCTTGGCCACGGGTTCCGGCGGACTGAGCACGAGATCGCTCACGGTGGTCTCTCCTCGAAGCGGTGGGAAGGCGAGGTCAGGGGGTGGGGGAGGGAACCACGCCGGATCGGTAGAGCCTGTCGATCGCGGTGATCATGCCCTCCAGCCGTTCGTAGTCGGGCGGCTCCACCACGTCGATCAGGTCGGCCGGCAGCGGAGCCCCTGCCTTCGCCACCAGGTCGTCGAACGCCTTGGCGCCGGCGGTGCGGAAGCCGTACAGGGCCGCGAGGCGCCCGAGTTCCGGGTCCTCCTGCAGGAGCCGGCCGACCTCGGTGCCCTGCGCGCCGAACGGTACGAGCGTGTGCTTGCTGAGGACCGTGGGCGAGGGGTAGAGCAGCCGCATGTCGGGGCGGATCAAGCCGTCCCCCGCGAAGAGGCGCGAGGCGTACTGCGCCTCGTAGATCATGACCATGGGTGTCTTCCCCATCCCCAGAGCCAGGTAGTCCTCGAACGGGGACTCGGTGGAGGTCTCGGAGTATCCCTGGTCGAGGAAGAGGGGGGCGACGGCTCCGGCGACCTTGGAGCCCTGCGCGTTCGAGGTGATCACGTCGTCGCCGTTGGCCACGTAGCCGGCGATCGAGAGGTACATCGCCGCGGAGTTGGAGGTGCGGATGTCGGTGGTGGTGAGCAGGACGCGCTTACGCGCCGGGTAGGCGGTGTTGCCCGGCAGCCGGTCCCACCGGGTGCCCTTGGCCACCAGATCCAGATATTTCTTGATATCGAACACCGGGTAGCCCAGGCCGGAGTTCCGCACGACGCCCGCCTTGGCGAGCACGTCCTCGATCGGCTTGAAGGTGGCGATCGCCATGGGGGAGGAGAACGGCGCGAACGTGCGGGTGGCGCCCTGGTCACGTTTGATCTTCTCGGCCGCCGGAGCGCTGGACGGGAACGCGAAATCGTACTTCTTGAGATCCACCGAGGCGGCGATCTGGCGTGATCCGGCGGTGTCGACCTCCACCCGGAGGCCGTGTCCGGCGAAGACCGCCCGCACCCGCCGATCGTCGAAGAACGGTTTCTTCTCCGATCCGATCACCCCGCGGACCAGGGTGAGCTCCCGCGTCTCCGCGCCGCCGCCACGGTTGCCCACCACGATCGCCGCCACTATGGCGGCGCCGAGGAGCAGTGCCAGCCCGACGCCGATCCAACGCTTCATGTGATCCCTCGAAAGCTTGCCCCATATAGCGATAAAACAGCGTTCTATATTGAATTATGTGAGATATGACGACAGGGCGAAGTGAGGCATCCATGATGCGCTGACAATTCAGCTTTCATTCATCTTCTCGCCATAAAGCAAGACAGGTGTGCCGTCACCTATCGCTGCATCTTGACCCCGGCTGTCACTGTCTCCTGGTTCCGCACACCTTGAGCGCCGCGTCCTGACCGTCCGGCCCGGTATCGAGGGCGGCAGCGATTCCCACCGGCTCGCCCAGACCCGAACCCGGGAAGTCGGCGTCGGGGTGAGGCCTCACCGGCACCCGTGGACGATCTCGATCAAGGGCTGAAGACCGGGCCATCGGGCTCGCGTGCTCGGAGTCATCGCCCCGGGGAGAGACCGGCGTCGAACCGTACCTCGACGTCGTCGCTGAGTTTGAGTGTGCCGAAGAACGCTGAGTAGGGCCGGATGCCCCACCGGGTCTGCACGATGGTCGCCGAGCCGCGTACGCGGTCCTCGGTCAGCAGGCCCTGGAGCGTGACGGGCCGGGTGACGCCGACGATGGTGAGATCGCCCTCGACGCGAAACGACTCCGCTGTTCCGCTGATCCGTGTCGATCGGAACGTGATCGCCGGGTGACGCTCAACGTGCAGGACCTTCTCCTGAAGGTTCTTCTTGATCTCCCGACGATCGGAGTCCGTGAGCGGCTTGATGCCACCGGTTCCCTCCCGGACCTCGAACGACCCTGCGTCGACTTCGACGGTCACCGAGGAGCCGGCCGGATCGGCGACGTCGATCGTGGCATCGCCGTGCCAACGGGTGACCTCGATGGTGAGGTCATGGCCGGCCTTCGCGCCCAGCCCGGTACGGGTCGTATTGACGATGAGCCGGCCGGACTCGGGTCCCAACGTGTAGCTACCAGAGGTGACGCCCACCACGTCAGGCTATCTCGCACCCGAAGGCTCACCGTGGCACGTACACCGGCATGGCGAATACCAGGACCGGAACCGGCGCACTTTTGGCCGCCTGTCGCCTCTCGCGGGCGGGGGTCGGGTAGGTGCGATCCAACCTTCGGCGCGTACGGAGCCGGCGGGTTCCGGGAGAGGGCCCGGCGCGGTCCTGCCCTGACCTCGGTAGGGGGCTCGCCGGGACCCGAGCCCGGCAAGACCGGTGTGCCGATAAATAAGACTTCCTTGACAAGTTAATTTGTCGGTCATAGCCTGTGGTCATGCAGGACATCGCCGTGATCGAGGATCCGGCCGCCGCCGAGGTCTCGCTGGACCCCATCCGGGCCCGGCTGCTGGCCGAGCTGAGCGAGCCCGCCTCCGCGACCATGCTGGCCACCAAGGTCGGCCTGCCTCGGCAGAAGGTCAACTACCACCTCAAGACGCTTGAGGCGCACGGGCTCGTCGAGATGATCGAGGAGCGACGCAAGGGCAACGTCAACGAGCGCATCATGCGCGCGACCGCGGCCTCCTACGTGATCTCCCCGGCCGCGCTGGCGTCCGTCGAGCCCGACCCGGCCCGCTCTCCCGACCAGTTGTCGGCCGGCTGGCTGCTGGCCGTCGCGGCCCGGCTGGTCCGCGACGTCGGGGCGCTCATCGCCGGCGCCGCCAAGGCGCGCAAACGCGTCGCGACCTTCGCGATCGACACCGAGGTGCGCTTCGCCTCGGCCGCCGACCGGGCCGCGTTCGCCCAGGAGCTTGCCGGGGCCGTCACGACCCTGGTGTCCAAGTACCACGACCAGTCCGCCGAGCACGGCCGCGACCACCGGATCGTCGTCGCCGTCCACCCGAGCATGAAGGAAACCCGATGACGCACCCGTTCGAGCTGAGCCAGGAGATCGAGCTCAGCGCCACGCCCGAGCAGGTCTGGGACGCGATCGCGACCGGGCCGGGCGTCGACTCCTGGTTCATGGGACGCACCGAGATAGGCACCGCCGAGGGCGGCCCGGCGAACCTGACCATGCTGGGCCACACCGAGCAGGCCACGATCACCGCCTACGAGCCGGGCGCCCGCCTGGCGACCCGCGGCGCGCCGGCCCCCGACGGCCGGTTCATGGCGCTCGAATACCTCATCGAGGGGCGTGGCGGCGGCACGACCGTGCTGCGGATCGTGCAGAGTGGCATGCTCGGCGACGACTGGGAGACCGAGTTCGAGGCGATGCAGGCCGGCTGGCCCATCTACCAGGAGACCCTCAAGCAGTACCTCGCGCACTTCATCGGCCGCACCCCATCGGTCACCACGGCCTTCCGGCCCGGAGTGGGCGGCCCGGACGCCGTCTGGAAGACCGTCACCCAGGAACTGGGCGTCACGCAGGACGTCGCCGAGGGCGACGACGTCCGTCTCCCGGACGGCTCCGCCGGGGTCGTCTACTACGCGAACCTGCCCGTCAACCTGGGCGTTCGGACGGACGAGGGCCTGTACCGGTTCATCCACTCCGGTACCGACCGCGGCGACGCCCTCGTGCTCGGTCACCAGAACTTCGCGGGCCGTGACGAGCAGTCCGCGTGGGACACCTGGATGGCCGAGCACTTCGGCTGACCGGCCGGTCCCGGTCAGCCCGTCAGGTAACACCTTCATCCCTCGCGCCGCGACCAGATCAGCGGCGCCGGAAGCCGGCAACGCAACCCCGGAGGAGCCAGTCCCATGCGCATCGTGATCATTGAGTTCATGAGCTTGGACGGCGTCGTGCAGGCGCCGGGCGGACCCGACGAGGACACCGACGGTGGCTTCGCCCACGGCGGCTGGTCGCACCCGTTCTTCGATGCTGAAGTGATGGGCGGCGCCTTCGACGACGCGGTGGCCAAGGCCGGGGCACTGCTGTTCGGGCGCCGCACCTGGCAGACGATGGCCGCGGCGTGGCCCGAGCGGGCCGGCGACCCGTTCGCCGACCGGATGAACTCCATTCCGAAGTACGTCGTGTCCAAGACGCTGGGCGACGACGAGCTGACCTGGAACAACACCACCCGCATCCCCGGCGACGAGGCCGTCGCCGACATCAGGAAGCTGCACGAGAGCGACGGCGGCGATCTGGTGGTGATGGGGAGCCCCACGCTCGCGCGCACCCTGCTGAGCGAGGGCCTGGTCGACGAGCTCCGACTCATGATCACGCCGGTGCTTCTCGGTGGCGGAAAGACGATCTTCCCCGACGACGGCGTGTCGCGCACGTTCGAACTGGCCTCCACGGTCATCAGCGACAAGGGCGTGCACGTGTGCACCTACCGGCCGGTCGCCGAGGGGTAGGCCGGGGCGACGGTGCCGCTGTAGCGCGGATTCCCGATCGCCGCCGGGGAGCCCTGGGCCGGGGACCGCACGGTCAGGCGCCGAAGCACTCGACGAGTACGGGGACGATCGCGTCCGGGGCCACGTCGTGGTTCTGGTCCGAGTGTCGTCTCCGACCTCGGCCATGAACGGCGGTTCGTAGAACGCCGGCCTGGTGATGCCGGGGCCGGCCGCCGCGGTCGCCAGGGTGAGAGCCGCACCGGAGCAGACAGCGTGGACGTATGCCTCGCCACCGGCCCGCGTGATGAGGGCTTGGAGGTCCTCGACCTCGCGGGCGACCGCGTACGGCATGGTGTCGGAGCTCTCGCCCCGGCCGCGACGGCCATAGGTGTAGACGGTGAAGGCATTCGGTCAGTGCGTCGGCGGACTGCTCAGCGCGCGGCCGATGAAGCGCAGCGCGTCCGCCTGCCTGAGGACCGCGGCCGGTCCGACATGGCCCGCGTTCGCCATCACCCGATAGTCGTGGGCCACATCGAGGTCCCACAGCAACCGGTGCAGGTATTCGGATCCGTCCTGCAGCCGGAACTCGTCGGCGCCGCCGCAGTCGACCAGGATGGCAGGCCGGTGGCGACGCAGATCGTCGACATTGGCACGGAGCCGGCCGTAGACACTGTTGTGCGCGTAGGCGGCCGGGTCGTTCGCTCCCGCGCCCATGGTCAGGTGCAGGTCGCGCAACACGCCGGGAAGGTTCTCGTCGGGCACCTCGTCCATCCGTTCGCCAGGGAAGATCGCCGGTGAGAGCGCGGCGACGGCCCGGTAGCGTTCAGGGTGCCGGAAGCCCAGTTTGAGGGCGCCGTATCCGCCCATCGAGGCGCCGATGACCGCCGTCTCCGGGGCGAGAGGCCCGTGCTCCTTCGCGAGGTGCTGCGGGAACTCGTCGGCGACGAGTGTTTCCCAGGACGGGCCGTCGGGATGGTCGATGTAGAAGCCGCCGTGGGTCGGCGTGCTCGGGCAGGCGACGACGGCCCGAGGCAGCTCGTCGCGTGTCCAGCCGTCGTCGTAGAGCGGCTTGGCCATATCGAGCGACGCGGAGGATGACATCGCGCCGTGCAGGTGCAGAATCAGTGGCAGCCGCTCGCCGTCTCGCCAGGACGGCGGCGTGAGAACGCGGTAGTCGACGCGGGTGCCTGTCGACGTCGACTGGAAGCTCGCTTCGCGGATTTCACCGAAGCCCATGACCGTTCTCGCTCCCTCATGTTGCGAAGCGCCGGGGCAGCGCCGGTCGGGATGCTACCGAGGTCAGGTAGCGGCGGTACAGCCATTAACGGTGAGACCGATCCTGGGCCCCGGGGTCGTCAATGGACAGACCTGCCTTCGAGCCCGCCATGTTCTCGGTTCAGTCGAGTGAGCTGCCGGGTTTCCCGCCCGATGCCCGGATGCTCATCGTCAACTGCGACACGTCGCCAAAGGCCCGCGAACTCCTTCAGCGAGAGGGCATCGCCGTGATCGACCACCGGACCATCCAACGGGCATGGTCCCGGCCCGGCGCACCCCGATGGGTCGGCGGCGCGCTTGCCCACTCGACGGCGGCGGTGTGACCGGCCCGGCGTACCCGGAGCCGGCGGTTGTAAGAACCTGGAGCAGGAAGCGCGGATGTTGACACCGGGTCAGCCCAGGACCGTACGGCACGGCTCATCCCGGCGGATGACCGGGTCGGGGTGGACCGCCGGTGATGTGATTGCTCCTCCGGAATGAGTAACGCCGGGATGCCTTTCTTCCCGCGCCCCAACACCGCGCCGAACTGTGGCTTTTGCGGGCTTCGCAGTGCTGGGACCTCAAGCACGTGCCGGTCGGACGCGACCCGAGCCTGGTCCGCGCGGAGCACGAAGGGTTCGGTGCGGCTCGGAGAGATGGACACAAGCCATCCGCAAGTGCCCGTCCCTAGGCTTCTCGCCGGTGAGCCGCCCAGGTCACCCCGATCATTTCGTTCGCCTCGGAAAGGGGATCTCTCAATGGCGGTCAAGAACGGTTCGAAGGCCGCCCTGACCCGGATCAACAGGTGCGGGCGGGAAGGGGCGCCCACGCTCAGCCTGAGCGGGCTGAAGCTGACGGAGCTGCCCGAGCGGATGAGGGATCTGACGCAGCTGCGCGAGCTCGACCTGACCTTCAACGAGCTGACCGAGCTTCCCGAATGGCTGAGCGACCTCACCGGTCTCACCCGGCTCCGCCTGTCCTACAACAACCTCGCCGGGCTCCCCGAACGGCTGGTGAACCTGACCGCCCTCACCGAACTCGACCTCGGCCACAACAAGCTGGCTCGGATTCCCGAGTGGCTCGGCGAGTTGACCTCTCTCACCGGCCTCTCCCTGTTCGGCCTCCGGCTGACCGGGCTTCCCGACTCCTTGCGAAAGCTCACCGCTCTCACCAGGCTCTCCCTGAGCGGCGGCTGGGAGCCGTTCGACATTCCCGACTGGGTGGGCGACCTCACCGCGCTCACCTCGTTCGGCGTGACGCACTGCCGGCCGCCCGTCGGCCTTCCCGAGTCACTGGGCAATCTCACCGCGCTCACCGAGCTCCGCCTCGGTTACAACCACATGGAGGAGGTTCCCGACTGGCTCGGCAACCTCACCGCGCTCACCGAGCTGGAGCTGCAAACCAACCGGCTGACCAGCCTGCCGGAGTCGATGCGCGCCCTCACCGCGCTTACCAGGCTCGAACTGCAGGACAACCGGCTGACCGAGCTTCCCGAGTGGCTGGGCGACCTCACCGCGCTCACCAGGATCGGCCTGTGGGACAACCGGCTGACGAGCCTGCCGAAGTCGATCGGTAACCTCACTGGTATCCCCTGGCTCTACCTGTGGGGCAACGAACTGGCCGAGCTCCCCGGGTCGCTGGGCGACCTCACCGGCCTGACCAAGCTCGACCTGCACGACAACCGGCTGACCGAGCTTCCCGAGCCGCTGCGGAACCTCACCGCGCTGACCGAGCTCGATCTGCGCGGCAACCGGCTGGCGGAGGTCCCCGAATGGTTCCCGGACCTCACCGCGCTGACCACCCTCCGTCTCGGCGACAACGACCCGCGGCCCACGGTCCCGGCCTCCCTGCGCCTGCTCGCCCGGACCTCGCCGCAGTGGCACCGCTTCCTGGCGAGCCGCAACCGCTGATCTCCCGCCGCCTCCGGTCGAGCGTCGGCCCGAACGGAGCGGGGAAGACGACCGCGCCGGCCATGGCCGTCGGGCTGCTGCGCCCGGACGAGGGCACGGCGTTCGTGTCCTCGGGGTGGCCGCCGCGGAGCGATGTTAAGAAAACTAGACACGATGTTGGCTTTGCCTTACATTTGAGGCATGTCATCCGAAGAGAAGAGCGCCTGGATCATGGGCGTGGTCGCGGTGTGCGGGTACGCGGCCTACCTCGTCCTCGTTCTGGGGCGAGCGGACGGTGTCCCGCTCACCGAGGTCCCGTACGTGTCGACGATGCTGTGGAGCATCGGTGCCGCGATCGTGGTGTCGATCGTGCTGCGCATCGCGGTCGCGATCGCCTCACCCAAGGACGCCGGCAAGAAGGACCAGCGTGACCGGGAGATCTACAGATTCGGCGAGTACACCGGCCAGTCGTTCGTCGTCATCGGCGGGGTGGCGGCGCTCGGCATGTCGCTGGCCGAGCTGGACCACTTCTGGATCGCCAACGTCGTCTATCTGATGTTCGTCCTGTCCGCGGTCGTCGGATCCATCGCGAAGATCTTCGCCTACCGCCGGGGCTTCTGGCCGTGGTGAAGCCGACCAGGGTCACCAACACGATCCGCGCCCTCCGGTTCGCGCACGGAGAGATGACGCAGGCGGAGCTGGCGGACCGCATCGGCGTGACCCGCCAGACCGTCATCGCCATCGAGCAGGCCCGCTACTCGCCCTCGCTGGAGATGGCCTTTCAGATCGCCCGGGTGTTCGACGTCTCGCTCGACGATGTCTTCCAGTACGCGGACAGTGAAGGAGGGACACGGTGAAGGCAATCGTCCAGGACAGGTACGGCTCCCCCGACGTCCTGGAACTCAGGGAGATCGACAGGCCGGTGATGGGGGACGACGACCTGCTCGTACGGGTGCACGCGGCCGCCGTCGATCCGGGCGTCTGGCATCTCATGACAGGTCTGCCGTATCTGGCGCGCGTCATGGGCTTCGGGTTCCGCAGGCCCAAGGTCCGGGTCCGGGGGATGGACGTCGCGGGGCGCGTCGAGGCGGTCGGCGGGAACGTGACCCGGTTCAAACCGGGTGACGAGGTGTTCGGCACCTGCGACGGAGCCTTCGCCGAGTACGCCTCCGCCCGGCAGGACAGCTTCGCGCCGAAGCCGGCGAACCTCACCTTCGAGCAGGCGGCGGCCGTTCCGGTCTCGGCCTGCACCGCCCTGAAGGGTCTTCGCGAGGCGGGGAGGGTGCAGCCGGGACAGAAGGTCCTGATCATCGGTGCGGGGGGAGGCGTGGGGACGTTCGCGGTGCAGCTGGCCAAGGCGTTCGGCGCGGAGGTCACCGGCGTGTGCGGCACGACCAAGGCGGACCTGGTCCGATCGATCGGCGCCGACGACGTCATCGACTACACCCGCGAGGACTTCGCGGACCGGGCGCGCCACTACGACCTCATTCTCGACACCGCCGGGAACCGCCCGCTGTCACACCTCCGGCGTGCCCTCACTCCCCGGGGAACCCTCGTCATCGTCGGAGGCGAGCGGGGAGGGCGGTGGATCGGAGGTAACGATCGCCAGCTCCGGGCGCTCATGCTCGCACCGTTCGTGGGGCAGCGGCTGCGCGGGCTCTTCTCGATGCCGCATGCGGAGGACCTTCGGCTGCTGAGGGAGCTGATCGAGGCGGGCAAGATCACGCCGGTCATCGACAGGACGTACCCGCTGGGCGAGGTTCCCGAGGCCATCCGGTATCTGGAGAAGGGGCACGCGCGCGGCAAGGTCGTCATCACCGTGTGAGATGTGACCGGCGGGGGCGCGCCTTTCAACGCGCCGTTGCCCCTGCCGCGAGGGCTGTCATCGCCGACCGGTGCTCGACGTGATCACGGGATCTCCGAATTGGATTCCAGTGTCTGGGGATGCTCTTCATCGTTCTCCGCACACGCTCGGGGGAATCAGCGCCACGATCAATCGAAGGGCTGATAACCGCTCGGTCGTGAGTACGTTCTGTTATGCTCTGCGTACTCAGGGTAGTGGTGCGGTCGGTTGGTCGTGGTCTTGTCGTAGCCGGCAAGGGTTTCGCTTTCCTGGGGTGTTGATCGTGCTCGCGGTCATGTCGCCCAGAGTTGCGGGAGACGTTGAACGCTCGTGGAGCCGATGTGAGACCAGGCCGTAAGGCCGGGCGGTTGGCGGTGAAGCGGGAACTCCCGAAAGGGAGAACGCTCATGTCGTAAGGCGTGGGCTGTTTGGGGGCGCGCTCACCAGAACACACTCACGAGTAACGGCATGACGACACGTATTCCGCCGTTGCCCGAGGGCGAAAGGGGCGAGCAGGCACGACGCCTGCTCGACGGGCTGGCCGTGGGAGGTGACCGGGTGCCGATGACCGTCGGCTTCTACACGATGACGGCGATGGCGCCGAACATCTTCGGCGTCGAGATCGACCCCGGCCTGGCGGGTGCCTCGTGACCGGCCGGCTGGAGGGGTACGCCGCGATCATCACCGGGGCCGGACAGATTCCCGGCCAGATGATCGGGAACGGCAGGGCGACGGCACTGATCTTCGCCCGAGAGGGCGCCAGACTCGTCCTCATCGACCGTGACCTGGACTCGATGCTGGTCACGGCGGGATTGGTCGAGGAGCAGGGCGGAACCGCGGTCACCGTCCAGGGGGACGTGTCGGTGGCCGACGACTGGTCGACCGCGGTCGCCACCTGCGTCGAGAGCTTCGGCCGCCTCGACGTGGTGCACCACAACGTGGGCGTGGCCATCGGCGACGGCTCTCCCACCTCCGTCGAGCCCGACGACTGGGCACGGAACATGATGATCAACGCTGGCAGCATCCTGCTGATGGCCCGGGCGGTGCTCCCCGTGATGCGGGCCGCCGAGCGTGGTGTGATCACCAACATCTCCTCCATCGCGGCCATCGCCGGAAACCCCTCTCCCGGCAATCCGCCCATCACCTACAAGATGTCCAAGGCGGCCATGAACGCCGCGACCCAGCAGATGGCCCTGGAGAACGCCCGCTACGGAATCCGGGTCAACGCCATCATGCCGGGCCTCATCGACACCCCGATCGGCGTCGACCTGGGCGCGACGGAGTACGGCATGGACAAGGAGGAGAGGGAGGAGTACGAGGCCCGTCGCCACCAGCGGGTCCCGCTCAAGGGCGGCATGGGTACGGCATGGGACATCGCCAACGCGGCCCTCTTCCTCGCTTCGGAGGAGGCCCGCTTCATCACCGGCGTCCTGCTCCCGGTCGACGGAGGCCAGAGTGCCAGGGTCGGCTGAGACCCTTTTCGACCGCCTGGCTCATCACTGACGCTCCTGCGGAAAGCTCACAGCCGGGAAAGTGCTGCCAGCGTGGTGTCGAGGTTCTGCACGCGGCCGGGGAGTTCCTGCCCGTGCCACCAGACGATGTCCTCGATCTCGTCGTCGGGGGTGAACGCGCCGTGTGGCGCGGCTTCGTCGGCCTGGTAGAGGGCCGCGTACTCGGTGCGTCGTTCGGGTCCGAGGACGTACTCGGCGTACCCGGAGAAGATCAGCCGGGTGATGTGGAAGCCGGTCTCCTCGTGGAGTTCACGCACGGCGGCCTGGCGTGGCGTCTCTCCCGCATCGATCATTCCACCCGGTAGTTCCCACTTCTGGCGGTAGCGGTTGAACACCAGAAGCAACCGGCCGCGAGACCACAGGGCGACCAGGGCGAGAGGGAGCGGGGCGTCGCCGGGAGGCACGGCCTCGGCGCCGCGGTGAAAGGCGGTCAGCTCGTTGCCGGCGTCGTCGACCGCGAGAGAAGGCAATTGCCGGTCCCCGTCCTTCCCCTGTGCCACGGGTTCGACCTGCTCGGCTCTACCTCGCACAGTGTGGGTGCGCTCCCGCCGGAGGTGGCGGGCGCCATGCGGCCATGGTCCGCATGGCACCCGCCACCGTCAATGACGAGAGGTTTCCGGCCGGGCCGCTTCTCTAGGAAGCGGCCCGTCGTCCGTTAGAGGGGTCGGGGAGGCCATGGCTGCGGGTACGGAGGTCGTGGCTGTGGGTACGGAGGCCGCCACGGGACCGGGTACGAGTTCGGGTACGGAGGCCGCCAGCCCGGGTACGGGGGCCGCCAGCCCGGATACGGCGGGTGCCAGCCCGGGTACGGCGGGACCGGGTATGAGTTCGGGTACGGAGGCCGCCAGCCTGGGTATGGGGGCCGCCAGCCCGGGTACGGCGGGTGCCAGCCCGGGTAGTACGGCTGGCCGACGGTGCCGGAGATGGGCACGCAGTCGTACTGCGGGCACGGCGTGGTGAAGCACTGCTTGGGAGAGGGCACGCAGACGCGACCGGGGCCGCAGTTGACCGCCGCGCACGGCGATCCCGGGTCGCACTTCCCCGCCTTCTGCGCGGCCGGCGCGGCGGCGATGGCCGCCTGTGCGGCCGGAGCGGCGGACGCCTCGTCCGCCCAGGCCGTGGTCGTGGCGGCTGGTGATCCGGTCGCCGTGACCAGGGCCAGCGCCAGGATTAGTTTTCGAAGCATTTTTCCCCCAGATGTCATGATCGGTTCTGCCTCTCTGGCGATGCTCGCACCGGCCATTCCTGCTTAGGGCAAAGCGACCATCAGAAAGTCGGCTGGCTTGCGGAGGATTAGGTATTGCTTCTGGAGGACCGGCATTTTCGCCGGAAATATCATGTCAATTCGGGCGACCCAACTGCCGAGTGTGACACTTAAATCAGCTTATGGCGTGATAGTCAAATCAGTCCATAGGTAACGCATAGCATAAAAGGCCACTTCAATCACTGGTGTCGTCTATATGCCGATTCGGAAGGGCAGTAGGCAGACGAGCACATCCGTGTGCTCCCGTAGCCTGACCATCAGGAAAAGGTCACGCTGGTTGTGCAGGGCCCGGTGGCGGAAGTGCCGCGGTTCGACGGTGGGAATGAGCACGGCGACCCATTTTCCGTCGTCGGCGACCTGCCGGATGTAGTCGAGAACGGGACGGACCACGGTGTGCTGCGGGCTGCCGAGGATCTCAAGACGGACCCCCGGGTCCCACAGGTTCCACCGCGTCCGCAGGTCGTCCACCCCCTCCTCGGTGAAACGCACCGCGACGACCACCACCTCGCCACCGAGGGCCAGGCCCGCGCTGACGGCCCGTTCCGTCTTGGTGGTGATGTCCGAGACCGGAATGATGATCACTTTCCCGGTCTCGGCGACCGCCGCGGGCCGGGTGGGTTTGGCAGGTGTCCGCCCGAGCCCGAGCTGCTTTTCGACCGCGGTGTAGTAGCGCTCGACGCGGGCGAACAGCAGCATGAGCAGCGGGATGGCGATGACGACCACCCAGGCGCCCTCCAGGAACTTGGTGGTGAGCAGCACCAGGGTGGCGACGGCGGTCAGCAGGGCACCGGTGCCGTTGAGCAGCGTCCTGCCGAGCCGGCGGGGCGGGCGCAGGGTCGTCCAGTGCCTGACCAGGCCGATCTGGCTGATCGTGAAGCCGATGAACACCCCGATGGCGAACATCGGGATCAGCCTGTGGGTCCGCGCGTCCACCGCGATCAGTATCACGGCGGCCGCCACTGCCACGGCCACGACGCCGTACCTGTGGACGGGACGCTCGGTGCGCAGCGCGAACAGGTGGGGCAGGCGGTTGTCGCGGGCCAGCAGGCTCAGCAGGACCGGCAGGCCGCCGAAGCTGGTGTTGGCGGCCAGTGCCAGGGCGAGCATGACCACGAGGTTGGTCGCGTAGTACGCCCAGCTCGTGCCGTAGGCGCCGGCGGTCAGCTGGGCGAGGACGGTGACGTCCTGCCGGGGCTGTACCCGGTCGCGGTGGATGAGCAGCGCCAGTCCGATCAGCATCACCCCGAGCAGCGCGCCGAGCAGCAGTTCGGTCCGTTGTGCCCGCGCGACCCGCGGCTCGCGGAACATGGGCACGCCGTTGGCGATGGCCTCGACGCCGGTCAGCGCGGAGCACCCGGAGGAGAACGCCTTGAGGATCAGCAGCACTCCCAGCGCGTCGGTCACCGGGACGTGCACGGGCGTCCCCACCACGGCCGCCGGATGGGAGCGGGCCAGCCCCAGCACCACGACGCCGAGGATGCTCACCACGAACAGCGCGGTGGGCAGCATCAGCACCCGCGCGCTGTCGGCGATGCCGTACAGGTTCACCACGGTCAGCAGGGCCAGTCCCAGCAGGCAGATCGCCAGGAGATGCGGGGCCAGGGCGGGGAAGGCCGAGGCGAGGCTGGCGGCACCGGCCGCGAGGCTGACCGCCACGGTGAGCACGTAGTCGACGATGAGCGCCGCGGCGGCCAGCAGGCTCACCCGTTCGCCGAGATCGTTCTTGGCCACCGCGTAGGAGCCGCCGCCGTTCGGATACGCGGCGATCACCTGGCAGTAGGAGATCACCAGCACGGTGAGCAGCCCGACGATGGCCAGGGTGATCGGCAGCGTGTAACCGATCGCGGCGCCACCGGCGGCGACCAGGATGAGCGCGATCGCCTCCGGTCCGTAGGCGACCGAGCTGAGAGCGTCGAGCGACAACGCGGCCAGCCCCTGCAGGCTGGTCAGATGATGTCTTTCGCCCTCACCGTGGCGCAGCTGGGGCCTGACGCGCCAGCTGACGTGAACAGGGCGGTCCGATCGGCGGTGAGGGGTCATGGCGGCGACTCGTCATGGTGACCGCCGGGCTCACCCCTCGGCAAAGCCCACATCCGAGCCGGCGCGCTGCTCCTCCTCGGTCGCTCGCATCCGGAACAGCCTGTCGACCACTTTTCCGATGATGAACGTGACGATGAAGCTGTACAGACCGACGGCCAGGACACCGACCACCTGCTTGCCCAGCAGCGCGATCGAACCGCCGTAGAAGAGGCCGGGGGTTCCGACGAGCTCGCCGGTGGCGAAGAACCCGAGCAGCAGGATGCCGGTGATGCCGCCGGCCCCGTGGAAGCCGGTCACGTCCAGCGTGTCGTCGTAGCCGAGGACCAGCTTCATCTCGACCGCGTACGTACACACGATGGCGGCGACGATGCCGACGACGAGCGCGCCCTCGATGTTGACGAACGCGCAGGACGGGGTGATGGCCACCAGTCCGGCCAGGACGCCGTTGGCCGAGCCCATCCTGGTCAGGTGCCGGAAGCGGATCCACTCCACCAGCCGCCAGGTCAGCATCCCCGCGCAGCCCGCGATCATCGTGCTGAGAAACGCCCTGGCGGCCAGCGGGCCGTCGGTCAGCGCGGAGCCCGCGTTGAAACCGAACCAGCCGAACCAGAGCAGGGCCAGGCCGAGCAGGACCAGAGGGATGTTGGCGGGCTGCGGGGCGTCCTTGCGCCGGAAGGCGACACCCGGCCCGAGCACCAGCGCGAGTGCCAGCCCGGAGATGCCCGAGTTCAGCTCGACGACCAGCCCGCCGGCGAAGTCCAGCACGCCCCATTGCTTGAGCCAGCCGGTGTTGGAGAACACCCAGTGGGCGACCGGCGCGTAGACCAGGGTCATCCACAGGACGCCGAAGAGCATCCATGGGCCGAACCGGGCCCGTCCCGCGATCGAGCCGCTGATCAGCGCGACCGTGATGATGGCGAAGGTCAGCTGGAACAGTGCGAAGACGTACGTGGGGATCTGCTGGTACAGCGTCTCGGGGGTGATGTTCGCGAACCGGAAATCGCTCCAGCCGATGAGCCCGGCGCCACCGAGGTCCCTCCCGAAGGCCAGCCCGTATCCGTAGGCGAACCAGATGATGGTCACCAGGCTGATCGAGATGAAACTCATGTAAAGCGTTGTCAGCAGATTCTTGGAACGGACCATGCCGCCATAAAAGAAGGCCAGCCCCGGAGTCATCAGCAGCACCATCGCGGTGCTGGTCAGCATCCAGGCCGAATCACCGGTGTTCAGCCCGCTTGATATCCAGCTGCTCATTCCGACTGACATTATGGGCCCCTTCGTCTTGTTTTGCTCCTTCGGCTCTTTTCGCGCCTGCCGACAGAGATGCCCTAGCTCACATGGTTGGCGTCTAAGTCGGGAGTTAACCTCAGCACCTTTGATATTTGACCGAATGCTGGCCTTGGTTGATTTTTGCCGGTTCGGCACATGGAAAGTAGTGCTGTGTGCCCACATTGTGGATTCACCTTTGATGGCCGTTCATGGGCAGGATGCGCGTCAGTGGCGGGAAGGGCGACGTTTATGACATCGGCGTTTCCGCCGTCGGGCTCACCCGGAGGTGAGCATCCTGCCGGGGGGCGCCGCGCGCTGGAGTACCTGTTGACGATCCCCCGGGGGGTCGCGCAGGTCGATCTCCAGCCCAACCAGTGGACGGGCCTGATCTTCATCGTCGCGTTGTTCGTCGGCGGCTGGCGGTTCGGCGTCTTCGGCCTGCTGGGCACGCTCGTCGCCACGGCCACCGCGTACCTGTTCGGCGTCACCTGGGACCGGGTCTCGGTGGGGCTGGAGGGGTTCTGCGGCACGCTGATCGGTGTCAGCCTGGTGCTCTACCTGGAAGCCCGGTGGATGACCGTGCTCCTGGTCGTCGCCGGGGCGATCGCCGGGAGCGTGCTCACCTCGGCGCTGAACGTGCTGCTCACCCCGTACAATCTGCCGACCTTCACCGCGCCCTTCTGCGTGGTCACCAGCGTGATGGTGATCGGCGGGCCGTCCTTCAGCCGGATCTGGGCGGAGCACGCGCGCTCGGCCCCGCCGTCGGCCACCGCTCCGGGCACCGCGATGAGCTGGCAAGACTTCTGGCGGGGCACGCTCAGCGGCATCGGCCAGGTGTTCTTCCAGAACCAGTGGTACGTCGGCCTGATCTTCCTGATCGGGCTGTTCGTGGCCGGCTGGGTGACCGGGCTGGTGGCGCTCCTGTCCAGCCTGGTCGGCCTGCTCACCGGCTGGGCGCTGGGCGCGCAGGCCGCCGATCTCGGGGCCGGCCTGTACGGCTACAACGCCGTGCTGGCCGGGCTCGCGCTGTGGGGCACGTTCATGCTGGTGAACCGGGTGAGCGCGGTCTACGCGGTGATCGGCGTGGTGTCCGCGGCGGCGCTGACCGCCGGTATCGGCAACCTGTTCGCCGTTACCGGCGGCCACACCCTCACCTGGCCGTTCGTCCTGGTGACCTGGGTGTTCCTGGCGGCCATCCCGATGTTCACGAAAATCCAGCGCGCCGGATAGCCGTGCGGAGAAAGGACCCCGATGAATCTCACACCACGCGAGATGGACAAGCTGCTCATTTTCCTCGTCGCCCAGATGGCCGAGCAGCGCCGCAGGCGCGGGCTGAAGCTGAACTACGGCGAGACGGTGGCGCTGATCAGCTCGGCGATCGTGGAGGCGGCGCGGGACGGCAAGACGGTCGCCGAGTGCATGGAACTGGGCAAGCAGGTGGTCGGGCCCAACGACGTGCTGCCGGGCGTACGCGGGATGCTGAAGCTGATACAGGTCGAGGCCGTCTTCGACGACGGCACCAAGCTGGTCTCCTGTCACGATCCCGTCGGCGGGAAGTGATGCCCGGGGAACGCGCGCTCCTGCGGCTCGGCGGACCGTCGTCCGCGGCGGCCGGACATCGCCACGACCACGACGATGACCACGACGACCATCACCACGGCTTCCGGGCGGTGGCGAACCTGAGGGGGGCGACATCCCATGTCGGATGACGACGTCTACATCTACGGCGAGGGACAGATCGAGCTGAACGCCGGTCAGCCCAGGGTGAAGCTGACCGTGCACAACACCGGTGACCGGGCCGTTCAGGTGGGCTCGCACTTCCATTTCTTCGAGGCCAACCGCGCGCTGAGGTTCGACCGCGACAAGGCGTTCGGCAAGCGCCTTGACATTCCGGCCGGCACCGCCGTCCGGTTCGAACCCGGAGACACCAAGGAAGTAAAGCTGGTCGAGTACGGCGGGGGCCTGCGGATCGTCGGCTTCGGTGGACTGCTCAACGGAAGCGTTCGCTCGCACGAGGCGCATCGCAAGGCGCTGAAAAGAATGCGCGAACGCGGTTATCTCGACGAGCCGGGTGGGTCCGCGGCGGCTTCGTCAAAGAAGAACGGCTCCTCAGGCTCCGCGAAGAAGGGCTGAATCCCGATGACCACGATCAGTCGTAAGCAGTACGCGACCATGTACGGCCCCACGGTGGGGGACCGGATCCGCCTCGGGGACACCAACCTCGTCGTCGAGGTGGAGAAGGACCACACCGAGGGGCACTACGGGGACGAGGTGCAGTACGGGGGCGGCAAGACGGCCCGCGACGGGATGTCGGCCGATCCCGCCTCGCGGAACGCCACGGTCGCCCTGGACGTGGTGATCACCAACGCGGTGATCATCGACCCGGTCCTGGGCATCGTCAAGGGCGACATCGGTATCAAGAACGGCAAGATCGTCGGGATCGGCAAGGCGGGCAACCCGCACACCCAGAACGGGGTCGACCGGAGGCTCATCCTGGGGGTGGGCACCGAGGTGATCTCCGGCGAGAACCTCATCGCCACCGCCGGCGCGATCGACACCCACGTCCACTTCATCTCCCCGCAGCAGGCGCAGAACGCGCTGAGCAACGGGATCACCACCCTGGTCGGCGGGGGAACCGGTCCCGCCGACGGAACCCGTGGCACCACCTGCACCCCGGGACCGTGGAACATCGCCCGCATCCTGCAGGCGTACGAGGCCATTCCGATCAACATCGGGGTGTACGGAAAGGGGAACAGCAGCCTGCCGGCCTCTCTGGAGGAGCAGATCAGGGCGGGTGCCTGCGGGCTGAAGGTGCACGAGGACTGGGGAACCACGCCCGCCGTCATCGACTGCTCGCTGTCCGTCGCCGACGAGTACGACATCCAGATAACCATCCACACCGACACGCTGAACGAGGCCGGGTTCGTCGAGGACACCATCAGCGCGATCAACGGCCGCGCGATCCACACGTACCACTCCGAGGGCGCGGGCGGCGGGCACGCCCCCGACATCCTGCGGGTGACCGGGGAGCCCAACGTGCTGCCGGCCTCCACGAACCCGACGCTGCCCTACACCGCCAACTCGGTGGACGAGTTGCTGGACATGACGATGGTCTGCCACCACCTCAGCTACGACGTCCCCGAGGACGTGGCGTTCGCGGAGAGCCGGGTGCGCGCCGAGACCATCTCCGCCGAGACCGTCCTGCACGACCTGGGCATCATCAGCATGATCGGGTCGGACTCGCAGGCGATGGGCCGGGTGGGCGAGTCCTTCACCCGCACCTTCCAGATCGCCCACCACTGCAAGGACAAGCGGGGGGCGCTGCCGGAGGACTCCGCGCGCAACGACAACTTCCGGGTGCTGCGCTACCTGGCAAAGCTGACCATCAACCCGGCCCGCACCTGCGGGATGGCCGACACGATCGGCTCGCTGGAGGACGGGAAGCTGGCCGACATCGTGCTCTGGCAGGTGCACTCCTTCGCGGCCAAGCCCTACCTGATCGTCAAGGGCGGCATGATCAGCTGGGCCCAGATGGGCGACCCGAACGCGTCCCTGCCGACGCCGCAGCCGGTCTACTACCGGCCGACGTTCGGAGCCTTCGGCGCCGCGCTGAAGGAGACCTGCGTCACCTTCATGTCGCAGGCCGGGATCGACGCGGGCGTGCCCGAGCGGCTCGGCCTGGGCCGGACCATCCGGGGCGTACGCCAGTGCCGGACCGTCGACAAGCGCCACATGCTGCGCAACTCGACGCTGGCCGACATCATGGTCGATCCGGAGACCTACAAGGTCTCGGTGAACGGCAAGCCGGTCAGCATCGAACCGGCCGCCAAGCTGCCGCTGAACCGGCTCTACTTCATTTGATGAGCCTGACCGAGCTGGGCCCGCTGCTCGCCCAGTTGCAGCTCACCGACTCCGGCTTCCCGAGCGGGCTGTACACGCTCTCGCACGGGCTGGAGGGGTACGTCCAGCTCGGGGCGACCGGATCGGCGGACCTGCGTGGCCTGCTGATCGACCTGCTGTACAACTCGGTGGGGCCGGGGGACGCGACGGCCCTGGTGCTGGCGCACCGCGCCGCCGGAGCGGGCGACTGGGACCGGCTGGTCGAGGTCGACCAGCGGCTGCACGCGATCAAACTCAACCGCGAGCAGCGCTCCGCCTCGGTCAGGACCGGTCGGCAGGTCCTCGACACGGCGGTGTGGGCGTTCGCCTCGCCGGAGGCGGCCCGGCTGGCGGCCCTGGTGGCGGAGAGGGCCGCGCCGGGCAACCACGCGGTCGTGGTCGGCGTGATCCACGCGGGCATGGGCGTGCCCGTCGCGCACGCGGTGGCCGGTGACCTGTACGCCTTCGCCGCGGGCTGGACGGCGGCGGCGGTGCGGCTGGGCCGCACCGACTTCCGCCGGGCCCAGCGGATTCTGGGCGAGGTCCGGCCGGACCTCGCCCGGGTCGCGCGGGCGGCGCTCGCCGCCGAGGACCCCATGGACCTGAACGGCTCGGTACCCGTCGCCGACACGGTCTCGGCCGCGCACGAGCGGGCGGCGGCCCGTCTGTTCATCACCTGAAAGGGCACGAGATGGAACCGCGGAAGGTGTTCAAGGTCGGTATCGGGGGGCCCGTCGGATCCGGCAAGACGGCCCTGATCGAGATGCTGGTCCCCATCCTGATCGCCAGGGGGCACAGCCCCGGCGTGATCACCAACGACATCTACACACACGAGGACGCCGAACACGTCCGCCGCACGATGGCCGGGGTGCTCGACTCCGAGCGGATCGTCGGGGTCGAGACGGGGTCCTGCCCGCACACCGCGGTCCGTGACGATCCGAGCATGAACCTGGCGGCGGCGGCCGAGCTGCTCGACCGGTTCCCCGACATCGACATGCTGCTGTTCGAGAGCGGCGGCGACAACCTGACGCTCACCTTCAGCCCGGTGCTCGCCGATGTCTACATCTTCGTCCTGGACACCGCCGCGGGCGACAAGATGCCGCGCAAGCGCGGCCCGGGCACCACGGACTCCGACCTGCTGGTCATCAACAAGATCGACATCGCCCGGTACGTGCGCACCGACCTGTCGGTGATGGAACGGGACGCGCACACGGTGCGCGGGGCGGGGCCGGTCGTGCTGACCGACTGCCTGGCCGGCACCGGTGTCACCGAGGTCGCCGACTTCATCGAGGCGCGGCTGGAGGCGATGTGCGCCCCGGGGCGGTGATCGACCATCTGGTCCCGGAGCGCTACCAGCCGGAGTGGCTGCCGGGCTCGGTGGCGCGCCATGCCGCCGACCTGGACATGCTGCCGGTCGGCAGTCCCGGCAAGGTCGGGGTCCTGCACCTGGCGTTCGAGCGGGTCGGCGGGCGGACCGAGCTGACCGGTCACTACCAGAAGACGCCGCTGCAGATCGCCCGCCCGCTGTACTACGACCCCGAGCGCCCGGACATGCCCTACCTCATGTTCATGTCGTCCGGCGGCGGCGTTCTCCAGGGCGACCGCTACCGCGTCGACGTCTCCTGCGGCGAGGGCTCGTCCGTCCACCTGACCACCCAGGCCGCCACCCGGATCTACCGGATGGAACAGGACTACGCCACCCAGCTCGTCAACCTCACCGCGGGGCCGGGCGGCTACCTGGAGTACCTGCCGGACACCACGATCCCGTTCGCCGGCTCGCGCTACTACCAGCGGCTCCGTGTCACCGTCGCGGCGGACGCGACGGTGGTGCTGGGCGAGACGCTGATGGCCGGCAGGCTGGCGCGGGGGGAGCGGCACGCGTACACGGCGTACTGCAGCGACGTCGAGGTGCGTGACACCTCGGCACGGCTGCTCTTCGCCGACCCGCTCCGCCTGGTGCCGGGGGAACGGCCGGTGACCGGACCCGCGGTGATGGCCGGATTCGGACTGCTGTCCTCCCTGTACGTCGTCACCGCCGCGCAGCCCGCGCAGGTCGTGGCCGACACGATGCACGCGGTGCTCGCCGGCACCGGGCTGCGGGCCGGTGCCAGCGTCCTGCCCGGGGACCGGGGCGCCTGGGCCCGCATCCTCGGGGACAGGTCTCCCGAGGTCGAGGCGGCTCTCCACCGGACCTGGAACGCCGTCCGCGAGCTGCTCCTGGGAGTGCCCGCGCCGGACCGCCGCAAGCAGTGACGCCCGTCCACGGGGAGGCGGGCCGGTTCACCGGGCTGTTGACACCGCGGACCGGGCGGCACCCGAGAACTAGTTTCTATCGCCTAAAGTCGGGCGAATGGCCCCGACTCCCTCCCGGCTGGCCTGGCTGGACGCCCTGCGGGGACCCGCCGCGCTGGCCGTCGCGCTGCACCACTCCGGGTGGACCTTCATCCCGGACCTCTGGGCCGAGGTGGACCGCAGGATCGACGTCGGCACCTGGGGCGTCTTCGTGTTCTTCCTGGTCAGCGGCTATATCATCCCCGCCTCCCTGGAGCGGCGCGGCGACCCGCGGGTCTTCTGGGTCGGCCGGGCATTCCGCCTCCTGCCCCTGCTGCTCGCCGCGCTCGGCCTGGCGCTGCTGCTCGCCTACGCCGGTGCGTTCGCCCTCCACCCGGGCGTGAGCGCCCGCCCGGCGCCGCTCGTCGCCCTGGGGAACCTGACGATGCTGCAGGAGTTGCTCGGCGTGCCCGCCGTCATCGACGTGATGTGGACGCTCTCCTACGAGATGGCGTTCTACCTGATGGCGGTCGGGCTGTTCACCGTGCGGCAGGCGCACCGGTCGGCGGCGGTCGCGATCGTCCTGGCGGTGTCGGCGGTACCTCTCGGACTCCTGCTGCCCCGTCCGGTCATCGGTGGCCGCGCCGACCTGGTCGCCGCGCTCCTCGGCGTCGCGGTCATCGTGGTCATCGTGGTGTCGGCGGCCGCGCGCGGCGGGGCGCGCACGGCCGCCGCGGTGACGGGCGGCCTGCTCGGGCTGGCGCTGGTGGTCCTGGGCAGCAGGATCGGTGCCTGGCAGGGCCTGATCGTGCCGGCCATGATGTTCGCCGGTACGGCCGTCTACCGTGCCGAGCAGGGGACGATCCGATGGCCCGCCGCCATCGCCGCCGTGCTGACGGTCCTGGCCTGCGGGGTCCTCGCCAAGGACGATCCTGGTTGGGCACCCGCGCTTTTGCTGGCCGCCGCCTTCTTCGGCGGCGCGTTCGCGCTGCGGCACAGGTCGTTCCCCCGGTGGCTCGCCCACCTCGGGGTGATCAGCTTCTCCCTCTACCTGCTCCACCCGCTCCTGCTGCGGGTGAGCCCGAACCTTCCGCTCTTCTTCCTCGCGCTGTTGCCGCTCTGCTACCTGACCCACCGGCTGATCGAGGCCCCGGCCCAGCGCCTCGGCAGGCGGCTGGGCCGGCCTTCACTCACTCCCCTGCCGGACAGGTGTGGGCAACGCCGCGAATGAACTGGCGAGGGGAGAGCGGGACCGTCGACGTGGGATCAGCCGGTCGCCTGGGCGACCGTACCGCTTCAAAACCCGTCACATAGGACTTGAGCTGGGAATCCGCTGAGGCGGCTATGCGGACTCGACTGTCGTGGGTGAGGCAAAGGCGGCGGACGCGGCTTTTGCCTCGCTGCTCGGTCGGGTGGATGTACCGGCGATGGACGTCGGCGGCACTGGCCGGGTCGGTCGTTTGGCTCAGTGGTGGTAGGAGCGGGCTTCGGCGGCGGCTTTGAGATCGGCCAGCCAGGCGTCGAGACCTGGTGCGAGGTATTTGATGGAGGTGGCCGGATCGGCCTCGATCTGGTCGCCGGTCCAGCTCTCCTCGGTGCGGACGAGGACACCGCCCTTGACCTTGATGAAGTTCCAGACGTGGATGCCCTCGTCGATGCGCAGTCCTTTGCCGATCGCGGGCCCGGTCCAACGAATGCACCGGTTGTGCTTGATCTGCTGGACGGTGGAGGTGATGACCAGGGTTGTGGCGGGGGTCGTGGGCGTGGCGGGCGCCGGAGTGGTCCACCGGAACCGCGAACCCTTTCGCAGCGCTCCCGGGTCCAGCCGCTTCATGCTGGTGACGGGTGCCTGCCAGGAGGGCCACCCTTCCACGTCGGTGTGCAGATTCCAGACGGTGCTCAGCGGCGCCTTGATGAAGGTCTCGGTCCGGTAGTGGAGCTTGGCAGTGGGATCGATGCCCTCGCCCCCGCAGGTCAGCGAATCCGGAGGAGTGGCGTGGCCGGAGGTCGCGCTCTGGCCGGCGGTGGCGGCATGAGCCGGTGCGGCGGCGGCGCCGAGGAGCCCGGCGGCGGCCAGCGGGATCACGAGCAGAGCGGAGCGCAGCCGGGCCTGGCGGCGAGGGGATCGTGCGGTGCTGGTTGGGGTCCGCGGGTTCGGCGAGGCGGACGGGTTGGTGTCGATCACGACTCTTCTCCTTGTTCCTTGGTCGGCACACTGCGAGTTAGTGCTCTCGCTGGAGTTAGAGGCTATAACGCAACGAGAATGAGGGGCAATAGCAATCATGAGAGCTTCTAACTGGAGTTCGGAGATGTCACGCTGGCCAGGGGGGAGTGAAGGAGACGCCCGTCGCCTCCATTCGGATGACGACCTGGCCCGGGCCTGCGGCGGGAACGTCTCCGTGCCGGATCTGCAGCCCTTCCGGCTCGACCTTGCCCGGTAGGACGACCTCGACGAGTCCTTCGGCGTTCATATCGACCTCCGCTGCGCTCCGGCGTTGGTTACTTGCCTTCGTGTTCATTGGAGGCTTCAACTCATTGCCATGGGGAGGAGCACGTTCGGTGCAAGGGACATGGCGGCACGCTCCTTCAGCGTCGGCCGGCTCGAAGGATGGCCACGATGAGTGCGGCGGACGCGGCGACGATCAACCCGACGAAGGCGGGGTGAATGTCCTTGGACAGGCTCGGCGCACCGTCGGGCCGGGTCAGCCATACGACGAGCGGGATCGCGTACGTGACGGCGAGAAGCGCGGCCGCCCAGCGAACCGTCCGGTCGCGGGCGTGGCGGAGCGCGCCGACCAGCGCGATCGCGACCGGGACGATGGCCAGCAGGGCGAACTGGCCGAGCACCATGACGGGGACCGCCCAGGAGGAGATGGTCACCGCCATCGGAGTGCGCCGGCCGGTGCGGGCGAGTGACACGGACGTGGTCGTCATGGCGTTTTCCCTTCGTCTGCCGAGTGCACGGCTGCGAACCCGCGCCGCGCACCCACGATTAACTAAGCCCTAATGCTTATGTTAGATGCTATAACTACACTAAGAGGGAGTGTCAATAGGGTTCGTGGTACCCTCTAACTAAAGCTTCAAGGTGTAGCTTCACGGGCGGGGAAGGTGGCAGGTCATGGCGGAGACGAAGACCCCCCGCGAGCGCTACCGGACTCTTGTGCGTGCGGAGATCAAGGAACGCGCGTGGGAGCAGATCGCCACGACGGGAGCGTCCGCGCTCTCCCTCAATGCGATCGCCAAGCAGATGGGCATGAGCGGGCCCGCGCTCTACCGCTACTACGCCGGCCGCGACGAGCTGATCACCGAGCTCATCAGGGATGCCTACCGAAGCCTCGCCGACACTCTCCGCTCGGCCTCCGCCGCAGGTGCCGACCTGGCCGTGCTGGCGCACACCCTGCGCGCCTGGGCGCTGGAGGACCCCCAGCGGTACCTCCTCATCTACGGCACCCCCGTCCCCGGCTACCACGCGCCCGACGACATCACGCTCATCTCATCCGAGACCATGATGATCCTGCTCGACGCCTGTACGGCGCTGCCGTCGGACAGTCCCGCGACGCCGTTCGACGCACACCTGGCAGACCACCGCGACTGGGCGGGCGGCCATCCCGCCCCGCCCGCGGTCCTGCGCCGGGCCCTGAGCTTCTGGACCCGGCTGCACGGTGTCCTGTCCCTGGAACTCGCCGGCCACTTCACCGGAATGGGATTCGACCCCGCCCGTTTCTTCGCGGCCGAACTGGACGACCTGCTGGCGCACTGAGCAGGGACGGGCCGGCGCGGTGGCCGACACCGTGTCCGCCTGCCGCTGCCCTCCGTGAAGGGGTATCACTTCGGCGCGCAGGCACGCGCCCTTCGACCTTCCGCCGCGCGCGGCGACGCTCCTTGTATGAGAACGGCTTGGACACGAAGTCGTCGGCGCCCATGTCCAGGGCGCCGGCCTCGGCGTACTCTCCGTCCTTCGCGGTGAGCATCAGGATCGGCGTCCAGTTCCCGGCCTCGCGAAGGCGCCGACCCACGTTGTACCCGTTGAGCATGGGCAACATCACGTGGAGCACGATGGCGTCGCACCGGTTCTCGGTCGCCATCCACAGGCCCTCGTTCCCGTTGTGAGCGACGTCGACCGCGAAGCCCTCCTCGCCCAGGCCACTGCGCAGCAGTTCGGTCAGCCGCTTCTCGTCCTCGACCAACAGCACTCGCATGCCGTACAGCGTGTACGACGTCGGCTAAAGCGACCCCGAGGGCGGTGCCGATCGTGACAGGAGGGTGAGCGTAACGGTCGCCACCGTGCGCGCGGATCGGCTCTCTCGCCTGTCTCATGCCTGTCGACTTGACCCCGACGCTACGTCGTAGTTTCGAATGAGGTCAAGGCCATCTCGCGCAACCGATGCGAAGAGGGCGAAGACCCTGGAGGAGACAGTGAGCAACACGACAGCGGCCGACCACGGTGCCCTGCAGCACGGGGCGAGTCCGGACGCACCGTCGTCGTACGTGCATGGACTGCGTGACCGCCCACAGCCCTGGCGCACGATCGCGGCCGTACTTGCCGGGCTCGGGGTGATGCTCGCCATGCTGTTCGTCGCGGCGGCCCCGGCCGGGATCGCACTGGATCATCTCCTTGGCGTGACACCGTTCGACCCTGAGAATCCCTCGTTCACGATCGGTTTCTGGATCGCAGGGAACCTTCTGCTTGCCGCACTGATCCCGGTCTCGGGGATGCTGCAATGGGCGATCTATGGCCAGCGCCCGCGTCGTCTCTCCTCGATCGAGGGAGGCTTCCGATGGCGAGTTCTCGGGCGGGCCGCGGTGTTCATTGTCCCGCTGTGTGTCATCTATATGGTGGCGCTACAGCTTCTCATGCCGGCCGGCGCGATCGAACCGGCCGTGACCACGATCTCGCTCTCGGTTGTCGCGTTGATCATCGTGCCCATGCAGTCAGCCGGCGAGGAGTACCTCTTCCGCGGTCTGATCTTCCGCGCCATCGGCGCCCGCTTCCGCCGTCCCGCAGTCGCCATGATCATGGCTACCGCGATCACCGGGCTGCAGTTCGCCGCGATCCACGGCTCCGCCGATGGCTGGACACTGGCCTACTACACCCTCGCCGGGGTCTGTTTCGCCGTGATGGTCCAGGCCACGGGAGGACTTGAGGTCGCCGTCCTCGTGCACGCGGTCAACAACACGCTCCTGCTCATCCCGACCATCCTCGCCGGACGGCTCGGCGCCCTCTCGGTCACGACCGGGCCGATACTGCTGCTACCGATGTTCCTCATGCTGCTTGTCACTGCGCTCGTGTGGAAAACGGCACCGCGTCTGACGAAGAACAGCTGACCGGAACGCGGGCCGGCACAAGTCTGCTGCCGGCCCGTCCAGGTCGCGCTCGCGCACCTTGACAGGCGGCGGACGGTGGAGGCATGGCATACCCGACGCGCACATGCCCAGCCGACCCGGTTCCGGTGTCGGCCGGGCGGGGGCAGCTCCACCCAGGCCGATCCCGGCTTGCGCGCGGCCGGGATGGGCACGTTCAGCACCTTGGCCGGCGAGGGCACCAGCTGGAATCGGGCGGTGTCGCTTTCGATGACGGTGGTGCAGTAGGCGCTGTCGGCCCAGGTCTTGGTGATGGTCGGATGAGTCGCAGCAACCTGGGTCAGCAGGGGCAGGCCGGCGACACCGTCGGACACGCCGGCGGCGGTGACCAGCACGGCGAGCAGCAGGCCGAGGGTGTCGGAACCTCCGTCCCGCGCTCGCCCAACCGGTCGGCGCACCCAAACCTTCCAGGCCCGGCCCTGGACTCTGCCTTGGCGATGTCGAGCGTGGCGACCTTGGGGATGAGTTGCTCTTCGTCGCTGGTCTCGGCCGGCACCATGTCCTCCTCACCCGCTGTCGGGGTGCAGGCGCGGTCACCCGCAGAAGCCAGGGCGGTGGCGGAAATGGGGCTAGGCGAGAAACTCGAGGACGCGCGGTATGACGGCGTCCGGGGCTTCGAGGCAGGGACTGTGACCCGCGGTCTTGATGCGCCAGAGTTCGGCGTTCGGAATCGCCTCGAACATCTCGTCCGACCAGGCCGACGGGCGGGCCTGGTCCTGGGCCCCGGAGATGATGAGCGTCCGCGCGGTGATCAGAGGCAACAGGGCAAGCGCGCTCTCCCGCTGGACGACGCCACGTGCGGCATGAGCGAGCCTGGGGGAGAGTTCACCGAGACGCTTGGTCCACGTCTCGTGAATGTCGGAGCGAGCCGGGTCGTTGAGAACGGTCGCCGCGAACAGGATGCCCTTGACGAAGTCGACGACCTCCGGGGTGAATCCTTCCCGCTCGAACTTGTCGACGAACGCCCCGAACAGGTCGAGATGCTCGTCGGTCTCGGCTCTCGCCGACGAGCCCATCAGCACCAGCTTGCCGACCAGATCGGGCCGGCGAGCCGCTATGCGGACCGCGACGTCGCCGCCCATCGACTGCCCGACGATCGACACAGAGGTGAGACCGAGCCGGTCGACCAGGGCGAGCACGTCGTCGGTGCACTGTTCCATGGTCACGGTCGCATCAACTTCGTCCAGGCGGCCGACCTGCCCGGGGAACTCCGGCGCGATGAACCGGAAGCGCCCGGCTCCGGCGGAGACAAGGCCGTCGAAGGCGCGCGGATCGAGGAACAGCGAGTGCAGGCAGAGCACCGGGCTCAGATGCGATTCACCTGTGTCGATGGTCATGGGAACTCCAAATCTTTCGTGATGAGGGGCCGAGGCACGCTCACCGTCCGACGGTATGGGCCACGTCATCAGCATGTCAATATCTGAATTCTATTTCAAATAATGAAATATTCGATATTTGACATGTAGTTCACAGTTTGAAAAAGTGCGGGACATGACCACTGTCTCCGACGTCATCGCAGGTGCACTGGCCCGTCACGGGGTCGAGACGATCCTGGGCCAAAGCAATCCGACCGAGTTGATGCTCGCCGCCGAGCGCATCGGAATCCGCCAGATCCTGTACCGGACGGAGAACGCGGGCGGCGCGATGGCCGACGGGTTCGCTCGGATCTCCGGCCGGATCGGGGTGGTGGCGGCCCAGAACGGCCCTGCCGCAACTCTGCTCGTCGCCCCGATGGGAGAAGCCCTCAAGGCATCGATACCGATGCTTGTGCTGGTGCAGGAGGTGCCGTCAGACAGGCGCGACCGCAACGCGTTCCAGGAGCTTGACCACTTCGCGCTGTTCGCGAGTGTCTCGAAGTGGACGCGGCGCATCGATGATCCCACGCGTGTGGAGGATGCGATCGACCAGGCGTTCACCATGGCGAACAGCGGACGGCCCGGGCCGGTCGTCCTGCTCGTCCCCCGGGACGTCCTCGGAAAGCCCGCTGTGCCAGGGCGATTCGCGCGCACTGCGGATCTTGGCGCCTTCCCGCTCGACCGTCCCCGGCCGGACGCCGCTGCGGTATCGCGGGCGGCGCAGCTCATCGCCACGGCGCGATCACCCCTGGTCGTCGCGGGCGGCGGAGTGCACGGTTCGGGTGCGGTGGCTGAACTGGCCGCGCTGCAGGAGATCGCCCACCTACCTGTGGTCACGACGAATATGGGCAAGGGCGCCGTGGACGAATCGGGTCCGCTGTCACTGGGGGTCGCCGCCAATGTCACCGGCGAGCGCGGACCCGCGCACTTTCACCTCTCCCTGATCGGCGGAGCCGATGTCGTCCTGCTGGTCGGTACCCGAACGAATGAGAATGGCACCGAGGGCTGGACGCTGACATCCCCCGACGCCACCTATATCCACATCGATGTCGACCCGCTCGAGGTGGGACGAAACTATGAGTCCATACGCCTGCTCGGCGATGCCCGGGCCGCGCTCGGGGACCTCACAGCCGCCCTGGCGGCAACCGATCTCACCCTCCGCGTCACTCGGTCAGAAGAGCTCAGAGCCACCATCGCCGCCGGCCGTCAGCAGCACTTCGAGGCCGTCACCCCGCTGCTGGAATCCGGTGAGACCCCCATTGCCCCGGAACGCCTTTTCGCCGAGCTTGGCCGGCTCCTGGACCCCGACGACATTGTGGTCGCCGACGCCAGTTACTCCTCGTTCTGGATCGCCGGCTACCTCCTGGCGAAGCGGCCCGGCCAGCGCTTCCTCATGCCACGAGGTCTGGCCGGTCTCGGTTGGGGACTGCCTCTGGCCCTGGGAGCGAAAATCGCCGCGCCTGGGCGACGTGTCATCGCGGTCGTCGGCGATGGTGGCTTCGCACACGTCTGGTCCGAGCTGGAAACCGCCGTGCGAGAGCGCCTTCCGGTGACCGTCGTGGTGCTCAACAACTCGGTCCTGGGAGCCCAGCGGCATGCCGAGAATGCCGTGTTCGGCGAAACGACCACCGGTGTGGAGTTCGATCCCGTGGACCACGCCGCCATCGCGACCGCCGTGGGAGCCACGGGGATCGTGGTGGATCATCCGGACGCCATCGCCCCCGCATTGCGGAAAGCGTTGGACTCCAGCAACACCACGGTCATCGACATGATCGTTGACCCCGACGCCTATCCGCCCGTCCGGGCGTTCGACGCGTTCACCGACCGGCTCAACGCTCCGCTGCATCGGGCCGCGCCCGCCTCGTAACCTGATAATTTCAGATAGTGAACAGCGCTTCGGGCAAGCCCGCCCAGCAGACTCTGCAAACAGTCGAGCGAGCACTGAGCTTTCTCGAGTACGTGGCCGCCGCCGAGCCCGCGCCGACGGTGCAACAGGTCTCCGTCGGCCTCGGCTTGAACATCACGACCTGCTACCACCTGATGCGGACTCTGCTCGCGCGTGGCTACCTCGAGCGCCGAGCCGACGCCACACTCCGACTCGGAGCCAGCGTGGGCGCCCTGTTCCGAACCTACCAGCTCAGTTTCAACATCAACGACAAGCTCGCGAGCATCGTCGGCGAGCTCGCCGACACGACTGCCGAAACCTCGTTCCTGTCGACTCTCGACGACAGGAATTTGATCTTGAAAGTTCTGGTCGAAGGGTCGCAACCGCTGCGTGTCAGCGGGCTCTATGTCGGCCTCACGGGCAACGAGCCACACCGTGCATCGGGCAAAGCCGTACTCGCCCACGCCGATGCCACGCTGCGGGACGAGATCATCGCACGCAACCTGACCGGCATGGCCCCGACCGCCCAGCGGCGATTTCGCGCGGCTCTGCTACAGGAACTCGAGGAGGTCCGGAAAAGGGGGTGGGCTGTTGACATCGACTCCAGCCCCGGCATCACGGCGATCGGCTCCCCGTTCTTCAAACATGACGGTTCCATAGTCGGTGCCGTCGGAATCGTCGCACCGACATCGCGGTTCAGCGAAGCCCAGGACAAGCTGGTCGGTGCGGTGCTCGACGCAGCAAATAGGGCAACGACAGTCCTCGGTCTTGCACCATGAGGCTGCGCGCCGCATACCTGCGCGTGGCCAAGCCGGTGCAGTGACAGGAGGGGGATGACCGCTGCAGCCAGTTCTTCTTCGCCATGCCGCAGGTCCAGTTCGTACATGTGCCGTAATAGGACGAGGGCAGCGATGGAAGCCAGTACGAGGACGCTCGCAGTGGTGGTTCGTCGGACCACAGTTCGAACTGGGGCTGAGAAGAAGGTCCCTTACTCTGTCGCCTCGGCAGATCTTGTGTTCTGGCCTCGGCTCGATCGGATGAACAACGGTTCGCCGACGTGCTGCTCCAGCCGCGCCGGCCGGCCTGTGACGGTCGGTTGTGACAGGCCATGCTTGGTAGCCGTGGCCGTCGGCGAGCCGTTGAGATGGATCTCCAGGAAGGTGGAGAGAAGATCCAGATCGTGCGCGGCCACTCCGCGACATAAGAATCTTGATGGCTTGTGATCAGGGCTATCGACGCTCACCCATTCCTTGGCGTTAAAGCACCGCCTTCGAGTGGGCCGGCAGGTGGTGCAGCACGTCCACCAGGGGGGCGAGCTCCGGGGTCTGCTCCGCCTCGGCCAGAGCTCTGGCGAGGGCCGCGTCGTGTGCCGGTCGCGCCCTGGTCAGCAGTTCCCATCCCTGACCGGTGAGCTCGGTGTAAATGCCGCGACGGTCGTCCTGGCAGAGGATTCGGGTCAACAGCCCGCGGTCTTCGAGCCGGTTCACCAGCCGCGTGGTCGCGCTGCTGGACAGGACCGCCGCCCGGGCGAGCTGCTGCATGCGCATGTGCCAGCCATCCTGTCGCGACAACGCGTCCAGCACCGTGTACTCGACGACCGACAGGTCGTAGTCGGCCTGAAGTTCCCGCTCCAGCGTGGCCTCGATGAGGCCGTGGAGCGCCGCCAGCGTCCGCCAGCCCTGTGCGCGGATCTCGACCGCGTCGTCCCTGATTCCCATGACCGATCCTCCTGAGGGGCCAGGGCCCTCCACCTGGGACGGCCATTCGACTTCTGATCGCAGCTTACCAAGCTCGTGTTGATTAAAGGCGTATGCAAGTATATTGTTTCCCACGCCGCTAGTTGCAGACGCGGCTTATCTAGGAGAAGCCTGGAAGGAATCAGCATGCCTATCGGCTTGCTCGCCCTCGCCATCGGGGGTTTCGGCATCGGACTCACCGAGTTCGTCATCGCCGGCCTGCTGCCCGAGGTCGCCCAGGATTTCGGCGTCACCGAGGCTGCTGCGGGCTGGCTCATCTCCGGCTACGCGCTCAGCGTCGCGGTCGGCGCCATCGGCCTCACGGCCGCCACGACGAGGTTCAACCGCAAGCACGTACTGCTCGGACTGATGGTGCTCTTCATCATCGGCAACCTGATGTCCGCGATCGCGCCCAACTACTCGGTGATGATGCTCGGACGTGTCGTCGCGGCGCTGTGCCATGGCGCGTTCTTCGGCATCGGGGCCGTGGTCGCCGCAGACATGGTGGCGCCGGCCAAGCGGGCCGGCGCGATCGCCATGATGTTCGCCGGCCTCACCAGCGCGAACGTCCTCGGCGTGCCGCTCGGCACTCTGCTCGGCCAGCAGCTGGGCTGGCGCTCCACGTTCTGGGCCATCACCGTCATCGGGGTCATCGCTCTGATCGGTGTGGCGACCCTGGTCTCCGGCCACAGCGCGGCAGACGCCGAGACGCGGGACAACGGGCTGCGCGGCGAGCTGGTCGCCTTCGCACACCCGCAGGTCTGGTTGTCGCTGTTCGTCACGGTTCTTGGCTTCGGCGGCATGTTCGGCGCCTTCACCTACATCGCCTACACCCTGACCGAGGTCAGCGGGTTCGCCTCCGCGTCCGTGCCGTGGCTGCTCGTCCTCTTCGGCGCCGGGCTGTTCATCGGGAACTTCGTCGGCGGAAAGGCGGCCGACAGGTCTGTGCCAAAGACGCTGATCATCGTCCTTGTCGGGCTCACCGCCGTCCTGGGGGTGTTCGCCCTCACCGCGCACAGCCAGGTGATGACGACGATTTCGCTGGTCATGATGGGCGCCTTCGGGTTCGCCACCGTGCCAGGACTGCAGATGCGGATCATGCACTACGCCGATCGGGCGCCCACCCTGGCCTCGGGAGCCAACATCGCCGCCTTCAACGTCGGCAACGCCCTCGGCGCCTGGGTCGGTGGCCTGACCATCACCGCCGGCCTCGGATACACCGCTCCCATCTGGGCCGGCGCAGCCCTCACCGTCGCCGGACTGGCCGTGCTGCTGGTCGCCACGAAGCTCGCCTCCCAGCACGCCAAGCGGACCCCCGCCCCCCGGCCGGCTGAGGCCCTCACCGGCTGACAACTCGGGAACTCCCCTGGGGGGATCACCCAGAACCCATTCCTCCTCGCGCTGCTGCCGCTCTGCTACCTGACCCACCGGCTGATCGAGGCCCCGGCCCAGCGCCTCGGCAGGCGGCTGGGCCGAGGGTGAACCGCTTGCTCCTCGGAGAGACCGGAACAGCCGGAGCCGCGCCGGGTCACGGAGCGGCGTACTGTCCGGCGTAGGCGGCGGACGGCTCGGTCGGGGTGATCACGTCGATGAGCACGCCGTCGGGCGCGGCCACGATGAAGTGCCGCTGCCCGAACTCCTCGGTACGCAGCGTCAGCTCGACCGGGAGCCCCGCCCGTCGTACCAGCCTGTCGTGCTCGGCGTCGACGTCGGCCACCTCGAAGTTGAGGATCAGTCCTCGCACCGCCGAGCGGTACTTCTCCGGCACGGTCGGATGGTCGTGGTCGACGAGCGCCAGCTCGTAGTACGGCGGCTCCGGCCGTCGCAGGCTCACGTACCAGTCCGCCTCGAACACCGTCTCGAAGCCGAAGAACCGCTGGTAGAAGTCACGGGACTCGGTGATCCGATCGGTGCAGACGACCGGGTAGAAGCTGGTGAGGGACTTGGTGAGGGACACGGCCCCCTCCTTTCGACATATTCACATACCGTCGGTATGTGAGGTTAACATACCATCGGTATGCCAATGATGGAGGCCGCGATGGATCGGGTACGGCAACGACTGGAGACCAGGCGCACGCTGGTGACGGAGGCCAGGACGCTGTTCGCGCGGCACGGGTACGCCGCGGTGAGCCTGGCGCAGATCGTCGGGGCGGCGGCCGTGACCAAGGGCGCGCTCTACCACCACTTCGACAGCAAGGCCGCCCTCTTCCACGCGGTCGTCGAGCAGGTGCAGCGGGAGGTGGGCGAGCGGGTCTCGGCGGCGGCGGACGCGCACGACGACCCGTGGGAGCAGCTGGTCGCGGGATGCCGGGCCTTCCTCGCGGTGAGCCGCGACCCCGACATACAGCGGATCATGCTCGTCGACGGCCCCGCGGTGCTCGGTTGGAACGAGTGGCGGGCCATGGACGAGGCGTCCTCGGCGCGGCACCTCACCGAGGCGCTCGTCACGCTGATCGAGGCGGGGGTCATCGCCCGCCGGCCCGTGGAGCCGCTGGCCCGGCTGCTGTCCGGTGCGATGAACGAGGCGGCCCTGTGGCTGGCCCGCTCGACGGATCCCGGTGACCTCCCGGCCGTCACCGAGGAGCTGTCGCGCCTGCTGGAATCCCTGCGAGACCGCCGGTAGGCGGTCAGGGCACGCTCACCCCCGGGTCCGGACGGGACCGCCCGGCACTGGCTAGGATCGGTTCACCCGAGTCTGTTCTGATGGAGGACGGTGACCGAGCCCACGCATCCGGACGGCCGTCCGCACGCCTCCCTCGCGGCGGCCGCGGTGGCGCTTTCCCGCCTGGGCCGGGTCCGTGACCTGCCGGTCATCCTCATGCTGGCCTGGGTGGGCTGGCTGGCCATCCCGTGGCCGTCCAGCGGTCTCGTCCAGGCCCGCAGCGCGGCCAGTCAGCCCCTGGACGCGGGTGTCGCGGCCAGGTCCCCCGGCGCGGGTGTCCCGGCGGGCCAGGTCCTCGACGCGGAGACTTCGCGCGACCGGATCACGGGCACGGATGTCCCGGCGAGCTGGGGCCTGACCGCGGCGCCGGCCCGTCCGGCGCTGCTGGTGAAAACGGTCACCGAGCCGGTCGGCGAGACGGCGCGGGCGTCGACGAGCGCACGGGAGCTGATCGCCGCGGAGCGGGCGCGCATCGCGGGCGAGGTGCACGACGCCGCCGGGCACGGCCTCGCGACCATCGCCATGCAGGCCGGGGTCGCCCTGCTCATGCTCGACGAGCGGCCCGACCAGGTTCGCGAGTCGCTGGAGGCGATCCGCTCGACCAGCGTGCGGGCGCTCAACCAGCTCCGCTCCGCGCTCGACCTCATCGACCCGGTGGCCGCCGACCACGACCTGCTCCGGCTGATCGACGGAGTGCGCGCGGCGGGGCTGCCCGTCGACGTCGAACCGGCCGAGCCGAGCGTTCCCTCGCACCTCGAAGGCACGGTCTATCGCGTCGTGCGCGAGTCGTTGACCAACGTCCTGCGCCACGCCGGCCCGACCAGAGCCCTGGTCCGGGTCTCCGGCGACCCGGGCCGGTTCGTTCTGGAGGTCGCGGACAGGGGGAGCGGCCGTGCCGGAACGGACGAGGGCCGAGGGCTGGCCGGGATGCGGGTCCGGGTGACGGAGGCCGGTGGCGCCTTCAGCGCGGGCCCTCGCGAGGGCGGCGGGTTCCAGGTCGTGGCCTGCTTTCCCCGCGCACCGCACGAGGCTCCCCCCGGGCACGACGTGAAGCCTTCCCCGGACATCGCGTGAAGCCGGAGAGCTCCACGACCGACGCCCCGCGGTGGCTGACGTCGCAGGACACCGCGTGACTTCTCCGGCGGGCACGATCCGCGTGGCGCTCGCCGATGATCAGGCCGTCGTGCGCATGGGGCTCAGGGCGCTCATCGACAGGGAGCCCGACCTGGAGTTCGCCGGTGAGGCCGCGGACGGCGCCGCGGCTCTCCGGCTGCTCGGTGACACCCGTCCCGACGTCCTCCTCCTCGACATCCGGATGCCCGGCATGGACGGCATCGACACGCTGCGTGCCATCGCCGCCGATCCCGCGCTCAACACCACCCGGGTGGTCGTCGTCACCACCTTCGAGGTCGACCGGTACATCTTCGCCGCCCTCCAGGCCGGGGCCAGCGGATTCGTTCTCAAGGACAGCGCTCCCGAGGAGCTCACCCACGCGATCAGGGTCGTCGCCTCGGGCGAGGCCCTGCTCTCCCCGTCCGTCACCAGGAAGGTGATCGGGCTGTTCGGCCGGCACGACATCACCCCGGTCGAGGGCCTCGACACCCTCACTCCCCGGGAGCGGGAGATGGTCGCCTGGGTCGCCACCGGCCGATCGAACGACGAGATCGCCGCGGAGCTGGTCATCAGCCCCGAGACGGTTCGCACCCACGTCAGCCGCGCCATGGTCAAGTTGCACGCCCGCGACCGTGCCCAGCTGGTCGTCTTCGCGGTCAGATCCGGGTTGACGATCCCCTGAGAAAGCCCCGGTAGTCGCGCTGCTCCAGCTGCGCCTCGATCTGCTTCACCGTGTCCAGGCCCACCCCGACCATGATGAGGACCGTGGTTCCGCCGAACGGGAAGTTCTGCTGGGTCGCCGGATCGCGCAGCAGCATGAACGCGATGATCGGGATCAGCGACAGCGTGCCGAGATAGGCCGCTCCCGGGGCCGTCAGCCGCGAGAGCACGAACCGCAGGTACTCCGCGGTGGGGCGTCCGGGCCGGATGCCGGGCACGAACCCGCCGAACCGCTTCATGTTGTCGGCCACCTCCGCGGGATCGAAGGTGATCGACACGTAGAAGTAGGTGAAGGCCACGATCAGCACCAGGTACGTCGTCACATAGACCGGGTGGTCGCCCGAGACGAGATAGCGCGCGATCCACGCCGCGACCGGTCCCGTGCCGCCCATCAGCTGCATCGCCAGCTGCGGCAGGAGGAGCAGGGACGAGGTGAAGATGACGGGGACGATCCCGGCCTGGTTGACCTTCAGCGGAAGGTAGGTCGAGGTTCCGCCGTACATCCTGCGCCCGACCAGCCGCTTGGCGTACTGCACCGGGATCCGTCGCTGCGCCTGCTCCATGAAGACCACCGACGCCACCAGGAAGACGCCCGCGACCAGCATCGTCGCCAGGGCGAACGGGCTGAGCAGGAAGATGTTCGACATGTAGGAGGGGAACACGGCGATGACCTGCGTGAAGATCAGGATGGACATGCCGTTCCCGATCCCCCGGTCGGTGATCAGCTCGCCCAGCCACATGATCACGCACGTCCCGGCCACCAGGGTGACCACGATCACCGCGATCGTCATCGGGCTCCGGTCGTGCAGTATCTGCCGGTCACAGCCGGGAAAGATCCGGCCCGCGCGAGCCAGCGACACGACAGTGGTGGCGTTGAGCACGGCCAGCGCCACCGTCAGATACCTCGTGTACTGGGTGATCCTCGCCTGCCCCTGACGCCCCTCCTTCCTGAGCGCCTCCAGACGCGGGACCATCACGGTGAGCAACTGGATCACGATGCCGGCGGTGATGTACGGCATGATCCCGAGGGCGAACACCGACAGTTTCAGCATCGCCCCGCCGCTGAACAGCTGCAACATGTCGATGAGCCCGCCGCGGGTCGTGTTCAGGCACTCCCGCACCGCGACCACGTTCACGCCGGGCGCGGGCAGGATCTGCCCGAACCGGAACAGCGTGATCATCGCCAGAGTGAAGAGCATCTTCTTCCGGAGGTCGGGCACGCGGAAGGCACGAATGAGCATGGTCGGCATGCGCAGAGTCTGGGCGCGCGGCCGCGCCGGGACATCCGCTCACCCGAGGCTTCACCGTACGCAGATCCGCGTACCCCCTCATCGGCGCCTGGACGATCCCGGGCCGGCCACGACCAGGAGTACCGCCCGCGCCGGCCTCGTACGCGCGAGAAATGCCCCGCTCCCCGCCGGCCGGAGAGCGGGGCATCGACGGTGGTGTCAGCCGGTCGCCTGGGCGACGCCCTCGGGCGCGCCGTGCCGGATCATCGCCACCACCGCCTCGTGGATCCCCTCGCCACTGCCCGCCGAGACGGGGAGCGGGCTGCCCGTGGCGACGTACCATTCCTCCGCGCCGGTGTACTGCACGCGGACGGCGGCCTGGCCGTCGGCGATCTCGGTGACCACGGTGAGGTCTCCGGTGACGGTTCCCACCTCGTCGGTCATCACCCCACCGGGACCGGCGGTCACCTCGGACCGGTACCGCTCGCTCATTCCGCGTCGCAGGTGTCGAGCATGCTCTTCAGTGCCGCCCGCTCGGCGTCGGTCACGGTGAGGTCGTAGTCGAACTTCACGTCGGTCCAGGCGCGCGCGTAGGTGCACCAGTAACTCACCAGCGGCGGGCGCCACTGGTCGGGGCTCTGGTCGCCCTTGCTCCTGTTCGACGCGGCGGAAACGGCGATGAGCTGGGAGTTCTTCAGGTCGTTCGCGAACTCGCCCCGCTTCTGCGTGGTCCAGCCGTCGGCGCCGGAGCGCCACGCGTTGGCCAGGGGGACCATGTGGTCGATGTCGACCTGGCTCGCGGAGGCGATCATCCTCCCGTCGTAGGCCGACCTCCAGGTGCCGGAGATGGCCCGGCATTGGCCGTCCTGGAAGACGAGCGAGCCTTCCCTGGCGAGGACCTTCTCGCGCGTGTTGCAGGCGCCGCCCTGAGCGGACCAGTGCGGGAACTTGGCGCGGGAGTAGCCGGTCATCGGGCGCGGCTCCGCCGTCTTCAACTGGTCGAGTTCGGTTCGGGCGACGGTGACGGACGGCGGCTCGGGAAGAGCGGCCGGTGCCGTCGCGGCGATGGCGGGCAGGGACAGGACGAGGGCGGACGCCGTGGCGCCCGTCAGCATGAGGATCTTCACGCGCCAGCACCGTAATGATCGATACCGTCGCCGGGCCGCTCCAGCGCGCCCTCATGGAGATCCCTGCCGGAGCGATGACGTGATCATGACTCGGGTGGCGCCGACATCGAGGGCCGTTCGATCCCGGACCGCCGCGGTGCGGGTCCCTCGGCCGTCATGGAAGGGCGGGAATGCGTAATAGTGCACTCTCGGGGATGAGTGTGGATTCGTACGCAGAAGGGTTCTTCGTGGCTTTCTAACGTCTGTGGTGTCCGAACGACAAGTCTCCACACCGCACTCACGGGAGCATGAACATGAGCACGAAGCGCGCACTTCTCGCCGGAGCGGCCCTGGCCGGTTCGCTGCTGGCCGGTGTGGCCGTGGCCCCGGCGGCGACGGCCTCGACCGCCGGCACGACGACCACCGCGACCGCCCTGCAGCAGGCACAGACCTTCAGCAAGCACTTCTTCGGCCCCTACTACTCCGGCTTCGGCCGAGGCGAGGACTTCGGGCACCGGTCCTACTTCAAGGGCTACTGGACCAAGGAGGGCGGCCGCTACTGGTTCTACGGCGACCTGTTCGACCGTGACCGCGACCGCTCCTACAGCTACGTGTGGTTCAAGTGGCACGACCGGTTCGGTTCGCACACCAAGGTCTTCAAGACCCTCGGTCACGGTGACATCGACCGGTTCGGCGGGTTCAAGGGGAGCAGCGGCTTCGACGACTTCAAGGTCCGGGTGTGCGAGGGCACCGACAAGTTCGACGACTGCGGTCGTTGGGGCGACGCCTTCTGACCTGATGGGCGTCTCCACACGGGGGCCCGGCCGACGATCGATCGGGCCTCATCGGGCGCCGGCCCGCCGCCGTGGTCGAAGTCGGCCGCGAAGCGGCCCCCGCCCAGCGCGTCGCCGATCCTGTCGGCATCCCGGAACGCCCGCCCTACCCGGCCTCGGCGGCGACCGGGGTCCGGTGGCGGGTGCCGCCGGACCCGGTGCGCCCGCGAAGGCCGGACACCATGATGGCCGCTCCCGCGACGACCATCGCGACCGGGACGAACAGGGCCGCGCGGAAGCCGTCGAGCCCCGCCAGGAGCGATCCGCCGGCCCCGGTGGCGGCGACGTTGACGGCGGTCGCCGCCGACAGGCCGAGCGCCGAGCCGAACTGGAACGAGGTGTACAGCAGGCCGCCGGCGACCCCCTGCTCCTCCTCGGGCACGCCGTCGGTCGCGGCGATGGTGAGCGGCCCGTACGTCAGGGCGAAGGCGAGACCGAGCAGGAGCATGGTCGGGAACATCGCCGCGTACGTCCAGTCGAGACCGACCGGCAGGAACAGGGCGTAGGCCACGGCGGCGAGGCACAGCCCGCCGAGGATCACCCGGACGTTGCCGAAGCGGTTCACCAGCCGGGGGGTGAGGGTGGGGGCCAGTACGGAGTCGATGCCGACGACCAGCAAGGCCAGGGCGGCCTGCAACGACGACCAGCCGCGCAGCTCCTGCAGGTAGAGGACGACGAGGAACTGGAATCCGAAGAACGAGCCGCCGAACAGCAGTGCGCCGAGGTTGGCGCGGACGAGCGGACCCGAGCGCAGGATGCCCAGGCGTATCAGCGGTGCGGCCGATCGCCGCTCGATCGCGGTGAAGGCGGCGAGCAGCACGAGCCCGGCGGCGAGCGCGGCGACCGTCCAGCCCCATCCCGAGCCGGGGTCCTCCAGCCGGACGACCGCGAACACCAGCGCGAACATCGCGCCGGTCACGGTGACCGCACCGGCCAGATCGAAGCCTCCGGTGGAGCGGGGCGGGCGGCTGTCGCCGGGGATGAGGGCAAGGGCGGCGAGGAGGATCGCGGAGGCCAGGATCACCGGCGCGAAGAACACCCATCGCCAGCTGACCGTGGCCAGCAGGCCGCCGACGACGAGGCCGAGGGAGAATCCGGCCGCGGCCGTACCCGCGTAGACCAGCAGGGCACGGTTGCGCTGCGGCCCCTCGGCGAAGTTCGTCGTGATGATGGAGAGGCCGGCGGGCGCCATGAACGCGGAGGCCACTCCTGTCACGAAACGGGCGACGATGAGGACCCAGCCTTCGGTCGCGAACCCGCCCAGGCCGGAGAAGGCGACGAAGACGCCGAGCCACGCCAGGAACATCCGCCGCCGGCCGAGCAGGTCGGCGGCTCGCCCGCCCAGCAACATGAAGCCGCCGTAGCCGAGTATGTAGGAGCTCATCACCCAGCTCAGCGATCCGGTGGTCAGGCCCAGATCGGCGCGGATCGACGGCAGGGCCACGTTCAGCATCGCCACGTCGATCCCCTCCAGGAAGATCGCGCCGCACAGCACGAGCAGCATGCCCCGGGCGCGCCCGCCGATGTGATCCGTACGGTCGGCGCCGCCGGGCGGTGGGGACAGTGGTGTGGACACGAGACGGCTCCTTGTGGGAAGGGAGGGACCGCGATCGGTTCCCTCTTGTAAGTAGTCGCATCATGGGGCACCATCAACGACCATGGAAGAAGGCACTTCGAAGTCACCGAGTCACTGCGCGGACACCGGTTCCCACGTCGACGCCCGGCAGTGGGACACCAGGGAGGACTGCGAGGTCCGCCAGATCCTCGACCGCGTCGCGGACAAGTGGTCGCTGCTCGTCATCGCGCTCCTCGACCGGCGCACCCTCCGGTTCACCGAGCTGAGCCGGGAGATCGACGGCGTCAGCCAGCGGATGCTCACCGTCACCCTGCGCCATCTGGAGCGGGACGGCCTGGTGCGCCGCACTGTGCACCCCGTCGTGCCGCCCCGGGTCGACTACGGGCTCACGTCGCTCGGCGTGACCCTGCACGACACCATCCAGTCGCTCGTCACCTGGACGGAGCGGCACCAGAACGAGATCGCCGCCGCACGCGCGGACTACGACGCCCGCGCGGAGGCCGCGCCGGCCGTGGCGGGACGCGATGGCGCGCGGGGGGCGATGCGACGCGACAGCGCGACGAAACGCGGCAACGTGACGGTCGATCGTAACGAAACATGGGCGGCAGCACCGCGTAACGAAAGTCGTGCCGGGGTGGGCCCGTCGGGATGCGAGGTGTGCGGCGCTCCGATCCGCGTCGCGCGCACGGGCAGGCCCGCCAGGTTCTGCGGCGCGGCATGCCGCCAGAAGGCACACCGCCGCCGCTCCGGCGTCCACTAGAGGACGGGCGGGCGGGCCGCACCACCGAGCCCGCCCACGTGGTCCGTGTGCACATCGGTGCCCTGGACGACGCGGTGGCCGGAGGCGGGCATCGCGGGCGTGCTGCCCGGATCTCGTGGCAGGGGCGGAGGGCCCGGGGGTGGTGCGGCTCGCGACTCAGGCAGGCCCCCGGTCGGCCACCTCCCCGAGGGGGATGTTGCGCAGGCTGAGCAGCATGAGCAGGGCGCAGCTTCCGACGAGGGCGATGTCGGCGACGTTGCCGACGAACAGGCCGCCGTAGTCGATGAAGTCGACGACATGCCCCCGGCCGAATCCGGGGGAACGCAGGAGGCGATCAAGCAGGTGGGACGCGGCGCCGCCCAGGAGCCCGCCCAGCGCGGCGGTCCAGGCGGGCGAGCGCAGCCGCCGCCCCGTGTACAGGATGCCGATGACCGCGATGGCCGCCGCCAGCGCGAACACCCACGTCGCGCCCGTCCCGATCGAGAACGCGGCACCGGGGTTGTACAGCAGCCGCAGCTGGATCAGCTGTGGGATCACCGGGATACGCTCGCCGTCCGAGAGCGCCGAGATCGCCCAGATCTTCGAAGTCTGGTCCGCGGTAAGGACCACTGCGGCCAGCGCGAGCATCCACCCGTACAGCCGCAGCTCTCCCCTCGCCGTCTGCGAACCCCGTCCGACCGCCACCTTTACCCCACAATCTGCAGTTCTCTCGCATCGAATCCAGAGAGCGGCCCTGCCCCTGAGCGTCGTGGGCGGGAAGGGTCGTGCTTGAGGAGCGACGTCGGTGTCGCGTGCCGGGCGGAGCAGCGTCTCGTCGGTGAGGTTACCGGTCGATGTGCTCTCGGGCACAGGCGTTGAAGGGGACGCAAGGGGTGGCCCGGACCGTGGTGCCGCCTGGAACCTGCTCCGGCACCCGTTCGACGGCGGCTCCCGGCGGTGGTGGGGACCGGGACCTGTCCGGCCGGTTCGCCTCCACTGAGCGAGATGTCGGCGGTGAGCAAAGGCATGGCCAAGCGGTACGTGTCGTGGCCCTGTGCCGGGGGCGCGGAGTGTCTGCTGTGCAGCAGCAGTACACCGCTACCTGGAGGGTCGGAGATGAGGAAGTTGCTTCATGCCGGCGTGCTCGCGCTCGGGGTGTTCGCGGCCGGGTGCGGCGCCGGGGACGGGAGCGCGACCGAGCCGATGGTCGCGAACCAGGTCAACGCGTCGCCCACATCGCCGGGGACACCTGCCTCGTCTTCGCCCTCGGCCCCGTCGGGGACCAGGGCCGAGGTCCGGCTGGGAGATACGAAGATCGGAAAGGTGCTGGTCGGCGAGGGAGGCCGCACGCTCTACCTCTTCGAGAAGGACAAGGGCGGGAAGTCGTCGTGTTCCGGCCCCTGCGCGCAGGCGTGGCCGCCGTACCTCACGAATGGAAAGCCCAAGGCGGGCAAGGGCGTCAAGGAGCAGCTGCTCGGCACCACCAAGCGGGATGACGGCACGACCCAGGTGACCTACAACCACTACCCGCTCTACTACTTCATCAAGGACACCAAGGCCGGCGAGACGACCGGGCAGGACCTCAACAGTTTCGGCGCCGACTGGTACGCGGTCGGCGCGGACGGGAAGAAGGTGCACAGCTGAGCGCGTCTCGCCCGGATCGGCGACGGGCTGCTCACACGTCATGACGGGAGGAAGTGGGTCCGCCGTCGCACCAGCGGAGTACCCATCTCCGGCCGGGAGGGTTGTTTGTCCAGTGCATGAGATATGTGCTGGACAAACCGGAAACCGCTAAACAGGTGAGTAAAGCCCGTCGATGAGACGGCTCGCTGACCGAAGGGACGCCATGTGACATCCTCCCCGGTGTCGAGGCCGGAGATGTAGCCCTGCTCGCATCCGCGTACCTCCCCGACCGCGCCCGCCACGAGCGCCGCGAAAGCGGCTGGATGACGTGAGGCGCGCCCGAGCACCGGGACCCGTCTCCGCCCACATCGGTCCGCAGGCCGAAGTCGGTTCTGGCGGTGCCCGGCCGCCGGCCCTCCACCGGGGAACGGAGGAGCCGGCGCTTCGCCACCGGATCGCATGAGAACGATTCCGAAACGGCGGCACGAAAACCCCCGCACCGTTTTCTCAAGGGGCCGGTGCGGGGGTGAGGTGCCCATCGGCGACGTCGTTTTCGACGGGCGCCGATTTCGTCGTGTCCACGAGGGATTCTTGCCATCCACTGGACCGGTACGGCCAGGCATGGTTGCATCTCGCTTGTCCAGAATCGATCTTCGGGAGAAGACGAGCGACGATCGCGTGTCGGCGGGGGCTGAATGGGGCGACCGGAAAGGGCTCTCGATCCCGACGCGAGTCCGCTACAGCGGTTCGCGTCAGAGTTGCGGCAGCTGCGGACCGAGGCCGGGCGGCCGAGTTACCGGGAGCTGTCCCGGCGTGCGCACTACTCGGTGACCGCGCTGTCGGAGGCGGCCGGTGGAGAGATCTTTCCCACGCTCGCGGTCACCCTGGCCTACGTCGAGGCGTGCGGCGGCGATCCCGAGGTCTGGGAGAAGCGGTGGCGGACGCTGGCCGCGGAGTTCGCCTCGGCCGACGCGGCGGAGCGGGCCAGAAATGACGAGGACGCCCCGTATCTGGGGCTGGTGACCTTCGATCCCGGTGACGCCGACCGGTTCTTCGGGCGCCGGGAGCTGGTCGGTGAGTTGCGCGCGCGGCTGGAGGACACCTCCCTGCTGGCGGTCTTCGGCCCGTCGGGGAGCGGCAAGTCCTCGCTGCTGCGGGCGGGCCTGCTACCGGCGCTGTGGGACGGGGCACTGTGGGGGAGTAAGGCGTGGCCGACGCTGCTGCTGACCCCGGGCGAGCATCCGCTGGAGGAGCTCGCGATCGCCATGGCGAACGAGGTGGGGGCCAGCGCCTCGGTGCTCCACGCGGGGCTGCTGGCCGAGCACGGGAGCGCCCGTCTCGACATCGGCCAGCTGCTTGAGGGACGGCCGAAATCGGCACGCGCCGTGATAGTGGTCGACCAGTTCGAGGAGGTCTTCACGCTCTGCCGCGACGAGAGGGAGCGGGTGGCCTTTCTCGACTGGCTGCTCACCGCGGCGGACGGTACCGACGACCGGGCGCGGGTGGTGCTGGGGGTCCGCGCGGACTTCTACGCCCGGTGCGCGGAGTACCCGCCGCTGGTGGCCGCGCTGCGCGACCGGCAGCTGCTGATCGGGCCCATGGACGAGGAGGATCTGCGGCAGGTGGTCACGGGACCGGCGGTCCGCGCCGGGCTCAAGGTCGACCGGGCGTTGGTCGAGGCCATCCTCGGCGACTGCCGCCGGGAGCCGGGGGCGTTGCCGCTGCTCTCGCACGCGCTGCTGGAGACATGGAAGCGGCGCAGGGGCGACGCGATGACACTGGCCGGGTACCGCGCCGCCGGCGGCATCCAGGGGGCGATCGCGCAGAGCGCCGAGCGGGTCTACGACGAGTCCGGCGACCGGGAGCGCCATCTGGTCAAGAACGTGTTCCTGCGCCTGACCGCGCTGGGCGAGGGCACCGAGGACACCCGCCGGCGCGTCGCTCCCGACGAGCTGCTGTCCGGACCGAACGGCACGGCGGTGGCGACCGTGCTGACCAGGCTCACCGAGGCCAGGCTGCTCACCGTCGACGAGGACAGCGTCCAGGTGGCGCACGAGGCGGTCATCCGCTCGTGGCCCAGGCTGCGGGGCTGGCTCGCCGAGGATCGGGAGCTGGTACGCCTGCACCGGCGCCTCACCGAGGCCGCGGCGGAGTGGGAGCAGCACGGGCGTGAGGACGAGCTGCTCTACCGGGGGATACGCCTGACCGCCTGGGACGGTCGCGAGCTCGACCGGCTCAACGACTCCGAGCGTGCCTTCCTGGAGGCCGCGCGGGCGCGCGAGGCCCGCGAGCGCGCGGCGGGCAGCAGGCGGGCCCGCCGGGTGCTGATCAGCGTGACGGCGGTCGGCATGGTGGTCTGCGCGCTGGCGGTGATGGCCCTCGTCCAGGCGGATCGGGCCAGGTACGAGCAGAATCTCGCCTACTCCCGCCAGCTCGCCGCCGACGCCCGAGGCCAGCTCCAGCTCGATCCCCAGCTCAGTCTGCTGCTGGCCCGGCGGGCGTACGAGGCCAGCCCCACCGTCGAGGCCGCCGCGGTCCTGCGACAGGCGGTCGTCGACTCCCGGGTGCGTCTGATCCTGCCCGTCGACGGGGGCAAGGTCTGCGGCGTCGCCTTCTCCCCGGACGGGCGCCTGCTGGCCGCGAGCAGCGGTGACGGGGCCGTACGGGTGTGGCGGACGACCGGGCAGGGCCTGCCGACGGGGGGCCCGGTCGTGTTGCGGGGGCACGAAGGCCAGGCGTGGAGCCCGGTGTTCAGCCCCGACGGGCGCTACCTGGCCACCGCCGGCGTCGACGGCACCGTACGGGTGTGGGATCTGACCGGCGGTGACCGGCCCGCGGTTCTCCCGGGGCACACGGGAGAGGTCTGGAACGTGTCCTTCGGCCCGGACGGGCGGCGCCTGGCCAGTAGCGGAGACGACGGCACGGTACGGGTGTGGAAGGCGGGCGGCGGAGGATGGGCCGGCGCGTCCTCGGTCGTGCTCCGCGGGCACGAGGGGCGGGCCCTGGGGGTGGCGTTCAGCCCGGACGGCCGGCGCCTGGCCACCGGGGGCGGCGACGGTACGGTGCGGCTCTGGGATCCGGAGGGCAAGGAACGGCCCACCGTGCTTCGCGGGCACGAGGACTCGGTGGAGAACGTGGCGTTCAGCCCGGACGGTCGGCGCCTGGTGAGCGCGAGCACCGACGGCACCGCGCGGCTGTGGGACATACCGGGCGACGGCTCCTCCATGGTGCTGCGCGGGCACGACGGCACCGTGGAGGGGGTGGCGTTCAGCCACGACGGGCGCAGGATCGCCAGCGTGGGCAACGACGGCACGGTCAACGTCTGGAGCGCGGGCGACACCATCGCCCCGCTGCTGCTGAGCGGTCACCGAGGAACCGTGTGGAGCGCCGACTTCAGCCCCGACGGCCGGATGCTGGCCAGCGCGAGCGATGACGGCACCGTACGGCTCTGGGACGTGACGGCGGTGGGCGACGCCATCATGCGCGGTCACACCGGAGAGGTATGGGACGCGGCGTTCAGCCCGGACGGGCGGCGGGTGGCCGACGCCGGCAGTGACGGGACGGTCCGCATCGGGGATGTCACCGGCAAGGGCGGCACGGTGGTACTGAGTCCCGGTGGCGGGGAGATGCTCGGCGTGTCCTTCAGCCCGGACGGGCGGCGGGTGGCGAGCGCCACGCGGGACGGTGTGGTCCGGGTCTGGGACGCCTCCGGGCGCGGTGAGCCGGTCGCGCTCCGCGGCCACCTCGAGACGGTGTGGAACGCCGCGTTCAGCCCGGATGGGCGGCGGCTGGTCAGCGGGGGCAGTGACGGCACGGTCCGGGTCTGGGACGTCTCGGGGCATGGTGAGCCGCTCGTGCTCCGCGGCCACCAGGGGATGGTCAGGCATGTCGCCTTCAGCCCGGACGGGCGGCGGGTCGCGAGCGCGGGTGAGGACGGCACGGTCCGGCTCTGGGACGTCTCGGGGCATGGTGAGCCGGTGGTGCTCCGCGGCCACCAGGGGATGGTGTGGAATGTGTCCTTCGGCCCCGACGGGCGGCGGCTGGCCAGTGGCGGCAGCGACGGTACCGTCCGGGTCTGGGACGTCTCGGGACGCGGTGAGCCGGTGGTGCTCCGCGGCCACCGGGGGTTGGTGTGGAGCGTGTCCTTCAGCCCCGACGGGCAGTGGGTGGCCAGCAGCGGCAACGACAACACGGTCAGGATCCAGGCGGCCGCGGGCGAGGGCGAGCCGGTGGTCTTCCACGGTTACGGCGCCTCCGTCGAGAGCGTGGAGTTCGCCCGCGACAGCCGTAACCTCGTCACCGCGCACGGCGACTCCACGGTGCGGGTCTGGCGGTGCGACGTGTGCGGCCCGATGGAGGAGGTGCTCCGGCTCGCCGGTGACCGCACCATCCGCGAGCTGACCCCGGACGAACGCAAGGCGTACCTGCAGACCTCGCGCTGACCGGGGCTCGCGGCCGGTGCGTCAGGTGGACTCCCGGATGACCAGCTCGGTGGGCAGGATCGTCGACGAGGCGGGGCCGCCGTCGATCTGGCGCAGGAGCAGGCGCACCGCCGCCCGTGCCTGGTCCGTTCTGGGCGTGCGTACCGTGGTGAGCGCGGGCACGGTGTAGGAGGCGGCCTCGATGTCGTCGAACCCCACGATCGCGACGTCGTCGGGCACCCGTCGCCCCGACTCGCTCAGCACCCGCAGGGCGCCGATCGCCATCAGGTCGCCGGCCACGAAGACCGCGTCGAGCGCCGGGTCGTCCCGCAGCAGCTGGCGCATCGCGTCCGCGCCCGAGGCGAGGGTGAGGTCGCCGACGGCGATGATCGACCGGTGCCCGGTGTCGCGCAGTGCCTCGCGGTACCCTCTGAGCCGGTCCTGCGCGGCGATCGTGTCCGGGGGACCGGCGATCGCGGCGATCCGCCGCCGTCCCCGGGCGAGCAGGTGCCTGACCGCCGAGGCGGCGCCGCCGGTGTTGTCGATGTCAGCGTACGAGGTGGGCGCCGACACCGCGGGCCTGCCGAGCGACACGACGGGGACGCCGGTACGGGCCAGCGCGGTGGGCAGCGGGTCGGAGCTCAGCGTCGAGTCGAGCACCACCCCGTCCAGGTGTCCCGAGGCGGCGTACCGCTCGACTCGGAGCCGGCCTTCGGCCGAGTCGGCGAGCATGAGGGTGACCCGCTTGCCCGCGTCCTCCAGCTCCCGGGTGGCCGAGCGGACGGTCGCGGAGAACAGCGGGTCGTCGGCGTACGCTCCGGCCGGGGAGCCGGAGACGACCAGCGCGATCGAGTCGGTGCGCCTGGTCACCAGGGAGCGGGCCGCCGAGTTGGGGACGTAGCCCAGCTCGTTGACCGCGTCCAGGACGATGGCGCGGAACTCGTCGCTGACCGTGCCCTCACCGTTGATCACCCGGGAGACCGTCGACCTCGACACGCCGGCGCGGGCGGCGACCGCCTCCAGCGTGGGACGCCTGACACGCTCGCGGTGCAGCCCGTTGTGCCGGATCACCTCGCGATACCAGAGCGCGCTGTCCTTGGGCAGCCGCCGCTGCGTCTCGAAGTCGACGTGCACGATCCCGAAGCGCTTGTCGTACCCCTCGGCCCACTCGAAGTTGTCCAGCAGCGACCAGACCAGGAAGCCGCGCAGATCCGAACCGGCCTCGATGGCGGCGTGCGCGGCCCGCAGGTGGCCCTCGAAGAAGGCGGTCCTGTCGGTGTCGTGCACGCGGTCGCCCGTCACCACGTCGTCGAACGCGGCGCCGTTCTCGGTGACCAGCAGGCCGACCTCGGGGTAGTCGCGGGAGAGCCGGGTGAGCAGCTGGCAGAGCCCGGTCGGCACGATCGCCCAGCCCATCGCGGTCGTCGGGGCGTGGGCGCCGCTGAACAGGATGTCCTCGGTCCCGGGGTAGGCGGCGTTGGAGGGTTCGCCGGGCTCCGACCGCACCACGCAGGGCGTGTAGTAGTTGATCCCGAGCAGGTCGACGGGCTGGTTGATCGCTTCGAGATCGCCGTCGTGGATGTGGCCGAGCCCGCCCATCCGGTCCATGATCGCGAGCACCGGCTCCGGGTAGCTCCCGCGCAGGGCAGGGTCGAGGAACTGCCGGTTGATGAGGCAGTCGACCCGGTTCACCGCCTCGGCGTCCTCGGCGGACGGCACGAGGTCGGGATCGCTCACCTGGCCGGGGGTGATCACCGGTGCGAGGTTCAGGGTGAGGGCGATCTCACGGGCGCCCGCCTCGCGCAGCACCCGGGCCCCCAGCCCGTGGGCGAGCAGCAGGTGGTGGGAGGCGCGGAAGGCCTCCGCCGCCGACGCGCGGCCCGGCGCGTGCGCGCCGATGCCGTACCCCAGCACCGCGGCCACCCATGGCTCGTTGACCGTCATCCACGTCCCGACGCGGTCGCCGAGCCGGTCGTGCACGATCCGCGTGTAGTCGGCGAAGCGGTAGGCCGTGTCACGGTCGGTCCACCCGCCGAGGTCCTCCAGCGCCTGGGGGAGATCCCAGTGGTAGAGCGTCACGTACGGCGTGATGTCGGCCGCCAGCAACTCGTCCACCAGCCGGTCGTAGAAGTCGAGCCCGGCGGCGTTGACGGGTCCGGAGCCCGACGGCTGGATCCGGGGCCAGGCCACCGAGAACCGGTACGCCCCGAGACCCAGCTCCGCCATCATCCGGACGTCGCCGGCATGGCGGTGGTAGTGGTCGCAGGCCACGTCGCCGGTGTGGCCGGCGGCGGTCCTGCCGGGCGTGTGGGAGAAGGTGTCCCAGATCGACGGACCGCGCCCGTCGTCTCGCGCGGCGCCCTCGATCTGGTACGCGGCGGTGGCCGCCCCCCAGACGAAGCCGTCGGGAAAGGCCAGGGTCTCGCCCCGAGCCGAGATGGTCGTTGCGGTCATCCTTCGACAACTCCCCGTTGGTTCTCGCGATTGTCAGGACGCACGGAACGTCCTGGCCGGTGGAAACACCTCACCGACATTCTGGGCACGGCCGAGGTCCGGCGTCGAGAGGACCGCCATTCCGAACTGGTGTGCCTCCCCCGACCCCGTGTTCGTGATCGGTGACACGGTAACCGATACCGCCGGCAACGAGGCCGCTCCGGGATCGCGGGAGCCCTCCCGGCGCACGCCCTCAGGCGCCGCGCGGGGTCAGCATGCGGTCGACCAACTGCTGGATATGGGCGAGGAAGGCCTGCCGCGCCTGTGGGTCGGTGGAGGCGGAGCCGTGCCCATCGGTGTTGATCTCGCCGTGCATGAACCCGTACACGCTCCAGATCAGCGTCTGCACCGTCTGTTCCAGGTTCACCCGGTCGTCGATCAGACCGGCCTCCACGGCGGAGCGCAACGCGTCGCAGACGAGGTGGATGACGGGGTCCTTGTAGGTCGCCTCAAGTTCGGGGATGTCGGCGGCGTCGCCGAGCCAGCGGTGTGCCCACAGCGAGGGGACCTGCGGGTTGGCGAGGAAGAACTCCAGAAAGCGCGTCGCGAGCCGGTACACGACGGCGCGGGCCTCCTCGGGGTCGGCGGCCGGGAGGGCGCTGAGCACATCTGTCACGATGCCGCGCTCCATCCGGCTGCCGTGGTCGACGACGGTCAGGTAGAGCTCACGTTTGTCGCCGAACCGCTGCTGCAGCCACGTCATGTCCTCCCCCGAGGCCTCCGCGATATCGTGCAGCGACGTGCCGTCGTGGCCGAACGCGGCGAAGAGCCGCGCCGCGATGTCGATGACCGCCTGGCCTCGCGGGTCGTCGGAGGGAAGCATGATTCCCATTCAAGTCCCGCACGAGGGCGGGGAGGGCCACGTACTGGTCTTGACCCGGTCAAACCTGTGTGCGCAATACCCCGCCGGTGAGGGGCGCGGGTCACGAGGGGAGGATACGCATCTCGCCCGCCGCGGTCAGGGTGGTGATCCGCCGCGGGGCGGCGGAGTCGCGCCGTACCTGGACGGTCGCGTTCCCGTCGCCGGCCCGCACGTCGTAACCGTCCTCGTCCGGCACCCTGACCTCCACGTTCCCGGCCGTCCGCACCACGGCCCTGACGTCGCCGGGTGGGCTCGCGAATCCCAGTTCGACGTCTCCGACGCCGGTCTCGACGTCGGCTCCGGCGGACCTCAGACCGGTGCCGTGCACGTTCCCCACCTCCGTCCGTGCCCGCAGCGCGCCCCGCGTGCCGTCCACGACCACGTCGCCGGTGGCGGTCGAGAGGCGCAGGTCGCCCCAGATGCCGTTGACCGACACGGTCCCGAAGCGGCTCTGCACCTCGACGTCGGTGGTCCCGGGCAGGCTCAGGGTGTAGTCGGCCCGGCAGTTCGGGCCGTCTGGACGGTCGCCGCCGGGGCAGCGGACGCCGATCGTGAGCGTCCGCCCGTCCCAGTCCTCGGTGACCACGGGCCGGTCCAGGGTCCACTGGAGCGTCCGCTCCAGGTCCAGCCGCCGCTCCGCGCCGCCGACGACCGAGACGTTGACGTAACCGGTGGTCTTCACGACGATTCCCGGCGAGGTGAGCGCGTGGGACCGCAGCGTGGTCTCGGAGACCCGGCGGGCCTGGGTGACCTCGCTCCACGCCGCGATGGAGGTGAAGGCCACGGTGAGCGCGGTGAGCGTACCGCCCACGACGATCCAGGCTTTTCTGGCGTTGCTCCGTATCGGCATGTTCTCAAACCTTCAGGAATCGCAGGACGGCGAGTACCCGGCGGTGGTCCTTGTCGGCGCCGGAGAGGTCGAGCTTGGTGAAGATGTTGTTGATGTGCTTTCCGACCGCGCTCTCCGAGACCACCAGGGCCTCGGCGATCCCGGTGTTGGACCGGCCCTCCGCGATCAGCGAGAGCACCTCGTACTCCCTGCGGGTCAGCCGGTCCAACGGGTCGCTGTGCCTGCGCAGCAGGAGCTGGGCGACCACCTCGGGGTCCAGCGCGGTGCCTCCGGCGGCGACCCGGCGCAGCGCGTCGAGGAACTCCTCGACGTCGGCCACCCGATCCTTGAGCAGGTAACCGATCCCGCTGGTCGCGGTGGACAGCAACTGGGTGGCGTAGCGCTCCTCGACGTACTGGGAGAGCACGAGGATCGCGAGCGTCGGCCGCTGGCGGCGGAGCACGAGCGCCGCGCGCAGGCCCTCGTCGGTGTGCGAGGGCGGCATCCGCACATCGGTGACGACGAGGTCGGGAACGTTTTCGTCCACGGCGCGCAGCAGCCCCTCGGCGTCGGAGACGGCGGCCACGACCTCGATGCCCACCGAGCCGAGCAGGCGGATGAGCCCCTCTCGCAGCAGTACGGAGTCCTCGGCGAGCACTACGCGCACGGTAGCTCCACTCTGATCGTCGTCGGCCCGCCGGGCGGGCTGTCGACGTACAGGATGCCGTCCACGGAGCCGACCCGGCGGGCCAGGCCGCGCAGCCCCGTTCCCAGGTCGGGGTCCGCGCCGCCCTGGCCGTCGTCGTGGACGGCCAGGTGCAGCCGGTCGCCGCGGCGCTCCACCGTGACCTCGGCGCCGGACGCCCGCGCGTGCTTGGTGATGTTGGTCAGCGCCTCGGAGACGACGAAGAACGCCACCGCCTCGACCGTGGGAGAGACCCGCTCGGAGATGTCGACGTTCAGCCGCACGGAAAACGGGGCCCGCGCGGCGAGGCCGGACAGCGCCGCGTCCAGGCCCTGGTCGTTGAGCACGGCCGGGTGCAGCCCCCGGACGAAGTCGCGCAGTTCCTTCAGCGCCTGTTTGGCCTCCTCGTGCGCCTGCACGATCACCTCGCGGGCGGGCTCCGGCAGGTCGGTGAGGGTCGCGCGGGCCATGCCCAGGTTCATCGCCAGCGACACCAGCCGCTGCTGGGTGCCGTCGTGCAGGTCCCGCTCGATGCGGCGGCGCTCGGCGTCAGCGGCGTCGACCACCCCGGCCCGGCTCTCCCGCAGCGTCTCGACCCGCAGCACCAGCTGGTCGCTGAGGCTGGGGCCGAGCAGGGCCTCGGCGGCGATCACGTCCAGCACGGCGAATCCGCGGGCCACCCAAGGCCCGGAAACGAGCAGCGTCCCCGAGACGAGGATGAACACCGTGCTCTGCCAGGTCTCCCCCATCGCCCAGCTCCGCATCGCGAGCGCGGCGGTGACCAGGCCGCCGGCCCATGCCCCGACGACCGAGGCGGCGCCGACGCCGCTGATCAGCGGGGCCAGCAGGTGGTAGGAGAGCCGGCGCCAGGTGCTCCGCGTCCTGGCCTCCTGGAGCAGCCGCCCGAAGGGGTTCCTGCTCAGCGGGCGGTGCGGGACCGGGGGGATGTCGACATCGAGGAAGGCGGCGAACCGGGACCGCTGCACCCGGGTGAGCAGCCGGACGACCCAGAAGAACAGCAGCAGCGCGACCACCGGGACCACCACGGTCCACACGAACAGCACCGACGCCACGGTCAGGCCCACGATCACCGCCGCGCCCAGCAGGGCGATCGGCAGGCCCGTCACCAGGTGCGCGGTGCGGAGCCAGGTCTGTGCCGACCAGTGGGCGCTGATCCTCGACCAGGGGGTGGTCGCCTCGATGCCGCTCATGGGACCACCGTAGGGACTGCGGCGGCTCGGGCACATGGGCGAGGTATCCCGGAAAAAGGTGGGGTTTACCCCACCCCTGTACCGCCGGGACGCCTTCCGGCGTGAGCCGGAGCCCGGGTCTGGAGCGGAAACGGCGTCGAGATCCCCGGCGCCCCCGGGGCCTCACGGGTGTGGGAGCCCGGGGGCGGGTTCCCACACCCGTGGAGTCGTGCCGGAGCGGCTGGTGGGCAACCCGGGGTCCCGGTCAGGCCGAGGAGGGCTCCGGCTGGGCGGACCGGTCGTGAGGCAGGGCGGCGACGGCGACGACGATCAGCGCGGGCAGTGCCAGAGCCCACAGGAAGGCTGACCGGTAGCCGTCGCCGAGCGCCTGCGCGCCGGTCTCCCCACCGGTGACAGTGGCGGCCACCGCGCTCATCACCGCCAGGCCCAGTGGCGCGCCGAGCTGGAAGGAGGTGTTCAGCAGCCCGGACGCCAGCCCCTGGTCGCCCTCAGGCACCCCGGTGGTCGACACGATCATCGAGGGGGCGAACATCAACCCGGCGCCCAGCCCGCTGAGCAGCAGGCCGGGCAGGACCCCGGCCCACAGGGCGTCCGCCGGGGACAGACCGAGCACGAGCAGCCCCAGCGCGGCGGCCGCGGCACCGCCCGCGAGCATCCGCCGCAGCCCGAACCGGGCGATCAGGGCTCCCGCCTTTCCAGAGACCGCGACGATGACCGCGGTGACGGGGGCGAAGGCCAGCCCGGTCTGCAAGGGGGACAGCCCGGCCACGTTCTGCAGGGAGAGCGTGGTGAAGTACTGCGTCACCAACACGATGGAGGCGGACAGGACGCAGATCAGGTTCCCGTACCTCACGTGGGGGTTGGCGAACATCGCCGGTTTCACCAGCGGCACGGCCACCCGGCGCTCGACGACCACGAATGCCCCGAGAGCGACGGCCGAGGCCACCGCCATCGACCAGGTGGTCGCCGTCCCGCCCTGGGACGCGCGGGTCACCGCCGCGACCAGCAGGACCATGCCGCCGGTCAGGAGGACGGCTCCGGCCAGGTCGAGGCGGCGCTCCCCGCCGGGGCGATGATCGCGAACCAGTCGCAGCACCATCACGATCACAGCGACGCCGGCGGGTAGGTTGATCATGAAGATCGCCCGCCAGTGCACCAGGTCGGTCAGCAGGCCGCCGACCAGGGCGGCGCCGGTCGCCCCCGCGGAGGCCACCGCACCCCAGACGCCGAGCGCCCGGTTGCGCGCGTCGCCCTCGGCGAACGCCGTGGTGACCAGCGCCAGTGCCGTGGGTGACACCAGGGCGCCGCCCACTCCCTGCAGGGCTCGCGCGGCGAACATGGTCGCCGGGCCGTTCGCCAGCCCGGCCAGGGCCGACGCCGCGGTGAAGACCACCAGTCCCGCGACGAGCACGCGCCGGTGTCCGAACAGGTCGCCGGCTCGCCCTGCGGCGATCATGAATCCGCCGTACGCCAGGCCGTAGGCGGTGACGACCCACTGCAGGTCCGCCGGAGAGATGCCCAGGTCGGCGCCCATCGACGGCAGGGCGACCGTCACCACCACCAGGTCCAGCACGAGCATGATCTGCGCGGTGCACAGCACGGTGAGCAGTAGTCCGGGCCGCTGGACGGGGCCGGGGTCAGTCACGGTCCCGGTCCCTGGAGAGGGGAGCCGCCTGCCCGTGCTCGACAGGGCTCTCCCCGGTGATCGTGTATCGCGGATGGTTGTCCGGCAGGCCCCGGGACGGCACCGAACCCGCTGTGCTCTCGTGCATGACCCTACTCTCTCGTTTATAAACGGCTGTTCGTTTATAAACCTAGCCGGACCGGGTACGGTTAACGAACAGTCATTCACTAATGGGGTGGGGGCTCGGCGGGATCTCACGCGCCGTCCTGGGGCACTCGCCCGAGCTGTGGCCTCCGCACCCGAGACCGGACAGAGAAGGAGATCCCGTGCAGGACCACCAGGGAGATGCCGTGCGGGCGGGCGGAGCCGTCGCGCTCGTCGCGGGCGGGACCCGTGGCGCCGGACGCGGCATCGCCGCCGAACTCGGCGCGGCGGGCATGACCGTGTACGTCACCGGACGCAGCACCAGACAGGGGCGCTCCGACCTGGACCGGCCGGAGACGATCGAGGACACCGCCGAACTGGTCTCGGCGCGCGGCGGGACCGGCATCGCCGTCCGCTGCGACCATTCCGACCCCGAGCAGGTACGCGCGCTCGTCGACCGGATCGGAAGCGAGCAGGGCAGGCTCGACCTGCTCGTCAACGACGTGTGGGGCGGCGATCCGCTCGCCGAGTGGGACAGGCCGCTCTGGGAGCACGACCTGGACAACGGGCTGCGCATGCTGCACCGGGCCGTGGACACCCACATCATCACCAGCCGTTTCGCGCTGCCGCTGATGATCGCCCGGCGGAGTGGCCTGGTCGTCGAGATCACCGACGGCACCGAGCGTGATGTCGACGAGGTGCTGGGCGGTTATCGCGGTTCGTTCTTCTACGACCTGGCCAAGCACACGGTCATCCGGCTCGCCCGCAACCAGGCCGCCGAGCTGAAGCCGCACGGTGTGGCGGCGGTCGCGCTGACCCCCGGCTTCCTGCGCTCCGAGGCCATGCTGGACCACTTCGGCGTCACCGAGGAGAACTGGCGGGACGGCGCGCTGAAGGATCCGCACTTCGCCGCCTCGGAGACGCCCGCCTACATCGGCAGGGCGGTGGCCGCGCTCGCCGCCGACCCGGAGATCATGGCCAGGACCGGCGGCTCGTACAGCACGGGCGGGCTGGCGGCGGAGTACGGCTTCACGGACGTCGACGGTTCGCAGCCTGATTTCATCACCTACTACCGGGATTTCCTCGCCCGGACCTCCTGACATCGCGGGAGCCCGCCCGCGTTCCCCGTCCGGTGCGCCGTTCGCTCTGGGGGCAGGTGACGCCACGCCGTCCGAATGTAACCCCAATAGGGGTACTTATGGGTTATAAATAGAGGCGACCGAACATGGCCCGTCGAAGGGATTCCGTCCTTGAAGCGTGTGCTGCTGCTGGCGACCGGTGACGTCATCGCCCACTCCTACGCCCCCGGTCGTCCGGGCGTCGCCTCCGGGGCCGAGCTCCTGAAGGCCCTCCCGCCCGGCGCGATCGCGGCGGACGTGGTGGCCGAGGACGTGATGGCGGAGCCCAGCTGGGACATGTCCCCCTCGACCATGCTGGAGCTGGCCCGCCGGGCGCGCTCGGCCATCCTGGAACGCGGGTTCGACGGTGTCGTGATCACTCACGGCACCGACGCGCTGGAGGAGACCGCGTACCTGGTGGATCTGCTCGCGGGCCGGGCGGCCGAGCGCGGCGCCATCGTGCTGACCGGCGCCGTCCGCTCCCTGGACGAACTCTCCCCCGACGGCCCGCGCAACCTCGCCTCCTCGCTCGCGGCCGCGGCCGACGACGCGCTGCGGGGCGCCGGGGCCGTCGTGTGCGTGAACGACGAGATCCACGCGGCCCGCTGGGTCGCCAAGGTCGACGCCACCAGCGTCGCGGGGTTCTCGTCGGCGCCTTTCCCCGTGCTGGGCCGGGTGACCGGCGGCCGGGTCGAGACGCTGTCCGCCGCACCGCGCCGGCCGCCCGCCTTCGGTGGGGACCCGGCGTCGGACGTCGCGCTGATCAAGACCTATCCGGGGATCGACCCCGTGCTGCTCACCGCCGTGGTGGACGCCGGGGCGCAGGGCGTCGTGCTGGAGGGGACCGGCCTGGGCAACGTGCCGGTCGGGCTTTTCACGACGATCGCCGAGCTGACGGAGTGGGGGATCCCGGTGGTCGTCGCGTCGAGGTGCCGTACCGGCGCGGTCCCGCTTGACGAGATGCGCTTCGGCGCGGGGCTCGCCGCCCACGTCGGGGCGATCGGAGCCCGCGGCCTGGCGCCCTCGAAGGCCCGGTGCGCGCTGATGGTCGCCCTCGGGACCGGCGGGATCGACGCCGTACGCGACTGGTTCGGCAGGCTCTGACCCCGCGAGGAAATTATGGGCGACTGAAAATCGTCAAAAAGGGAGTATCCCCGAACCGGGTGGGCAGGTCCGGGGAGTCCGTGATCCGGCGGAGGGCTGGGGAGGCCTCCGCCGGATCACCCCCCTCTCCCCCCACGCGGGTCGGTCGTTCCCCGGATGGATGTCCCGGCCACGCGAGATGATCAGACGGGGATCGAGACGCCGAGGCCGCCGCGGGTGTCGGCGCCGTAGCGCTCCTTCTCCCTGGCGATGTCGAGAGGCTTGATACTGCTGCGCCCGCTCAGCGTCTCCGAGGTGAGAAGGTCGGCGGGGACCAGCCAGGAGACCTCGAACTCCAGCCCGTCGGGGTCCTTGGCGTACAGGGCCTTGGTGGTGGAGTGGTCGGAGGCGCCGACGAGGGCGTTGAGCTCGCTGAGCTTGACGGCGATCCGCTCCAGCTCCCGCAGTGTGTCGACCTCCCAGGCCAGGTGGTAGAGGCCGACGGTCGAGCGCCCGGCTCCCGAGGGGCCCGCCTGCGCGCCGAGCTCGAAGAGGCCGAGGTCGTGGTCGTTGCTGGACCCCGAGGCCTGCAGGAAGGCGGCGCCCGGCATGCCCATGACCACCTTGAAGCCGAGCGCCTCCTGGTAGAAGGCGACGCTGCGCTCGACGTCGCGCACGAAGAGAACGGCGTGGTTGAGCCGCTGGACCGGCATGGTTCCTCCCAAAAACTTGAACTCTCAAGTAGATTACTCCCGCTTTGTTGAGAGTTCAAGTAAGCTTGCGCCGTGACGCGATGGCTGGACGACGACGAGCAGCGCACCTGGCGTGCGTTCATGGCCGCCTCGCAGCTCGTTCAGGAGGAGCTGGACCGGCAGCTGCAGCGCGACTCCGGCATGCCGCACGCCTACTACGCCATGCTGGTGAAACTCTCCGAGGCACCCGGCCGGATGATGCGGATGAGCGAGCTGGCGACGGAGCTCAACTCCTCGCAGAGCCGCCTGTCGCACGCGATGAAGCGACTGGAGGAGCGCGGCTGGGCGCGGCGCGAGCCGTGCGCCGCCGACAAGCGGGTGAGCTGGGCGATCCTCACCGACGCGGGACTCGCGGTCCTCACCGCCGCCGCTCCCGGCCACGTCGAGGCCGTACGCCAGACCCTCTTCGACCGCCTGACCCCTGACCAACTCCACCACCTGCGGGAAATCTGTACCGCCCTCCTCCCCACCTCGAACCCCTCATGACCGAACCCCGCGGGGACGCGCCCACGCTCCTTTGAAGGCCGCCGGCGGGTACGCCAGGCGAACCCGGCCGGCCGGACTGAGCGCTACACCGTGGCGCTGTGCGAGCGAGAAGGCGTGCGGCCCCGGCACGGGGTGGATCCCGGCCACATGTCAGATAGATAGCCCTTGCTATAGTCAATGAGCCTGACTACATTGCTGGCCATGGATCACGCCCTGTTGCGCGAGCGCCTCGCCGCCCTGGTCTCCGTTGAGTCGCCCTCGGGACACACCGAGGGTCTCGAGCAGTGTCACGCCCTGATGCGGGCCTGGGGGGAGCCGGTCCTCGGCAGGCGGGCGGAGGTCGTCGGCGACGGCGGCACGCCGCACCTGCTCTGGCGGTCGCCCGGCGAGGGCGGCGTGCTGCTGCTGGGTCACGTCGACACGGTGTGGCCGCTGGGGACGACCGCCCACCGCCCGTTCCGCGTCGAGGACGGCCGCGCGTTCGGCCCCGGCGTCTTCGACATGAAGGCGGGGCTGGTCGCGGCGTTCGCCGCGCTGGCCGAGTGCCGTGATCCGGCGGGTGTGAGCGTGCTGGTCACCGGGGACGAGGAGGTCGGCTCGCCGACCTCGCGGGCGCTGATCGAGGAGGTGGCGGCCGGCGCGGACGCCGTCCTGGTGCTGGAGCCCAGCCAGGAGGGCGCGGTCAAGACCGCGCGCAAGGGCGGCTCGTTCTACAGCGTCGACATCACCGGCCGGGCGGCGCACGCCGGGCTCGAGCCGGAGCGCGGGGTGAACGCGCTGCTCGAACTCGCGGAGCAGGTCGGGGCCTTGTCGCGGCTGGCCGACCCCGGACGGGGGACCACCGTCACGCCCACGGTCGCCCGCGCGGGCACCACCACGAACACCGTGCCCGCGCACGCCCATCTGCGGGTGGACGTGCGCGCCTGGGAACTGGCCGAGCTGGAGCGGGTCGATGAGCGGATGCACGCGCTGGCCCCCAGCATCGCCGGCGCGACGGTCAGGGTGGACGGCACGATCAACCGCCCGCCGCTGGAGCCGGCGAGTTCGCGTGGGCTCTACGCCACGGCCCGCAAGCTGGCCGCCGAACTCGGGCTGCCCGACCTCGACGAGGTGGCGGTCGGGGGTGCCTCGGACGCCAACTTCACCGGCGCGCTCGGCGTCCCCACGCTCGACGGGCTCGGCCCGCTGGGCGACGGCGCTCACGCCGAGCACGAGTGGGTCGAGCTGGCCTCACTCGCCGAGCGGGCCCGGCTCGTCGCCGGTCTGATCGACGCCCTGGCGCGCCCGTGAACGCGCCGCGCGCACCTCGATCGCGTCGAGCATCATCTCCATGCCGAGGTCGAAGGCGATGGGGCTGCCGAGGTTGGGCAGATGGTCGGCGAAGTGGGCGATCGTCGGGTACTTCTCGGGGTCGAGCTGGCGGTACTCGACCTGCCACGCGAGCTCGTCCCTGCGCCGCACGTCGGGGTCGAGCGTGTGGAAGGCCGCCTCCAGGCTCGCCACGGCGCGCACGAAGTTACCGAGCGCGCGCTGCACGGCCGCCACCTCGTCGTCGTCGACTCCGGCCCGCCTGACGGCGTCGAGGGTGAACTCGACGTTGGAGAACTCCACGGGTCGGCGCGTGGTGCGCATGACCATCTGCTGCGCGAACGGCGCGTAGCGCAGGTAGTGCTCGCGCACTCGCTGGGAGATGGTGCGCAGGTCGGCGCGCCAGTCGTCGGTCGGCGTGACGCTGCCGCCGTACGAGCGGGCCCTGAGCCCGTCCACCAGCTCGAGCAGCAGCTCGTCCTTGTCCTTGAAGTGGCGATAGATCGAAGTCGGGTGCGCCTGGAGCTCGTCGCCGATCTCCTGGAACGTCAGCGCGTCGAGGCCGTCGCGCAGGGCGATCTTCTCTGCCGCCGCGAGGATCGTCTCCCTGTTGAGGCTGTCGCGAGCACGGCGCGGCCGGCTCTCGCCTTTTGCCCGCTTCTCCTTGGGCTGGCGTGCAGTTGCCACCAAAAGCCTCCCGTAGTCGACCACTGTGCCACCGCTGGTGCTGGCATTTTCGCACCCGCTGATCGGCCTGCCGGACCACAGCATAGTCAATGAGCCTGACTAGAAACATGTCTAAGACCCTTGCCTGTGCTCTGGCTTGCGCCTACCCTCCCCTCATCACCTTCAGAAAGGCCAGAGCATGAGCACACGGATCAGACTCGGGGTCATCGGGCTCACTGCCCTCGCACTCCTCGCGGCCGCGTGCACGAGCGGGGGTGCCGGCCGGACGTCGAGTGCGGCCCCGAGCACGGCCGCTCCGGTGCGCCAGGGCGGGAGCATCGTGATCGGCGCGGAGCAGGAGCCCGACTGCACCGACTGGATCGCCAGCTGCGCCGCCTCGATCTGGGGCACGTACATCATGGACGTCCCGACCATTCCCCGCGTGTTCGAGCCCAAGAAGGTCGGCGGCACGTGGGCGCCGGTGGCCACCGACCTGATGGCGTCGGAGCCCGAGGTCGCCGCGGGCCCGCCGCAGAAGGTCACCTACCGGATCAACCCCGCCGCGGTCTGGTCGGACGGCAAGCCGATCACCTCGGCCGACTTCCGCTACACGGCCCTGGCCATCCGCGACGGCAAGGACGTGCTGAACAGGACCGGATACAGCCACATCACCAAGATCGACATGCCCGACGAGAAGACCGCCGTCGTCACCTTCGACGCGCCGTACGCCAACTGGAAGGGCCTGTTCAGCGACAGCAGCGGCGTGCTGCCCAGCCACCTGCTCGACGGCAAGGACCGCAGCGCACTGATGAAGGACGGCTACCCCTGGAGCGGCGGCCCCTGGAAGATCGAATCCTGGACGAAGGGGGTCTCGGTCGTCCTGGTGCCGAACCCGAGCTACTGGGGGGACAAGCCCAAACTGGACAAGGTCACCTTCCAGTTCACGGCCGACACCGCGGCGGCGTTCCAGGCGTTCAAGACCGGCCAGCTCGACGCGCTTTACCCCACGCCGCAGCTCGACTCCATCGACCAGATCATGAGCGGGCTGCCCAACGCGAGCTCGCTCGTCGACCCCGAGTCCGGCAACCTCGAGGCCGTCTGGTTCAACAACGCCAAGCCGCCCTTCGACTCCGCGACGTTCCGCAAGGCCGTGTCACACGGGCTGGACCGCAAGGCCATCGTCACCCGCCTGTACGGCGCGCTCGGCGTCACGCAGCCGGCGCAGAGCGCGCACACCCCGCTCGTCGGCAGGTACGGCGGCACCGACTTCGAGCAGTACACCCCCGACCTGGCCAAGGTCGACTCCCTGATGCAGGCTGACGGCTGGGCCAAGGGAGCCGACGGCATCTGGGCGAAGGCGGGCACCAGGGCGAGCTTCACCGTCAGCACGATGACCGGCAACAAGCGGCGGGAGCTGACCGAGCAGATCCTCCAGGAGCAACTGCGCGTCGCCGGCTTCGAGGTCACCGTCGACAACACCTCGGCCACCGACCTGTTCGCGGCCAAGCTGCCCAAGGGCGACTTCCAGATGGGCCTGTGGACCCTCGTCGACACCTTCCCGCAACCCACGCTCGACGCCTCCTTCTCCTCGGGCGCGATCCCCACCGAGGACAACGACTTCTCCGGCCTCAACCTGTCGCGCATCGACCTGCCCGGCCTCGACAAGGTGCTCGGCACGGCCGCATCGACGCTCGACGAGAACGAGCGGATCGAGCTGTCGCGCCAGGCCGACAAGCTCCTCGCCGACTCGGCCGCCCTGTTGCCGCTCGACGTGATCCCCAACGTCCTGTTGTGGAACAACAAGGTCGGCGGGCCGCTGGCCATCGACCCGGCCCGCGGCCCGTTCTGGAACCTGGCCCAGTGGGGACTGGTGGGCTGAGAACCGATGTTCGCCTACGTTGGACGGCGACTGCTCTACTCGGTCCCCGTCGTACTCATCGCCTCGTTCCTGCTGTTCTGGGCGGTCAGGACCACCTTCGACCCGCTCGCGAAGCTGCGCGGCGGGCAGGACCAGGGTGCGATCGCCCGCATGACCGAGGTCCTCGGGCTCGACCGGTCGATCCCCGAGCAGTACTGGCGGTGGCTGACCCAGTTCGTCACCGGCGACTGGGGAGTCAGCTCGCGGACGGCCGGCTCGGTCCACGGACTGATCCTGCCCGCGCTCGGCACCACGCTGCAGCTGATCGTCTGGGGTGTGCTGGCCGCCGCGCTGATCGCGCTCGCCGTCGGCGTCTACTCGGCGGTGCGGCAGTACTCGGCGGGTGACCTGGCCTTCACCGGCCTCTCCTACCTCGGTGTGGCGATGCCGCCGTTCTGGCTCGGGCTGATCCTGATCCAGATCCTCGCCGCCTGGCCGCAGGAGATCCTCGGCCTGGCCGACCCGCCGCTCTACTTCGTCGGGTTGCACTCGGCGCAGGGCGGTGGCCCGCTCGACTACCTGCGCCATCTGGTGCTGCCCGTGCTGACGCTGACCGTCGGCCTGGTGGCGAGCTGGAGCAGGTTCACCCGCGCGACCATGCTGGACGCGCTCTCCAGCGAGTACGTGCGCACCGCGCGGGCCAAGGGGGTGCCCAGAGGCCGCATCGTGGTGCGGCACGCCCTGCGCACCTCGCTCGGCCCGTTCGTCAGCATCACCGCCGTGGACGCGGGCCTGCTGTTCGGCGGGCTGGTCGTCACCGAGCAGATCTTCGCCATCCAGGGCATGGGCCGGCTGTTCCTCGACTCCCTGCTCGCCGGCGACGTGTTCGTGCTGGTGCCGTGGACGCTGGTGATCGCGGTGGTCGTGATCGTGTTCAACCTGCTCGCCGACATCGCCTACGCCGTACTCGACCCGAGAGTGAGGCTCCGATGACCACGCTCACCGCCCCGGCGGCGCCCGCGCAGGAACGGACCCAGTGGCAGCTGGCCCGCAGGCGGTTCCTGCGCCACCGGCTCGCGGTCGCCGGGCTCGGCGTGCTCGCCGTGCTGCTGATCGGCTGCTTCGGCGCCGACGTGATCGCCCCGTACGAGCGGGGCGTGCAGGACCTGATGCTCGGGCCGACCCCGCCGTCGGCCGCACACTGGTTCGGCACCGACGAGCTGGGCCGCGACTACCTCACCGAGCTGCTGTACGCAGGGCGGATCTCGCTGGCGATCGGTCTGTCCGTCGCCGTGCTCGCCACCGCGATGGGCACCGCTCTGGGAGCGGCCGCCGGCTTCTTCGGCGGCTGGGTGGACGAGATCATCATGCGGATCACCGACCTGTTCATCGTCCTGCCCGCGATCGTGGTGCTGGCCGTCGTGCTGCAGGGGGCCGGCCGGTCTCCCACGGTGATCGTCCCGGTGCTGGCGGCCATCGGCTGGACCACGGTGGCCAGGGTGGTCCGCGGTCAGGTGCTCTCGCTCCGGGAGAAGGAGTACGTGTCGGCGGCCACGGTGCTCGGCGTGACCAGGCGGCGCATCATCGTGCGCCACATCCTGCCCAACCTCACCGGCGTGATCGCCGTGAGCACGTCGCTCGGCGCCGCCAGCGCGGTGATCGTCGAGTCCACGCTCTCCTTCCTCGGGTACGGCGTGCAGCCGCCCGAGTCGAGCTGGGGCAACCTGTTGAGCCAGGCGGCCGGGTTGATCGGCACGGGCAAGGTCTACCTGCTGTACTTCCCCGGCCTGTTCATCCTGCTCACGGCGCTGGCCATCAACTTCCTCGGCGACGGGCTGCGCGACGCCTTCGACCCGAAGGGAGGCCGCCGGTGAGCGCGCTGCTGGAGGTCGACGACCTCACGGTCGAGCTGCCCACCGACGACGGCCAGGTCACGGCGGTCACCGGGCTGTCGTTCTCCGTCGCGCCCGGCGAGACGCTCGGCATCGTGGGGGAGTCGGGCTCGGGCAAGAGCATCACCTCGATGGCCGTGCTGGGCATCCTGCCGGGCCGGGCCCGCGTGACGGGGTCGATCAGGTTCCGTGGCGAGGAACTGCTGGGCCGATCGGAGGCCGAGCTGCGCACGCTGCGGGGCAGCCGCATCGCGATGGTCTTCCAGGACGCGCTCACCGCGCTCACCCCCGTGCACACCGTCGGAGCGCAGATCGCCGAGGCCATCAGCGTGCACGACCCGTCGCGCTCGCGCCGTGAGCTGCGCGGGCGCGTCGCCGAGTTGCTCGACCTGGTCGGCATACCCTCGCCGGCCAAGCGCGCCGAGCAGTACCCGCACGAGCTCTCCGGCGGCATGCGCCAGCGCGTCATGATCGCGATGAGCCTCGCCAACGAGCCCGACCTGCTCATCGCCGACGAGCCGACGACCGCGCTCGACGTGACCGTGCAGGCGCAGATCCTCGACGTCATCAGGGGGATCCAGGAGCGCACGGCGACCGCGCTCATGCTGATCACCCACGACCTCGGCGTGGTGGCCGGCATCGCCGACCGCGTGCTCGTGATGTACGCGGGCGCCAAGGTCGAGGAGGCCGCCGTCGAGCCGATCTTCTACGAGCCCGCCCACCCGTACACCCGAGGGCTGCTGGCCTCGCTGCCGCGGCTCGACGCGCGCCACGGCGAGCGGCTCTACCAGATCCCCGGCCAGCCCTCGCGGGCTCCCGGGTGCGCGTTCCACCCGCGCTGCGAGCACGCGAGGGCGGGCCTGTGCGACACGACCGTCCCCGCGCCGGTCCCCATCGGTGCCGGGCACACGGCGTCGTGCCTGCGAGTAGAGGAGGTTCGCTCGATATGACGGCGCTGGAGGTCGTGGACCTCGTCAAGACCTATCCAGTACGCAGCGGGGTGTTCCGCCGCCGCGTCGGCAGCGTCCAGGCCGTGTCCGGGGTGAACCTGCGCGTGGAGCGCGGCACCACGCTCGGGCTCGTGGGCGAGAGCGGCTGCGGGAAGTCGACGCTGGCCGCGTGCCTGGTGCGCCTCGTGGAGCCCACGGCCGGCCGGGTGCTGCTCGACGGCGCCGACTTCACCGCGCTGCCCGCCGCCGAGCTGCGACACGCACGCAGCCGGATCCAGATGGTCTTCCAGGATCCGTACGCCTCGCTCAACCCCCACATGACCGTGCGCGCCATCCTCACCGAGGCCCTCGACACCCACGGGCGCGACCCGGCGCGCGTGCCCGAGCTGCTGGAGCTCGTCGGGCTCGACCCCGGGCACGCCGGCCGTTTCCCGCACGAGTTCTCGGGCGGCCAGCGCCAGCGTGTCGGCATCGCCCGCGCGCTCGCCGTCGAACCCGACGTGATCGTGCTGGACGAGCCGGTCAGCGCGCTGGACGTGAGCATTCAGGCGGGCGTGATCAACCTGCTGGAGGACCTGCAGGACCGGCTCGGCCTCACCTACGTGCTGATCGCCCACGACCTGTCCGTGGTGCGGCACGCCAGCGACCAGGTGGCCGTCATGTACCTCGGCCGGATCGTCGAGCAGGGGCCGCCGGACGAGCTCTACCAGCGCCCCCTCCACCCCTACACCCAGGCGCTGCTGTCGGCCGTGCCGATCCCCGACCCACGGGCCGAGCGCGCCCGCCGCCGGATCATCCTGACCGGTGACGTCCCGAGCCCGACGGATCCGCCGTCGGGCTGCCGGTTCCGGACCCTCTGCCCGAAGGCCAGCCAGATCTGCGCCGCCGAGGTCCCTCCGCTCGTCACGGACGAGCGCGGGCACGGCGTCGCCTGTCACAAACCGGAGTTGATCGATGTCCTCTGAAGCCCGCACCTGGCGCTCGCGTTTCTCCGTCCCCGTGCTGGAGTCCGCGCGTCCCTGCCCTGGTGACCTCGACCTGGAAATGATCTTCGCGGCCGGCGTGGGAGACGCCGAGGTGTCGATCTGGGATCCGGCCACCGGCGCGACCACGCCGCTGCCCGAGTTGCCGCCGCACGTGGCCGACCCCGTACCGGCCGCCGACGGCCGCTCGGTGCTGGTGCTGCACGACGAGGACGGCAGCGAGGTCGGCCACCTGTGGTCGTATCCGGTCGGCGGCGGTCGGCCCGTCGATCTCACCCCTGACCTTCCTCCCTACACGTTGCGCGGCCTCGACGTGGCGCGCGACGGCTCGGCCGTGGTCATCGCGACGGTCACGGACGCCGGGTTCACGCTCTACCACCTGGCAGGCGGCGCAGTCAGCCGCCTGTTCCGCAGCAGGAACGAGGCGTGGAACAGCCTGGTCACCGCCGACGGCACGCTGGCGAGCATCGACACCACCGACCACAACCCCGGCGTCCGCCGCTTCGCCGTCACCGTGCTCGACACCTCGGACGGCGCGGTGCTCGCCTCGCTCTCGGACGGCCCGCTCGGGCCGGTGCGCGGGGTCAGGTTCTCGCCGGTCGCGGGGGACCCGCGGCTGCTGGTGAGCACCGAGCGCACCGGATACGCCCGGCCCAGCGTGTGGAACCCGCTCACCGGCGAGCGCATCGACGTCGACGCGCCGGAGCTCGCCGGCGAGCTCGTCCCGCTCGACTGGTCGGACGACGCCGCCAGGCTGCTGCTCGTCCACGTCGACCAGGGCATCCACCGGGTGTACGAGTACGACATCCCGGCCGGTGAGCTGCTTCGTGTCCCGCACCCCGACGGGGCCTACTTCTTCCCCGAGGTGGCGTGCGCGGTGCGCAACGCATGGGCCTCCCATTACGGCCCCGGCGGCCAGATCAGGCTGCTGCGGCAGCGTGCCGACCTGCCGCTCCAGGTGCTCGCGCTCGACCGGGGCGACGGCGAGCCGCGCACCCTCCTCGCCTCCGAGCCCGTGGTGCCCGGGATCCCGCTGCGTTCGGTGCCTGTCACCTCGAAGGACGGCACCGTACTGCAGCTGTGGGTCGCGGCCCCGCGCGAGGCGAGCGGCCCCGTGCCGCTCGTGCTGAACGTGCACGGCGGGCCGAACCTCGCCGAGGTCGGCGGATACGATCCCGTCGCGCAGGCGTGGCTGGAGGAGGGCTTCGCCTACGCCTCGCTGAACTACCGCGGCTCCGTCACGTTCGGCCGGGAGTTCCGCGAGGGGTTCTGGGGCGCCGTCGGAGACCGCGAGCTGGAGGACATCGAGGCGGCCTGGCGTTGGCTCGTCGATGAGGGCGTCGCCGACCCTTCGGCCGTCTTCATCACCGGCGCCTCGTTCGGCGGCTACCTGACGCTGCTCTCGCTGGGCCGGCTACCCGAGCTGTTCGCCGGCGGCTTCGCCTTCATCGCACTGGCCGACTGGAAGATCGCCTACGAGGACATGCACCCCGCGCTGCAGGCGGCCTGGAGAGGCTTCATCGGCGGCACCCCGGAGACCGCGGGCGAGCGGTTCAGGCTGAGCTCGCCGATGACCTACATCGAGCACGTGCGGGCGCCCGTGCTGATCAACCAGGGCCGCTACGACACCCGTACGCCCGCGCGGCAGGCCGAGGAGTACACGCGGCGGCTGCGTGAGGCCGGAGGCGACGTGGTGCTCCGGTTCTTCGAAGGCGGCCACGGACCCGTCGGCAACGACGGCGTGGTCGGCAAGATCGAGCTTGAGCTGGAACTGGCCCGTAAGGCGCTGCGCGGCGAGCGCTGGTCATCTGGGCAGGAAGCGCGCTAGCTCCCTGACGACCTCGGCCGGCGCCTCCTCGGGCAGGTAGTGATCGCTTGGCAGCGCCGTACCGGAGACGTCGTCGGCGTACTCGCGCCAGACCGCGAGCACGTCGTAGGTGCGTCCGACGAAACTGTGCGCGCCCCACAGTGCCAGCACGGGGCAGCGCACCTTACGGCCCGCCGCCGCGTCGGCCTCGTCGTGCTCGAGGTCGACGCCCGCGGCCGCCCGGTAGTCGGCGCACGACGCGGCGATCGCGGCGGGGTCGGAGAAGCAGCGCACGTACTCGCGCACCGCGGCCTCGTCGTACCTGGCGCCGCCCGCGTGCCTGGCGGCCATCCGGCTGCGAATCCAGAACTCGGGGTCGTTGCCGATCAGCCTCTCCGGGATGCCGTTGCCGGCGGCCAGGAAGAACCAGTGGTAGTACCCCAGGCCGAACGCCGCGTCGGCGTGGGCGAACGTGTGCCTGGTCGGCACGATGTCCAGGACGGCCAGCGCCTCGACGGCCTCGGGATGGTCGAGCGCCATCCGGTGGCCCACCCGCGCGCCCCTGTCGTGGCCGGCGACGGCGAAGCGGTCGAAGCCCAGCGCCCGCATCACCGCGAGCTGGTCCGCGGCCATCGCCCGCTTGGAGTACAGGTCGTCGGTGACCGGCGCGGGCTTGGCGCTGTCGCCGTACCCGCGCAGATCCGTCAGCACGACCGTGTGGCGGGAAGCCAGCGCGGGCGCGACGTCGTGCCAGATCAGGTGCGTCTGCGGGTAGCCGTGCAGCAGGAGCACAGGTGGCCCCTCACCGCCGACGACCGTGTGGACGGCGACGCCGCCGGCGTCCACCGTGCGCGGCTGGAACGGGCTGGGCAGCGGAACGCTCATGACTCCCTCAGAGTGCTTCGAGGATCGCGTGGGTCAGGTCCACGGTGGTGGCCGTGCCGCCGAGGTCGGGGGTGCGCACGGAGGTCGTGGCGAACACGTGACCGATCGCCTCCAGGATGGCGGCTGCGGCCTCCGGGTGGCCCAGGTGGTCGAGCATCATCGCGGCCGTCCAGATCGCGCCGACCGGGTTGGCGATGCCGCGGCCCGCGATGTCGGGCGCCGATCCGTGGACCGGCTCGAACATCGACGGGTGGGCCCGCGTCGGGTCGATGTTCGCGGCGGGCGCCAGGCCGATGCTGCCGGCGACCGCGGCGGCGAGATCGGAAAGGATGTCCCCGAACAGGTTCGAGGCGACGATCACGTCGAACCGCGCCGGGTCGAGCACCAGCTTGGCGCAGAGCGCGTCGATGTGCTCCGACTGCACGGTGACACCGGAGCGCTGAGCCACCCGCTCGGCGACGATCTCATCCCAGAACGGCATCGTGTGGATGATCCCGTTCGACTTCGTCGCCGAGGTCAGCCGCCCGGTGCGCCGCTCGGCCAGGTCCAGGGCGTAGTCGACGATGCGGGTGACTCCGCTTCTGGTGAAGACCGCCTCCTGCACCGCCATCTCCGCCGGCGTCCCCTGGTACAGGCGGCCGCCGATCTCGCTGTACTCGCCCTCGACGTTCTCGCGCACCACCACGAGATCGATCCCCCGCTGCTCGCCGAGCACCTTGATCGGCCGCAGGTTCACGTACTGCTGGAAGCCTCGGCGGATCGGGATCAGCAGGCCCCACAGCGACACGTGATCGGGCACGCCCGGCGCGCCCACCGCGCCCAGGAAGATCGCGTCGTGGTGGCGCACCCGGTCGAGGCCGTCCGCGGGCATCATCGCGCCCTCGGCCAGATAGCGGGCGCACGACCAGTCGAACTCGTCGTAGGTGAGGTCGATGGCGTGCTTGCGGCCCACGGCGTCGAGTACGGCGCGGGCGGCGCCGCACACCTCGGTGCCGATCCCGTCCCCGGGGATCACGGCGATGCGATGCGATTTCATGCCCTCGATTCCAGCAGCCGGGCCCGGGTGCGGTCCAAGATCGGCTGCCTACCCCACCGATCGGCGCCGCCTATCGATGCGTGGCCATGCGCAGGAACGTGCGTGCCGCCGGGCCGAGCCCGCCCGCGTGGCCGGCGTAGGCGACGTCCAGATGGACGGGCGGATCGAGGTCGGCCACGACCGCGCCCGATCGCTCGGCCAGCTCCCGCCACGAGTCGGCCAGCACGGCGACGCCGCTCCCGCCGAGCACCAGCGGCAGGATCGCCTCGCGGTGTTCTGTCTCGACCGCGATCGTCAGCCGCACCCCCGAGCGGATCAGGTCGTCGACCACCGCGCGCATCCCGGTGCCCGTCTGGCCGGCGATCACCCGCAGGCCGGACAGCTCGTCCGGACTCACCCGGGCGTCGGCGGAGAACGGCCCGCCGGCCGACGAGACCACCACGAACCGCTGCCGCCCGACCGGATGCAGATCCACGCCGGGCCGCTGCGGGAGCCGTATCGCCGCCAGCAGGCCCAGCTCGGTCTGGCCGGTGCGGACGGCCTCCACCACCTGCTCCGCGGTCGCCGCGGCGCGGACCACCACCCGCACTCCCGGATACTCCGCCGTGAAACGGGAGATCACCCCCGCGAGCGGGTCGATCGCCTGCGACGGCATCGCCGTGATCTCCAACCGTCCCGTCCGCAGGCCCCGCACCGCCTCGACGGACCCGACGGCGAGGCCTCGCGCGTGGATGACCGCCCGCGCCGGTTCCACCAGCGCCCGCCCCGCCTCCGTCAGCACCACACCGCGGCCGACCCGATGGAACAGCGCCTCGCCCAGCTCCCGCTCGAGCTGCTTGATCGACTGCGACAACGACGGCTGCGCGACATAGAGCACCTCCGCCGCACGATGGAAACCGCCGTGGTCGACGACCGCGAGAAACCGCTCCAACTGCCGGAAGTCCACCGCAGGATCATCCCTCTCCCGGCGATCCGGGTCCAGGAACCACGGGGAGCAGACCCCGTGCCGCCCCTTCGGCGGTCTGCTTCCTGCCCGAGTGGACCTGCCTCAGCCGTCCGGCCAGGCCACGGCCTGGCCGCTGAGGCCGCGCCGGGGACCGGACCGAGGCGCGAGGGAGCCGGGTCTCAGCGTCGCAACAGGATCGCGATCGGATTCGCGATGATCCGGTGGATGATCTGTCCGGCGGCTCCCAGGGGGGCGGCGTCGCTGCCGAGCCGGGAGACGGTCAGTTCGGGGACGGTGTGCCGCATCCCGGTCAGCCGGGCGGTCATCGCCTGGTTGACCGGGTCGCGGATCCACGGGAAGAGCGGGGCGAAGACGCCGCCCAGCACGATCATGCCGGGGTCCATCAGATGGATCGCCGAGGTGAGGGCGATGCCGAGCGCCTGCCCGGCGCGCTCGCAGGCTTCCAGCGCGCCGGGCTCGCCCGCGCGCAGGCTCTCCAGCAGTTCGGGGATGCCGGGCAGGCCGCAGGCCCGGAGCAGGGCCTCCTGCCCGGCGTACTGCTCCAGGCAGCCCCGGCCGCCGCAGCGGCAGGCCGGACCGTCCGGATGGACGACCACGTGCCCCAGCTCCCCGGCGAGACCGCGGGCGCCGCGGAACAGGGTGCCGCCCACCACCAGGCCCGCGCCGATGCCGATCTCCCCCGACACGTGCAGGAAGTCGCCGGGGGCCGACCCGAACCAGAGCTCGCCCAGGGCCGCGAGGTTGGCCTCGTTGTCCACCTCGACGGGGAAGTCCAGCAGGTCGGAGACGCGGACGTGGTGCCAGCCGAGGTTGGGGGCGGTGTGCACGAGCCCCCCGTCCACGGGGCCGGGCACCGCGAGGGTCGATCCGGCGATGGCCAGGCCCTCCCGGCGGGCTTCATCCACAGCCCTGTGGGCAAGTTCTGCCAGGTGGGAAAGGGTTTCCACAGGGGAGGTCGCACGGTTGTCCACAGCCTGTGAATATCGGAGCCGCACCGCGAGGGTGAGGTCGACCACGCAGGCGGACAGGTAGTCGACGTTGATCTCCAGGCCGAGCGCGGCGACCCGCCGCCCGCTGAGCGTCACCGCCGTGCCCGGCCGGCCCCGCTCGCCGTCCCGCAGCGCGCCGGACTCGGCGACCATGCCCGCCTCGATCAGGTCGCCGACCATCTTCGACACCGTCGTCTTCGTCAGCCCGGTGATCTCGGCCAGCGCCGCCCGGGTGGCCGGGCCGTTCCTGCGGATCTCGCCGAGGACCACGCCGAGGTTGCGGGCGCGCATCGAGTCGTGGCGTACGGCCTGTGTCATGGAACATCCACCCCTTGACGATCCCACCACCCCGATCCATATTAAGTCCATAAAATGGATTAAATCGGAGGAACGTAGATGAGCGCCTACACCCCCAAGCCCGAAGATCGCTTCACCTTCGGGCTCTGGACCGTCGGCTGGCAGGCCCGCGACCCCTTCGGTGACGCGTCGCGGGCCCCGCTGGACCCGGTGGAGAGCGTTCACCGGCTCGCGGAGCTCGGCGCGTACGGCGTCACCTTCCACGACGACGACCTGCTCGCCGTCGAGCCCGACCGGGACAGGGCCATCGCGAACTTCAAGAAGGCGCTGGCCGAGACCGGGCTCAAGGTCCCGATGGCCACCACCAACCTGTTCACCCACCCGGTTTTCAAGGACGGCGCGTTCACCAGCAACGACCGCGAGGTCCGCCGCCACGCGCTGCGCAAGGTCATCCGCAACATCGACCTGGCCGCCGAGCTCGGTGCGACCACCTACGTCTGCTGGGGCGGGCGCGAGGGCTCCGAGTCCGGGGCCGCCAAGGACATCAGGGCCGCGCTCAGCCGCTACAAGGAGGGCATGGACCTGCTCACCTCGTACGTGATCGAGAAGGGCTACGACATCAGGTTCGCCATCGAGCCCAAGCCGAACGAGCCGCGCGGCGACATCCTGCTCCCGACCGTCGGCCACGCGCTCGCGTTCATCAACGAGCTCGAACACCCCGACCGCGTCGGCCTCAACCCCGAGGTGGGCCACGAGGAGATGGCCGGGCTCAACTTCGCGCACGGCATCGCGCAGGCGCTCTGGCACGGCAAGCTCTTCCACATCGACCTGAACGGCCAGCACGGCCCCCGCTACGACCAGGACCTGATCTTCGGCCACGGCGACGTGAAGAACGCCTTCTTCCTGGTCGACCTGCTGGAGAACGGCGGCTACGAGGGCCCCAGGCACTTCGACTACAAGCCGCTGCGCACCGAGGACTCCGAGGACGTCTGGGTCTCCGCCGCGGCCAACATGCGCACGTACCTGATCCTGAAGGAGAAGGTGAGGGCCTTCCGCGCGGACCCCGAGGTCGTCGAGGCGCTCGCCGCGAGCAAGGTCGCCGAGCTCTCCGAGCCCACGCTGGCACCGGGCGAGACGATCGCGGACCTGAGCCGCGACTCCTTCGACCTCGAAGCGGTGGCCGCGCGCGGCTTCCACTTCACCCGCCTCAACCAGCTCGCCATGGAGCACCTCCTCGGGGTCCGCGGATGACGCTCGTGGCCGGGGTCGACTCGTCGACCCAGAGCTGCAAGGTGGTGATCAGGGACGCCCGCACGGGCGCCCTGGTCCGCCAGGGCCGCGCGACCCACCCGGAGGGCACCGAGGTCGATCCCGGGGCCTGGTGGGAGGCGCTGCGGGAGGCGCTCACCCGGGCGGGCGGGCTGGACGGCGTCGAGGCGATGAGCGTCGGCGCGCAGCAGCACGGCATGGTCTGCCTGGACGCCTCAGGCGACGTGGTCAGGAAGGCGCTGCTCTGGAACGACACCCGCTCCGCCGGGGCGGCGGCCGACCTGGTGAGGGAACTGGGCGGTCCTGAGCGCTGGGCCGAGGCGGTCGGCAGCGTGCCGGTGGCGTCGTTCACGGTGACCAAGCTCCGCTGGCTGGCCGAGCACGAGCCCGACTCCGCCCGTCGTACGGCGAGGGTGTGCCTGCCGCACGACTGGCTCACCTGGCGGCTGGGCGGGGAGTTCGTCACGGACAGGGGCGACGCGTCGGGCACCGGGTACTGGTCGCCCACGACCGGGGCCTACCGGACCGACCTCCTGCGGACGGCCTTCGGTGCCCTTCCCGAACTCCCCGAGGTGCTGGGGCCCCGCGACGGCGCGGGAGAGGTCAAGGCGTTCGGAAACGGCACGGTGCGGCTCGCGCCGGGGACGGGCGACAACATGGCGGCGGCCCTCGGGGTCGGCGCCCTGCCGGGGGACGTGGTGGTGTCGATCGGGACGTCGGGGACGGCCTTCGCGGTCGCCGACAGCCCGAGCGCCGACCCGAGCGGCGCCGTGGCCGGGTTCGCGGACGCCACCGGGCGGTTCCTGCCGCTGGTGGCCACGCTCAACGCGGCCAGGGTGCTGGACGCCACCGCGCGGATGCTCGGGGTCGGTCTCGACGAACTCGACCGGCTGGCCCTGGAGGCGCCCTCGGGGGCCGGCGGCCTCGTCCACGTCCCGTACCTGGAGGGCGAGCGCACCCCGAACCTGCCCTCGGCCACGGGGTCGCTGCACGGGCTGACGCTGGGCACCGCCACCCCGGCCCACCTGGCCAGGGCGGCGGTGGAAGGGCTGCTCTGCCACCTCGCCGACGCCTTCGACGCCCTCGGGCTCGACCCGGCCAGGGTGCTGCTCATCGGAGGCGGCGCCAGGTCCGAGGCCGTACGGCGGATCGCCCCCGCGGTCTTCGGGCGGCCCGTGGTCGTTCCCGAGCCGGGGGAGTACGTCGCGGACGGGGCGGCCAGGCAGGCCGCCTGGCTGCTCGGCGGCGACGAGCCTCCGGCCTGGGAGGCGGGCAGGTCCGAGCGCTACGAGGCCGACCCCGCGCCCGAGGTCAGGGCCCGCTACGCCGAGGTCCGCGGGCTCCGCTGAGACGCCGGACGGATCGGGCGGCCTGTACACGGCCCCGGCCGGGGCCGTGTACAGGGGCGTCGAGGGGACCAAGACGTCTCCGGCAGGTCGTCTCAGGGACGGCTCAGGGTTGGATCAGGGATGCCGCCGGATGCCCGAAACGCCCTGCGGCGAGCAGGATTGATCCATGCTCGCCTCGAAAAGGCTCTACCCCCTGATCGCGTGCGCCGGGATCGCGGCGGCCGCGGTGGCCGCCCTGGCCGCCGTCGTGGGGCAGCCCGACCCGGTTCCGCACCCGGACTCGCTCGATCTGACGATCAGCGAGTACGCCGCGCTGGACCGCAGCGGAGTCACCGGGTTCGTCATGGCGTCGCTGGGGATCGCCTCTCTCGCGCTGGTCGCCGGGCTGCGCGCGACCGGGGCGCCGGTGGGTGTCCTGGCCGAGCGGCTGATGCGGGTGTGGGGTGCCGGGCTCATCCTCCTCGCGGTGCTGCCCCCGGCCCTTCCCGGCACGGGCACCGACCTGGTCGGCCAGGCGTACCGCTACCTGTCGATCGCCGTGCTCGTGGCGATGCCGGTGGCGGGCGGCCTGCTGGTGGCGCGGTTCAACGAGGACGAGCGGTGGCGGCCGGTGGCCAGGACCGTGGAGTGGCTGGCGCTGGCCGGAGGTTTCGGCCTGCTGGTGATCACCTACGTGGCGCTCCCCGGGCACGGGGTGCTCGCGGGCCTCGCCGAGTGGATTCTGCTCGGGACCGAGGTCGCGCTGGTCGGCGTGCTGGCCGCCCGGCTCGCGCGGCTGACCTGGGCACGGAGCGCCACTCAGGCATCACGCGCCGCTCTGGGCTGACTTATCACTTCCCATGACTATTTCATGACATGTCACAAATAGGCTACAAATAGCAGGAGCCGCCAGTGCTATTCTCGTCGGCGATCTAGAGATCGTCCGGGGGCTCCCCCTGGCGTTCCGTGAGCGAGCCGTTGAGGTGACATGGCATCGAGCAAGTCCATCCGGTTCAAGGTCTCGGTGCTGCTGGCCATTCCTCTCACCTCGCTGGTGGCGGTGTGGGGCTTCGCCTCGGTCGTCACGGTCGGCGACTCGATGAGCCTTCGCTCCATCGGCACGCTGTACGAATCCGTCGGCAAACCCTCAGGTGACCTGAACAGCGCGGTCCAACGCGAGCACATCCTGTCGGCCGAGTACCTGGCCACCCGCTCCGACTCCGACCACAAGACCCTCGCGGGACAGCGGGTGGTCACCGACCAGGCCCGAACCCGTCTCCGCCAGGAGATGGACAGGGACGAGGTGCGGGCGGTGATGCCCGACGAGATGAGGGCACGCCACGCCGAGCTGATAAGGCAGGTGGAGGGGCTCGACGCGATCCGCGCCAGGGTCGACGCGGGGCGGATCGACTCGGTGGGGCTCTCCGCGGAGTTCGCCCGGCTGCCGGACGTGCTGAACCGGCTCTTCAACACCCTGAGTCTCACCAACGACCTCCCGCTCTACCGCCAGTTGCGCAGCGTCACGATGGTCAACCAGAGCATGAACCTGCTCAGCCGCGAGCGGGCACTCGCCACGGGCCCGCTGGCGCTGCGGAGCCCGATGACGGAGAACCAGGCGCGGGTGTTCGCCCGGATCGCCGCCAACCGGGCCTTCCTCATGGAACAGGCGCTCCCCGAGCTGGAGCCCTCGCTGGGCGCCCCCTTCACGGAGCTGATCGCCTCCTCGACATACGCCAGGTTCGTCGCCCTGGAGTCTCGCCTGCTGGTCGGCGCCGGTGTCTCGGCCACCGACTGGCGCGCCGCGGGCGACGCGCTGGACGCCGTCTACCAGCGGTCGATGACGGAGATCGGTCCCATGCTCGTCAAGCGGGCCGAGCCGGTGACCGTGGGCGTCTACATCCGCGCCGGTGTCGTCGGCGTGCTCGGCCTCGTCGCGGTCGTCGCGTCGCTGCTCGTCTCGTACCGGATCGGCAGCGGGATCACCAGGGAGCTCGCCGCCGTACGGCGGGCCGCCACCGACCTCGCGGAGGTGCGGCTTCCACGGGTGATGGAGAAGCTGCGCCGCGGCGAGAAGGTGGACGTGACGGCCGAGGCGCCCGCGCTGGAACCGCTGGGCAGCACCGCCGAGATCCACGATGTCGCCGCCGCCTTCGACAGCGTCCGGCGCAGCGCCGTGGACGCCGCCGTGGAGCAGGCCAGGCTGCGCGAGGGCGCCGCCCACTCCTTCCGCAACCTCGCCCGCCGGAGCCAGTCGCTGCTGCAGCGCCAGCTCAAGCTGCTCGACGGCATGCAGAAGCGGGCGGAGAACCCCGAGGCGCTGGAGAACCTCTTCAGGCTCGACCACCTCACCACTCGTATGCGCCGCCACGCCGAGGGCCTGGTGATCCTGTCCGGTGGGGCGGCGGGCCGCAAGTGGCGCTCGGCGGTGCCGATGGAGGACGTGCTGCGCGGGGCCGCCGCCCAGGTCGAGGACTACGCCCGGGTGCGGATCCTCCCGACGGGCGGCACCACCCTGGTCGGCAACGCCGTCGCGGACATGATGCACCTGTTCGCCGAGCTCCTGGAGAACGCCACGGTCTTCTCCCCGCCCGGCAGCCAGGTCTCGGTCCGCGGCGAGCTCGCGGGCCGTGGCTTCGCCGTCGAGATCGAGGACAGGGGGCTCGGGCTGACCGCGGAGAAGCGTGCCGCGATCAACGAGCGCCTGGCCAGCCCGCCGGAGTTCGACCCGGGCGACACCGACCGGCTGGGCTTCGCCGTGGTCGGGTTGCTGGCCGCCAGGTACGGGGTCGAGGTCGTGCTGCACTCCTCGCCGTACGGCGGGACCGGGGTGGTCGTACTCATCCCCGAGGAACTGCTCGGGGAGCCGGAGTCCGTCGAGCAGCCGCCGGAGCCGCCGGTGCTCACCGTCATCAGCGTGCGGCCCGAGCCCGGGGGACAGCCGGAACGGGCCGCCGGTGAACCCGGTGAGCCGGCGGTGCCGATTCCCACGGACCTGTGGAGGCCGCTGCGGCGCGGTGGCGGCGGCGGGCTGCCACGCCGGGTACGGCAGGCGAACATGCCGCCGATGCAGGCCAGGGAGCCACGTCCGCCCGATGCCGAGATCGAGGAGCGGTCACCGGAGGAGGCGAGGGCGCTGATGAGCGCCCTGCAGTCCGGCTGGCAGCGCGGCCGGGCCGACGACGAGGACGGCGGTGCCGAGCGTTGAGCCGGGGCCGTGAGTGCGGGAGCGCGAACGGAGGCGGGTCCATGAGACCGGCTTCGTCGCGCCGGTGGGGGATGAAGATCAAAAGGATCATCAGAGGGGAAGGGGTTTAACCACGTGCCGGGTGAGCTTTATTGGCTTCTGGATGATTTCGTCACGAGTGTGGCGGACGTTTCGCACGCACTGATCCTGTCCAACGACGGGTTGATGATGGCCTCGTCCAGAGGGCTGACCAAGGAGGACGCCGACCATCTGTCGGCGGTGGCGTCCGGCTTCCAGAGCCTTGCGAAGGGCACCAGCCTGCAGTTCGGCGGCGGAGCCGTGCGCCAGACGATGGTGGAGATGGACTCCGCGTTCCTCTTCGTCACCTCCGCCGGTCAGGGGAGCTGCCTGTCGGTCATGACCACCGGCGCCGCCGACGTGGGCCTGATCGCCTACGAGATGGCCCGCCTGGTCACCCGGGTCGGACAGCACCTGGCCACCGGGCCCCGGATGGCCGGCCAATGAGCGACGACATCGAGTGGGTAGACGAGGAGGCCGGTCCCGTCGTCCGCCCCTACGCGGTGACCGGGGGACGCACCAGGGCGTCCTGCTCCTCGTTCGACCTGCTCTCGATGGCGGTGGCGACAGGGACACCGGTCTCCCCGGGAGCGTGTCTGGGCTCCGAACACCGGCGGCTGCTCAACCTGGTCAGGCGGGCACGCCCGATCGTGGAGATCGCATCGGATGCCGGGTTGCCGGTCGGCGTGGTCAAAGTCCTCCTGGGCGACCTGCTCGACCAGGGCCTGATCCTGGTGAGATCGCCGCTTCCCGCCGCCTCCGTGCCGCCGGAGAGCCTGCTGAGGGAGTTGATCATCGGCCTGCGGGCACTGTGACCTCCCGGCGGGGCGCCTGAGTTCGTGTCCGGTCTCCGGCAGCGAGGGCCGGGGGACACCCCGGCCCGCTGCTCAGCTCTGGCTGGCCGTCAGCACCTTCAACGAGTGCTCCACGAGGGTCACGAGCACCGTCTTCGCCGAGACACGGCGCCGTACGTCGCAGAGGAGCACCGGCACGTCCACATCGAGGTCCAGGGCGACGCGGACGTCGTCCGCCTCGTGCCGTTCGGCGCCGTCGAAACAGTTGACGGCCACGATGAACGGCGTGCCGCGCTGCTCGAAGTAGTCGATCGAGGGGAAGCAGTCGGTCAGCCGCCGGGTGTCGGCCAGCACCACGGCGCCCAGCGCGCCGTAGGACAGCTCGTCCCACATGAACCAGAACCGCTCCTGGCCCGGGGTGCCGAACAGGTAGACGACCAGGCCCTCCCTGATCGTGATGCGGCCGAAGTCCATCGCGACGGTGGTGGTGGTCTTGCCCTCCACACCGTCGACGTCGTCGATGCCGATACCGCGGTCGGAGAGCACCTCCTCGGTGCGGAGCGGCCGGATCTCGCTGATGGCGCCCACGAGCGTGGTCTTTCCCACCCCGAAGCCACCCGCGATGAGAATCTTGAGGGCGACGGGTTCGTCAGAGGGCCCGAAGTCCATTGATCACTTCCTTGAGAATGCGCTCGCTCGCGGAGGCGCGCCCGATCGAGATGAGCTTGTGGTCCTTCAGGTCGCCGAGAAGGACCCTGACCACGCCGAGTGGCAGGTTGAGGTCCGAGGCGACGTCGGCGACCGAGGTCGGGGTGGTGACCATGGCGAGAATGCGTTCCTGTTCCGGCCCGGGGACGAATCCCCCGGACGGGACGGCGCGGGTCGAGGTGACCATCGCGACCAGGTCCAGAGTGTCACCGGAGGAGCGGGTGCGACCCCTGATGAGCGCGTAGGGCCGGACGACCGGTCCGGCCTCTTCGTCCATCCAGCGTGTCATCCGGACCTCCGGCACCGGGTTCGGGGATCCGACGGTCCATGGATGGCGCCGCCACCCGCTCCCCCGCTCACGAGAGACCCTGGCGCGGATTGGTGGAGATATGCTGGCCCACCCGCTTGACCAGCATCGCCATCTCGTACGCGATGTGACCCACATCGGCGTCGGAGCTGCTCAGCACGGCCAGGCAGGTGCCCTGTCCGGCAGCGGTGACGAACAGGAACGCCGACTCCATCTCCACGATGGTCTGGCGCACCTCACCACCGCCGAAATGGCGTCCCGCGCCGCGTGCCAGGCTCTGGAACCCGGCTGCGACCGCGGACAGATGTTCGGCGTCCTCGCGGTTGAGCCCCTTCGAGAAGCCGACGGCCAGTCCGTCGGTGGAGAGGAGCACCGCCTGGCGCACCGCGCCCACCCTGGTGGTCAGGTCGTCGAGGAGCCAGTTCAGCTCGCCGGTGTTGGTCAATTTTCCGGTCATTTGTCCCCCTTGTCGCCTGTCGTGTGGTGTGCGAAGTCATCGTCCTGCTCCTCGCGTCCGCGCCGCGCACCCGCCTGGAAGGCGGAGAACAACGCGCGGACCTCGTCGGGCGAACGCTCCTCGCACGGTTCCGCCCTTGGCTCCGGCTGGGCGGGCTCCGTCGCCTCGGGCTCCTGGCGGAGTTGAGGCGCCAAGTTCGCCTGCCGGATCCGGCGGGGCAGGCCACCCGGCCCCGTGGGGGGCTGTGGGGCCGTCTTACGTGTCGGAGCGTCATTGCCGAGCTCGGGCGTCCGCCGGGTCTCACGGGTCCCCTGCGGTGCCCCCTCGGGCGACGCGGTGAAGAGGGCATGGGCCCAGCCGGTCTCCTGGTCCGCGGTCCCGCCCGGACGTCCCTCCTGCCCGGCGGGCTGGGTACGGGCCGGCAGGTCGGTCACCACGCTGAGAGAGGGCGCGGCGGTGGACTGGGCAGGGGAGGCCGGCCTCGTCCTGCGGGGCAGACCGTTGCCGTTGGCGGAGGGTGAGAACGTGTCGTGCGAGGGGGAGTCGAACAGCTCTCCCGGACGCTCGGCGGCGCGTTCGGTGGTGGAGGACGTCTGCTCCACGGTGAGGGCGAGCGGCGAGCCCTGCTGGGCGATCACCGTACGGGGGATGAGCACGATGGCCGTGGTGCCGCCGAACGGCGAGCCGCGCAGGATGACCTGGATGTTATGCCGGGAGGCGAGCTGGCCCACCACGAACAGGCCCAGCCGGTCGCTGTCGGCCAGGTCGAACTCCGGCGGGTTGGCCAGCCGCTCGTTGATGGCCGCGTACTCCATCGGGCTCAGGCCCAGGCCACGGTCCTCGACCTCGACGGCGAACCCGTTGGCCACCACGTCGCCGCGCACGGTCACCATGGTCTGCGGCGGGGAGTAGATCGTGGCGTTCTCGATCAGTTCGGCCACCAGGTGGGTGATGTCGGCGACCGCGGCCCCGTCGAGCGAGATGTCGGCCACCGGCATCACGTTGACCCGGGTGTAGTCCTCGACCTCGGCGATCGCGGCTCGCAGGACGTCGACCACCGGCACCGGTTTGCGCCAGGACCGGCCGGGTGCCGCGCCGGACAGGATGATCAGGCCCTCGGCGTGCCGCCGCATACGGGTGGTCAGGTGATCCAGCCGGAACAGGTCCTCAAGGCTGTCGGGGTCACTCGCCCGGTGCTGCATGCTGTCGAGCAGGGTGAGCTGGCGGTGGAGCAGGCTCTGCTTGCGCCGGGCCAGGTTCACGAAGACCTGGCTGACGCCACGCCTCAGGTTGGCCTGGCCGACGGCGGCCTCGACCGCGGTCCGCTGCACCGAGCTGAACGCGTGGGCCACGTCGTGCACCTCGGTCGAGCCGCCCGCCTGGATCGGCGGCGCCTCGGCCCGCACGTCGACCTCCTCGCCGCGCCGCAGGCGGTCCACGACGTGGGGGAGCCGCACGTCCGCCAGCTCCAGGGCGGCCGAACGGAGCCCGGCGAGCTCGGCGGCCAGGCGGCGGCCGAAGCGGACCGAGAAGATGATCGACGCGACCACCGCGATCAGGCCGACGCCACCGGCGATCACGATCCGGAGCAGGATGCCGGTGGCCGCCGTCTGGGCCCGCTCCGCCAGCTTCTTGGAGGCGGCGAGGTTGACCTTGTCCAGCCAGGCCGACATCTCGTTCGCGGTCGCCTTCCACCTGGCCGCCTCGGGGGTCAGCCGGTTGCCGGTCGATCCGACGATGGCCTTCTCCAGGTCCGTGAACCTCTCGAAGGCCGCGGACTTGAAGGTGTCGCGGTAGGTCGCGCCCAGCTCGGGGTCGAGCGAGGCCACACCCTTGGTGTGCAGGAACTTCCGGGTGGTGACGTACTCGCCGAAGGCCTTGCGCTCCTCCTCCGACAGCCGGTAGTCGATCAGAGCCCCGCTGATCAGCGCGTTCTCCCTGGCGAACATCTCATAGGCGTTGCCCATGCCCTGCATGGCCGTGGCCTGATGGGAGATCGACAGATCGGGCACCGCGGTCATCTGGTCGTACACCAGGAAGACCGCGTCGAGGATCCGGTTGTAGCTCGACAGCACGCTCAGCCGTGCCTGCTGTCCGCTGTCGACACCCGACCGGATGTTCGGAAGCCGGTCGAGCTGGCTGAGCAGCGCGCTCAGCGAGCTACGCAGTTCCGGGCTGCCGGAATCCTCGGAGGCGGTGGCCTTCCTGAACGCCTCGACCGCCCGGTCGGTCCGGGAGCGCTGCTCCCCCATCCCGCTCGTGAGGACCCGGGAACTGATCGCCACCGACGACTGCGTCCGCTCCGCCTGAAGCTGTAGTCCCAGATCAGTGGAGGTGACACCCACCGACTGGTAGATGCTGTTCGCGTTCAGCAGCGTGATCCCGTCACCGACGGTCAGGTTGAGCACGAAGCCCCACAGCGCGCTCAGCGACAGCAGCGGCAGGAGCAACAGCAAGAAAATTTTGAACCGAATCGAGCGGTTTCTAGAGCCCATGTCCACTCGTCCCAACCTCTGAGCGTGTGGAGGCTCGTGCCGGCTTAGGGGTGGATAGGCCTCCGGAAGATCGCATAGGAGACTAGCACCGAATAGGCTTTCTGCGCAGTGGAGGATCGGATGATTAGTGTGATTACCGGGGCTAGTGCCGGAATTGGTGAGGCGGCGGCGGTAGAGCTCGCGAGGCGCGGGCAGCGTGTTGTTCTGGTCGGCCGTAATCCCGGTAAGACAGCTCGCGTGGCGGAAAGGGTAACGGCGGTCTCGGGAACGGTCCCGGATACGTTCACCTGCGATTACACCTCCTTGGACGATGTGCGCAGGCTGGGGGCCGAGCTGCTCTCCCGTTACGAGCGGATTGACATTCTCGTCAACAACGCGGGTGTCATGACCGCCGAGCGTACGCTCACCCGCGACGGCCACGAGACGATGATCCAGGTCAACCACCTTGCCCCCTTCCTGCTGACGAACCTGCTGCTGGAGCGGGTCGGGGAGCGTGTGATCACCACCTCCTCCCGGGCGGGCAAGACCGGGCGCCTCGATCCGTCCGATCTCGACCGCGAGCGGCGGCGCTGGAGCGGCTGGCTCCAGTACGGGGACTCCAAGCAGGCGGGTGCCCTCTTCACGGTGGAGCTGGCCCGGCGCCTCGCGGGCACCGGGGTGACCGCGACCTGCTTCCACCCCGGTGTGATCAAGACCGAGTTCGCCCCGGCCACGCTGATGATGTGGATGGTGAAGAACATCCCCGGGATGGGCCAGACCGTCGAGGAGGGCGCGAGCACCATGGTCCACCTCGCCACCCACCCGGACGGCGCCGCCCACCCGGGCCGCTACTTCGCCAAAAGCGCCCCGGCGGCCGTCCCCAGGAGAATGGCCGACCCCGCGCTGGCCCGCGCGCTCTGGGACGCCAGCGCCGCCGCCGTCGGGTAGCCGCATCCCCGCCGAGCGGGGTCGGCGGGGATTTCCCCGGCTGTCACCGGCTGTTCGCCGGACGTTGGGCGGGTCCGGTTACGGTCCGGGGCTGTGAGTGTCGCAACCCCGCTGCGGGCCGTTCTCCCGCCCGCCGCGGGCAGGGACCCGTTCTTCGACAACGCCAAGTTCCTGGCGATCACCCTGGTCGTCTCGGGCCACCTGATCGAGGACCTGCGAGAAGTGCCGGTCGCGCACGCGGCCTACTTCTACGTGTACACGTTCCACATGCCGCTGTTCATCGTGCTCAGCGGCTACCTGTCGCGGAACTTCACCTTCTCCTCCGGCAAGGCGCGCAAGCTGATCAGCACGCTCGCCGTCCCGTATGTGATCTTCGAGCTGCTCTACTCGCTGCCTCGTCTCGTCCTGTACGGCAAGCTCGACATCAGCCTCCTCGACCCGTACTACCTGACCTGGTTCCTGATGTCGCTCTTCCTGTGGCGGCTGTCCACCCCGGTCTGGCAGCAGCTGCGGTGGCCGCTGACGGTCGCGGTCGGGCTGTCGCTGCTGTCCGGGATGAGCAGGCTTCCCGACGAGCTGTCGATGAACCGGACCCTCGGCCTGCTCCCGTTCTACGTGCTCGGGCTGATGCTCCGTCCTGAGCACTTCGAGTGGCTCAGGCGGCGGTGGGTACGGGCCGCGGGGGCGATCGTGCTGGTCGGTGGCGGCGTCCTGGCGCTCGCCACGCACACCCTGGTGAAGACCGAGTGGATCCGGTGGCGGCACGCCAACGACGCGATCGGCGTCGACGACCTCACCGGCAGCCTGATCCGCCTGGGCATGCTGGCCACCGGGGCGCTGCTCGTCGCGGCGTTTCTGGCGGTCACCCCGGCCAGGCGCACCTGGTACTCGGGGCTCGGCGCGGCGACGATGTACGCCTACCTTCTGCACGGCCTGGTGGTGAAGGTCGCCGAGCGGTTCTACGGAGACTGGGCCCAGACCCTGCCGGGGGTGACGGTCGTGGCACTTCTCGGGGTCGGGCTCGCCGCCCTGCTGTGCACGGAACCGGTGCGGCGCGCCACCCGCTGGGCGGTCGAGCCGAGGATGAGCTGGGCCTTCACCAGGCTGAGAAAGCCCGGCTGACCCCGTCAGCGCTGTAGCTCCGCCACCGCGCGGTAGGCGGCGGTGACGGCCGCGTCGGCGCGGGCGGCGGGCACGGAGTCGGAGTTGGCGATCGCGATCCGGCCGTGCGGCCGGCGGGCGACGGCCGCCGGTGGCTGCCCGTCGGGGTAGAAGTCGAGATCCCACGGGGTGGCGTACTCAGGTGTGTGGCCGTGTCCCCACCGGTTGACCGTGATCGCCTCGATGTCGCGGGCCGCGTCGAAGCCTCCCGGGCCGAGCAACCGGGTGAGCTGGTCGCGGATGCTGTACTCCAGATGCCCGTACGGCGTCTCGATCAGGGCGTACCGACCGGCGATCGAGCCGTGCGCGGGTGACACGCCGGGCGTGACGGGAGTGCTGACCATGTGCACCGCGATCGGCTCGGCGGGTGTCCTCGGGCACCGGTAGCCGCCGACGTCGGCCGGGTCGTCGAGCTCGGCCACGCACCAGCGGGCGCCGGTGAACCTGGCGCGCCTGATCCCGGCCTCCTGCCAGGCACGCCAGTCACGGAGCTGGACCGTCGCGTACAGCAGGGGCACCTTGACCGCCCGGTACAGCGCCGCCCGCTGCGCGGGCGGCAGGTCGCCGACCAGGTAGGGGATCATTGAGTTCCAGCAGGCCATGATCACGCTTCCGGCCCGCACGGTCCGCACCCGCTCGCCGTCGAAGTAGCCGACCGTGGCGCCGGTGGCCACTTCGGGCCGGCCGTCGTTGACCGCCGAGACCACCGGGCTGGACAGGCGTATCCGGACCCGGTTGCCCGGCCGGTCGAGCACGCCGTAGTCGAAACTCGCGGTGGTGATCCCCGCCATGTCGGCGGTCGTGGCGAAGCCGGGGATCATCCGGGCGGCCATCATCCGGACGATCGCCTGGTTGCCCTCGGGGAAGCGGTAGGCGCGCGGCTCGTCCGCGTCCCACTCCTTGATCACGGTCGGGGAGTTGTACCTGGACGGTTTGGAGGCGTCGAGCCCGAGCCCCCGGAACCCGGGGTACCGGTGCTCGTCGGCGCAGGCCCAGGCGTCGATCGCGCCGAAGGCGTCGGAGCCGTAGGCCCACTCGTCACTCGGCATGGTCTGGACGAACTTCAGCACATCCGGGTGGACCCCGCAGACCTCGGCGAGGAAACCCGAGTAGGTGAGCCTGGCCAGCCGCTCCTGTTTCTCCTCGCCGGACAGGCCGGGAAACCAGTCCGGTGGGTCGCCGTACAGCATGAGCAGGTCCTTTCTGGCCTGCTCCGCGACCGGCAGTTCGGCGATCCACCGCGGCGCCCCCTGGCCGGGGGTGAACACGACCAGCCTCTCGGCGGGGAAGGTCTCCCGGTCGCAGAAGACGCTGTCGTGCATCCCCAGGTCCGCGTAGAGTCTCCGCTCCCTGGCGAGCCTCTCGGGGCGGATGTCCAGCTTGGCGAGCAGGTCCTTCCCCTCGGAGGTCCACGCCGCCGGGTTGATGATCGACCGTGACCCGCCGTACGAGACCAGCGGCCCCCTCCTGGTCCTCGGGTGGAACTCGTTGCGCAGGGCGTGCCCGCCGATGTCGTCATGGTTGTCCAGGATCAGGATCCGCGCGCCGGGGTCGCGCTCCAGCCACCGGTGGGCCGCGCTGAGACCGCTGATCCCCGCGCCCACCACGACCAGCTCATAGCGCTCGCCGGTGGGCTCCGGCGTGCCCGCGTACGGCCAGAAGCGCTGGTCGCGAAGGGCGTGCGGCACGCTCAGCGCCTCCGCGGTGTCGCCGCGCAGCCCGGTGAGGGACGGCGGGTAGGAGGTGTCGGGCGAGAGCTCCAGGTCTTCCGCGCCGGCGAGGCGGGGCACCTCTTCCGCGCCCTCGGCCGGGGAGGCGTTCCATCCGCCGATCCCGGGCAGCGAGCACGCCGCCGCGATCCCCGTGGCCGCGATCACCCCGTCGAAGAAGTCCCGGCGGGAGATGGGCCGGTCCATGCCGAGTTCCAGGGCCTTACGTGGATTGATCTCATCAGGATCGGTCATGGGGCGATCATCACGATGTGAATGGATCGCCGCGGTCGCCGCGCTGCGTTTTCGGGAACTTTTTACCCATGCCATTAGCGCGCTGTCATGATATCTCCTGCATGAGAGTCATGTCATGGTCGCCGGGAATTGAAAGGAGGAGCGGGCGGCGACGGCACGCTGACTTATCCGGCCCGCGGAAAGGGGGCCGCGCCTGGGGCGTCCTGGTACGCACCGGGACGCACCGCTCCGCATGGTTCTCCGCTGCTTCGTGCCTTTTTGCCGCTGACCTCGGATTTCGCGGGACGGGAGGCTACGCGGATGAGCGGGGAGCTTGCCGTATGAATTTTCAGGATAAGCCGGAACGTTATGGAAGGTTGGCTCGTTACCTCTATAAAGTGAAGCACGGGGATTAACGGTGGAAGTCCGGACGAGCTCATGCCGCGGCATGGTGCGTGGCGGAGCGAGGCGCGCATTCGTTTTTCCCCCTGACGGCTGATTCGGGGAGTATCGCGTGGTCGGTAAAGAGGGCAGGGTCACCGGAAAGATCGGCCCCGGCCTGGTCGGGGAGGTGATGGTGGTGGTTCGGGGCGGTGTCGAGGCGTTCTACGCGCATCCCACGGTTCCCGACGAGGAGATCACCGTCGGTTCGATCGTCGTGATCGTCGACTTCTTCCCGCCGCGCACCGTCTACGTCTCCCGAGCGCTCGGCTGACAGTCCTCTCATCCCCCACCGTGGAGGCCGCGATGCCTACGGAGTACTTCGTCATCGGGGGCGTCGTCCTCGTCGCCCTTCTCGTCATCGTCCTGCTGTTCAAGGCCATCTGGCGGGTGGCCGAACCCAACGAGGCGCTGATCATCTCCGGGCTCGGGGCCCGGGGCAGGAGCGAGGAGGCCGACAGCCTCGGATTCAAGATCATTACAGGTAAGGGCACCTCCGTGCTCCCCGGATTCCAGACCGCGCGCCGCCTGCGCCTGGACAGCCGGGCCGCCAACCTTCAGGTCTCCTGCGTCACCCAGCAGGGCATCCCGGTGGTGGTCCGCGGCGTCGTGATCTACAAGGTCGGCGACGACCTGCACTCGATCGCCAACTCCGCCCGCCGCTTCCTGGACCAGCAGGACTCGATGAACGGCGCCATCCACGAGCTGTTCACCGGCCACCTGCGGTCGATCATCGGCAACCTGACGGTCGAGGACCTCATCCTCAACCGCGAGCGGCTGACCGGTGAGACCCGCGCCTCGGCCGCCGACGAGATGATCAAGCTTGGACTGATCGTCGACTCCCTGCAGATCCAGGAGATCGAGGACGAGACGGGCTACATCACCAACCTCGGCAAGCCGCACGCCGCCAGGATCGCCGCCTCGGCGCGTATCGCCGAGGCCCAGCGTGACCAGGAGGCCACCGAGGCCGAGCAGGTCGCCGCCGCCAACAAGGCCGCCGCCTGGCGCGACTCCCAGATCAAGCAGGCCGCCTACCAGGCCGAGATCGACGAGGCCCTGGCCAGGTCCCGCCAGGCGGGGCCGCTCTCTGAGGCGTCCGCCCGCCAGGAGGTCGTCGTCCAGGAGACCCGCGCCGCCGAGCTTGAGGCGGCGCTGGCCGAGCAGCGACTCCAGGCCCAGGTCCGCAAGCCCGCCGACGCCAGGGCGTACGAGACGGTGACGGCCTCCCAGGCCGAGCGCGACGCCCGCATCGCCCAGGCCGAGGCCGAGGCCCGCGAGACCGAACTCCGCGCCGCCGCGCAGGCGTCGCAGGTCAAGCAGGCCGCCGCGGCCGAGGCGGAGTCCGTGCGGCTGCGCGGTCTCGCCGCCGCCGACGCGACCAAGGCCACCGGCCTGGCCGCCGCGGAGGCTTCCAGGGCCCAGGGACTCGCGGAGGCCGAGGCGGCCAAGGCGAGGGGCCTGGCCGAGGCCGATGCGATCCGGGCCCGTTCCGAGGCCCTCGCCGACAACCAGGAGGCGGTCATCGCCCAGCAGCTCGCCGAGAACTGGCCGCAGATCGTCGAGGCGGGGGCGAAGTCCTTCGGCAACGTCGACCACATGGTCGTCCTCAACGGCGCCCAGGGTGTCGAGGAGATGCTCGCCAAGGCTCTCACCCTCGGCGGCACCGGCCTCGGACTCGTCCGCTCCCTGCTGAGCGGCGCCACCCCCGCCACCCCCGGCACTCCCGCCGTCCCCGCCGGCGACACGGCTGTGGAAACGCCGGGAAAGCCCGTCGACCGGGTCTCCTGACACCGGGGCTCCCCGGGTGGTGAGCGCCGGGCCGGAACCCGTATACGACCACTTCAAGACAGGGCCGTGACCGACGGCCAGTAATTCGGGTCACTCCGTTATGTGTTGTTCTACTTTCCCAGGGCATACGCCTGGCAGCTGAGCAGACAGGAGCGTGGAACATGACAGTCACCGGCATCATCACCGCCATCGTCATCGGCGCCATCATCGGTGCCCTGGGTCGGCTCGTCGTGCCCGGCAAGCAGGCCATCCCGATCTGGCTGACCATCGTCATCGGTATCGTCGCCGCTCTCATCGGCACCGCGATCGCCGGAGCGCTCGGAGTCGCCACCACAGCGGGCATCGACTGGATCGAACTCATCATCCAGGTCGCCCTGGCCGCCGTCGGCGTCCTCCTGGCGGTGAGCCTGTACGGCAGGCGGGGCGTCCGGTAACCAAGTCCACCCGTGTTCGGTCTCCGGGTTCCCGGGGGAAATCCCGGGAACCCGGAGACCGGCACCCACCACGGCCCCGGCCCGGAGTTCTCCGGGCCGGGGCCGTCGTCACATGCCGCACCACCGTTCCGAACGTGCCACAGGTGCGGCAGGCGCCCCCGTCGGGATGGCCTGGCGGCCTGCCGCACCTGTGGAGAGATGGGTCAGCCGCCCGTGGGCGGGCCGAGCGGGGCCTCGGTGCTGTCGACCAGCTCGCAGTCGGCCACGGGTCCGTCGGAGACCCGTGCCCAGATGCCGGCGATCATCCCGGCCGAACTCTCGCTGACGCTGAACTCCAGTACGGCGGTCTGGCCGTCCTTGACGACCCTGGGGTCGATCGTGAAGCCCACCTCCTGGCCCTCCGGTGCCGGCCAGACGCTGAGCGGAGCCTCTTGGTTGGACAGGAAGCTCTGGCTGCGGGGCTGGGGGCTGCACTTCTTGCCTGTCGGGATGTAGTCCACGACCGCGTTGAGTCCCATGCCCCGCAGGCTCGCCTGGAGGCCCTCGGGGTTCTTGGCCTCGTTGATGGTGATGTGGATGGTGCCGTCGGGGTTCCGCGCCACGGCGTAGGCCGGGCTCCCCCCGGAGACGAACACCGGTACGGCCACCGCAAGTGCCGCGGCGGCGGCCAGGGCGGGGACGAGGAAGGCCGGACGCCGCAGCAGGCGACGGCCTACCCGCTCCCGCGGCCTGGTGTCCTGCTGGATCTCCTGCATCACGAACTCCTTGAGCAGTCGGCGACGGCCCGCCGGAAGGTCCCGCTCCACCGGGACCGGCAGCAGCCGGGCCAGCTCCTCGATCTGACCGGGGTCAGGCTGGGGCTTGGCGGCATTCATAGGGCTCTCTCCTGAACGGACCGGACCGCGTCGTCGCGGTCACCATCTACCTGTCCGGGCCGCGACCGCGGTTCCCGAGTCTCCCCGGCCATCCACATGGGGCGCCGTGCGTCTCCGACGGCCTGCCCCGAGCCCGTGTGTCCCGAGCCCGTGTGTTCCGAGCCGGTGTGTCCCGAGCCCGTGTGTTCCGAGCCGGTGTGTTCCGAGCCCGTGTGTTCCGAGCCGGTGTGTCCCGAGCCCGTGTGTTCCGAGCCGGTGTGTTCCGAGCCCGTGTGTTCCGAGCCCGTGTGTTCCGAGCCCGTGTGTCCCGGGTCCGCGTGTTCTGGCCGCCACCGCGCTTCCCGTGCTCTCCCGGCCGTCCGCCCGAAACGTGATGGTTCCCGGCTGCTCTTCACAGCGTCCACGGCGAGCTTCCGCAACCTCTTCCTCGCCCGGGAGAGCCGGGAGCGGACCGTGCCCACCGGTACGCCGAGTGCCTCCGCCGCCTCGGTGTACCCGAGCCCGGCCCACACGCACAGCGCGATCACCTCCCGCTCGGACCTGCGCAGTGTGCCCAGCGCGACCCGGACCGAAGCCAGCAACTCGTCGTCGTCGACGCGCCCCGCCACCTCCTCGGCGATGTCCGGCACCACCCCGCCCGGAGGCAGCCTGGCCAGTGCTCCCTCGTGCCGCCGCAAGGCGCGGTTGACGTTACGGGCGACGTTGGTCGCGACGCCCAGCAGCCAGGGCCGCAGCGAACCGCCCTCCCCGTCGACCCTGCCCCGCAGCCGCCATGCCTCCAGGAAGGTCACCGACACCACGTCCTCGGCGACCGACCAGTCGCCGGTCAGCCGGAAGGCGTGGTTGTAGACCGAGCGCGCGTGGTCGTCGAACAGCCGGCTGAAGGCGTCCGGATCTCCGGCGCGCACCCGGGCGCGCATAGTCGTTTCCACACACATGTACTGTCCGCCCGAACCCACCGGTTCCAGAGGTTCAGGACATCACACCCACTCGCTCCTGACGCCACCTCAATGCCCCGGTATTCAGCCTGCGGAGCGTTGCTAACCGTTTACAAGTTCTCTCCAAGTGGGCGTCAATAGATTTTGATCATGAACCTTCGTATCGCATCCGCCAAGTCTCGGGCCGCCCTCGTCGTAGGTCTACTCGCCGTCGTCGTGCGCGTGGGTACGACCGTTACCCTGACGATCAACGGGGAGTCCACCTGCAACCACACCGACTTTGCGGGGATCGGTCTGGGCGGTGTCGCGGTGTTCATCGCCCTGCTGGCCGGGTGGGAGGCCGCCACCGGTCTCACCGACCACCAACACCAGGCGCGCAAGGACGTCACCTGGGGAGTGACCGCTCTCGCGCTTCTTCTCGGCGCTGTCGGCCTGCTCAAGGGCTTCGCCGTCGTCATGAGCCCCTGCGGCTGAAACCCCTGGTGTCCCGGTCTCCGGTGCGCGCCGTCAGAAGACCGTTGCTCTGCATCGCATGCCGCCAGGACCCAATGGGCCACATCACGAACAGGCCGCTCATATGCCGCGGGGTGGCCGGCGGGGTCACCAGAGGGGTGAAAGCCGTTGTCGCGTCATGCCTCACTCGTCCTCGCCTTCGCAAGCGGCCCCACGATCATCCCCGAATGCATCTTCAGTAGAGCCGTGGCCTGGTGGGGCCGGTGGAATTTTCTGACCCCACCAACCCCAACGCTCCTCATAGAAGACACTCAGTAGGAGCCTGGTGCTCTCGCTGAGGGCGGGAAGGTCGCCCAGCCAATCGGGCAGATCGGTCAGCGGGTTATCGCTCACACTGAGCTCGGTGAGGGCGGTGAGGTTGCCCAGCGACTCGGGCAGAACGGTCAATTGGTTATCGACCAAGTAGAGGTCGGTGAGGGCGGTGAGGTTCCCCACCGACTCAGGCAGAACAGTCAGCCGGTTACTGCCCACACTGAGGGCGCTGAGAGCGGTGAGGTTGCCCAGCGACTCGGGCAGAGCGGTCAACTGGTTACCGCCCAGGGAGAGGTCGGTGAGGGCGGTGAGGTTGCCCAGCGACTCGGGCAGAGCGGTCAATTGGTTATCGACCAAGTAGAGGTCGGTGAGGGCGGTGAGGTTCCCCACTGATTCAGGCAGAGCGGTCAACTGGTTACCGCCCAGGGAGAGGTCGGTGAGGGCGGTGAGGTTGCCCAGCGACTCAGGTAGAGCAGTCAACTGGTTATCGACCAAGTCGAGCTCGGTGAGGGCGGTGAGGTTGCCCAGCGACTCAGGCAGAACAGTCAACTGATTACCGTTCAGGTAGAGCCATTCGAGGGCGGTGAGGTTCCCCACTGACTCAGGCAGAGCGGTCAACTGATTACCGTTCAGGTAGAGCCAGTAGAGCTCGGTGAGGTTCCCCACCGAATCAGGTAGAACGGTCAGCTGGTTGTTATGCAGATAAAGCTCGGTGAGGGCGGTGAGGTTCCCCACCGAATCAGGTAGAGCGGTCAGCTGGTTGTCATGCAGGGAGAGGTCGGTGAGGGCGGTGAGGTTGCCCAGCGACTCAGGTAGAGCGGTCAACTGGTTACCGCCCAGGGAGAGGTTGGTGAGGGCGGTGAGGTTCCACACTGACTCGGGTAGAGCGGTCAGCCGGTTGTCATACAGGGAGAGGTTGGTGAGGGCGGTGAGGTTGCCCAGCGACTCGGGTAGAGCGGTCAACTGGTTACCGCCTAGGGAGAGGTTGGTGAGGGCGGTGAGGTTCCACACTGACTCGGGTAGAGCGGTCAGCCGGTTGTCATACAGGTAGAGGTTGGTCAGATGGGTGAGATCGCCGAGAAGTTCCGGCACCGTGTCCAGGTCGAGCCTGGACAGGTCCAGCGTGGTCGATCCCTCTCGCCGGCACCTGTCGATCCGCTCGTCAGCGGTCATCGGGTCGTTCCCGGTCTCCGCCAAGATCTCTCTCCTCGTCGTTGCTCGGATGCCCGGTGGTTTCGGGCGCGAGGGTCGAGGATGAGGCTATGGATCGGCGCTAGGAACCTGTTTGGAGGGCGCTGAGGACCGGCTTGTGGATGGGACATCAATGTCGGCGAAAGCTAAGGAAGCGGTCTCGACCGCGCGCATCAGATCAGAGGTGAAAACGGCGGCGAGGCCCGTCATAGGGTGCCTGCGTCCCTCACCTCTCAGGAACCTTCCCTGACCTGTCACGCGCTCAGGGACGTGTGTCGAACTCACCGCCCTTGACACCGTCGACGAAGGTTCGCCACCCGTCAGGTGAGAAGACCAACGCTGGCCCCAAGGGGTCCTTGCTGTCACGAACGGCCGCGATGCCGGGGAGGTCGGTGGCGACCTCGACACAGTCGGCACCGCCGTTGCCACTGAGGCTGCTCTTGCGCCAAACGGCGTGAGACAGGTCGGGGAAGTCTTGCGGCTCACGCTCTTCTACGGTCACGAAGTCATCTCCTCTATGACCGCGCTCATCAGCGCGACGGACTCGTTCGGCGGCAGGGCAGCCGCGCGAATATGGTCGAAAATGAGTCTATACCTGCGCACTTCCTCTGGCTTTTCCAGATACATGGAGCCTGTTAGGTACTCGACGTAAGCAACATGAGTTTCGGAAGGCTGAGGGAACTCCAGGAGATGGAAGGGGCCGAGCATGCCAGGGTGGGCGCCTCCGGCGAAGGGCAGTACCTGAAGAGTGACCCCTGTGAGTCGCCGCGCGTCACGGAGGCTGAGAAGTTGCTCACGCATTGTCGCCGGTCCGCCGATGGCGTGCCGTAGAGCCGCTTCGCTCATCACCGCCCACAGCTCCGGTGGGCTCGACCGGGTAAGGAGTTTCTGCCTTACCAGGCGCAGAGCGACAAGCCTGTCGATTTCCGCCTCGGGCATTCCGGGGTGGTCGGCTTCGATGACGGCGCGCGCGTATGCCTCAGTCTGGAGAAGGCCAGGGATCAGCTGAGGTTGGTAGGTCTGGATCGACGTGGCCTCGGCTTCGAGCCCGATGAAAACTTCAAACCATGGCGGTACCGCGTCTCCGTGGGCGTGCCACCATCCTCGTTTGCTCGCTTCGCGTGCGAGGTCAAGTACAGCTTGGGTCTCGTCGTCGGCTGCTTTGTACAGGTCGAGGAGTTGAACGAGAACCTTCTGACGGATGGTGACCCTGCCGGTCTCGAAGCGGCTGATCGTCGAATCAGAGCGACCAATATGCTCGCCCGCTTCGATGGCGGGCACATTCGCGCGCTCGCGGAGTCGGCGGAGTTCCATGCCGAGTTGGCGTCGCCGGACAGTAGGGCTCTGACCTTCGGTCACGTGTCCACCTTCATGAGATTTCCGCCGGGTTGACCTATTTCGCGAATCAAACTTTCCGCGAAGTCCTTCTTCATGCATATGCATTTGGGGTTGCATATGGGGCTGCATGACTGCATGCTCTGAGCATACGGTCAATGACAGTGCGTAAGCATCAACGTCTCTGAAAGTGCGAGCGGGCCAGTTCAACAGACAAGGGGAAGGACGGGCTGTGAAGCCACGTGATCCGCAAGAGCAGTTGATTCACCTGGTGCGGCTGGGGTGGGACCTGCGGGGACTGGGGGTGAGCACCTCGCTGGTGCTTCCCCTGGCAGGGCCGCCGGTGCTGGAGGTGATGTCGGCGGGCGAGACCCGGGTCCGGATCGCCGTCATCCGGCGCGCCTGCGGCTGGGTGTTCGTCTGGCGGCCCTGGTGGGCCAGGGTGTGGCGGCCGGGCGAAGGGGTCTGGGCCGGGGCCGACAACGCCGCCGACGTCATCGTCTCGGCGGCGATCGCATGAACGCGTACCGGCAGGCCACCTGCCGCTACGAAAGACAGCGAACGACCGCAGGACGCTGGGCCGTACTGTACCCGTTGGGCCACGCCGAGTTCGCGGGCCTGGCCTGCTCGGTCGCGACGGTCCGCGCCTGGGCACGAGACCTGCTCACCGGCAGAGTCGACGACTCCGCCCTCGACGACGTGGTGCTCCTGCTCAGCGAGGTCGTGACGAACTCCGTCGTGCACTCCGACTCCGGACGGAAAACAGCAGGATCGATCACGGTCTGCCTGGGCCTGGGCGGCGGCATGGTCCACGCCGAGGTGATCGACGACGGCTCGGCGACCAGCCTCCCCTTCGTCCGCGTGACCGACTTCGACAGCGATGGCGGACGCGGCCTGCTCCTGGTCGAGGCCATGGCCACCGCCTGGGGCACCCACCACGACCCCGAAGCAGGCACCGCCGTCTGGTTCCACCTCCCAATCAACGAAACCAACAGAACCGACCGAGCCAACGAAACCAACAGAACCGACGGAGCCAGCAGAACCGACGGGCCTGACGGACCCGGCTCCTTCTCCAGCTGACCCACCTGACCCACCTGACCGAAGCCCCTCTCCCGAGGCGTACCCCTCCCTCCGGTCACCGTGGTGGTTCGAGTCGCGGTGTGCCTGTCCGGCTGGACCCCGGCAGAGGAGTGGAGTGAGGTTCCCTCCGGTCACAGTGGTGGTCCGAGTCGCGGGGTGTCCCATCAGGCGACCACACTCGCCCCCGAGCCAAGCCATGACCGGCGACGACAAGCCGCAGCAAGCCGACCAGCACCAGCGAATCACGACGGGCCCGATGAACTACAGGGAGCTCCCCTGCGCTCCTTCCCGCACCGCTGCTTCAGCTACGGCGATGGCCCCAGAACGCCCCCGTACGGATTGCTTCAGCGTAGAAGAGCCCAATGGGCGGCCCGCAAGGAAGCGACTACGGCCCGCAGGCCGTACGGCGAGGCACGGAGTGCGCGGAGGTGGGTGGGTACTCCGGGCGGCTTATAAGAATCCGCAACCAGCGCGCCCGCCAGGCCGAAGGCCTGAACCCCCAGACCCGCCACCAACAACGGCCGCCCGGAGCACCCACCCACCGGAGCGCGAACGCGTCCCCGCAAGAGAACGCGTCCCCGCAAGAGAACGCGTCCCCGCAAGAGAACGCGTCCCCGCAAGAGAACGCGTCCCCGCAAGAGAACGCGTCCCCGCAAGAGCAGCCGGCCCGTCATCGAGCACGCCGGAACCCCCCGCGACGGCCCGGCCGGAAAATCAGATCATCACATGCGCGTCCGGATGCCCGACAAAAGAGAACTGCGCGTTCCGAGTGAGCTTGATGTCGTCGGCCTGCCAGGTGTGCATGCCCGCGTCCCCGCTGCGCCAGTAGACGAAGTTGAACCGGTCCGCGGAGTAGATCTTGACCCGGTCCTCCTTGAGTCGGCGGACCAGGCGGGTGTCCTCGCCCCGGGTGACGTCCTCGAAGCCGTAGTGCCGGAACATGTCCGCCCTGCCGAGGAAGGTGCCGCCCTGCACCAGGAAGGCGTAGCGGTGCTCCAGCCCCGGCAGGCGCAGCATCGTGGTGTTGCTGCCCTCGAAGTAGGCGTAGTGCGCGCCCTTGCCGACCAGTTCGGCGTCGGAGTAGTCGAAGGCGCGGGCCAGGTCCGACAGGTAGTGCTCGCCGTACAGGTTGTCGTCGTCCATCTTGGCGATCAGCTCGCCCTCCGCGGCGGCGATGCCCAGGTTGAGGCAGGCGCCCAGCGACAGTGACGAGTCGGCGGGCAGCACCACGACGTCGGTGATCCCGGCCATCCGCGCCTTGTCGGCCACCACGACGGGGTCGATGTCCAGACCGTGCAGGACCATGACGAGCTGGACGGGGCGGTGGATCTGCTTGGCCACCGAGGAGATCGCGTGCTCGATCTGGGCGGCGCGGTTGGTGGGCAGCACCACCGAGATCGACCGGGTCCGCCGCTCCACCGGCTTGCCGAGGATCTCCAGGATCTGGTCCACCCGGTGCGAGAACAGGTGCTTGTCGAAGACCTCGCGCATCGCCAGGTGTCCCTGGCGGGCGCGCAGCTCGGGGCTGTTGATCAGGTGCAGGACCTGGTTGTACGACTCCAGCTCGTCACGGGCGATCGGGATCAGCGACCCGAAGGTCTCCTCGATGGCCCGCGACCAGCCCGAGACGACCGACGTCGCGCAGGCCGACAGCTCGAAGACCCGGCGGGCGCACATGGTCGGCGAGTCGAGCACCGAGTTCACGTTGAGGAAGACCTTGTACATCTTGTACGCGGCCAGCATCTGGTCGTACGGGAGCTCGCCCACGATGTGCGGGACGTACTCGGCAGGCCAGGCGTACTTCTCGTCCACGGTCCCGTTGCGCGCGAAGATGTGCAGGCCGAGCTCGCGGATCGGGGCGAGGACGGTCTCCATCTGCTCGCGGCGCTCGGGGTGCTTGTCCCTGAAGTACATGCCGGCGAAGACCACGTCGTTCAGGCGGCCGCGCTTCTCCTGGATCGGGTTGTGCACCCGGGGCTGCGCGGCGAACTGCAGCACGTCGACCCGGTCGTGGCCCAGCACCTCGCGGTAGCGGGGCACCATGTCGCCGTCGCAGGTGAAGACGTAGTCGAACAGCTTGGCCGTGTCGATGAAGAAGTCGAAGTTCGGCGGGTCCTCCTTGTTCCAGAAGACCGTGGGGATCCCCTCGACGCGGCACCAGTCGATCAGGGCGCGCAGCTCGGGCTTGGGGGCGTTCGTCCCGGTCATCTGGTAGCGCCAGCGGCCCTGGTTGCCGTGCCAGGCCGACTCCACGAACAGCAGCTCGGGACGGCGCTCGGCGAAGATCTCCGGCCAGTCGCGGAGCCCGAACTCGATCTGGTCCCACTCGTACTTGAACGCCATCCGGGAGAAGTCGTCCAGGATGACCGCGACCTTCATGTCCGGACGGACGATCGGACCGGCCGGCCACTTGACCTGCGGCACGTCGACCACGGGCCCCTGCTGGTCGAGCTCGGCGACCACCTCGGTCACCGGGCGGGGCGGCTTGGGGCCCTTGCGCGCCTGCATCGCGGAGCGTAGCCTGCCCGGCAGCGCGGTGACCCCCGACCCCTTGGCCGCGGTCAGCGCCTCGGCCACCCGGTACGGGCGCTGCACCTTGGTCGACTCCAGCTTCCACTGCGCGTAGTCGGCCTTCGCCTCGGCGATGGCGAGCCGCCGCTCAAGGTCCCGGACGCGCTCCTCGAAACGCTCGACGACCTTGCGCTCCTCGGGCAGCCAGTTGATCGGCCCAAGACGCTGGAACTTCGGCTCTTCGGGGGTCTCTTCGCTCATGGGGGATCGCCTTTGTCCGGGGTCGTGCCAGGCTACGGCCTACGCCGTACCGAAATAGCCGTTTTAAAGGGATTTGGGCGGTACGGCTTGCCCAGCCGGGGAGAGGTTGCCGCCGCGCAGCCAGTTCTCGATCACCCGGGCGATCCGGGGACCGGCCTTGCCGTCCCAGAGCGGGGGCAGCTCACCGGAAGGCGTCGCCGCGCCGTCCGCCAGTGCCAGGTCGGCGGCGGCGGGCAGCTGCGCGGGGGTGACCAGCCGGTTGGTGCCGTGCGTGATGGTGATCGGCCGCTCGGTGTTGGGCCGCACGGTGAGGCAGGGGACGCCCAGCATGGTCGTCTCCTCCTGCACGCCGCCGGAGTCGGTGACCACCAGGGTCGCGCCCCGCACCAGCGACAGGAAGTCCACGTAGCCCAGCGGATCGACGATGCGCAGGTTCTCGGTGTCCACCAGCCCGGCCTCGGCCAGGCGGGTCCGGCCGCGCGGGTGCAGCGGCACCACGATCGGGAGGCGCTCGCTCACCGAGAGCACCGCCTCGACCAGCTCCTTGGCGGAGGCGGGGTCGTCGACGTTGCCGGGACGGTGCAGGGTGGCCACCCCGTACCGCTCGGGCAGGCCGAGCCGGGAGCGGACCGGGGCCGGGTCGAGGTGGTCCAGCGCCGAGAACAGGCTGTCGATCATCGGGTTGCCGACGAGGTGCACCCGGGCCGGGTCGACACCCTCGGCGGCCAGGTAGGAGAGCGCGTCGGGAGAGGTGGCGAAGAGGATGTCGGACAGCGCGTCGGTGACGACCCGGTTGACCTCCTCCGGCATCTCCCGGTCGAAGGAGCGCAGGCCCGCCTCCACGTGCGCGGTCGGCACGTGGAGCTTGGCGCACACCAGGATCGCGGCCAGCGTCGAGTTCACGTCGCCGTAGACGACGACCAGCGTCGGCCGCTGCTCAAGCACCACGTCCTCAAGGCCGACGAGCAGCGCCGCCGTCTGGCGGGCGTGCGAGCCGGAACCGACGGCCAGGTTGGCGATCGGCTCGGGGAGGCCGAGGTCGGCGAAGAACACGTCCGACATGAGGGCGTCGTAGTGCTGGCCGGTGTGGATGATGCCCTGTCGCACGCCCAGTTCGGCGAGCGCGCGCACCACCGGAGCGGCCTTCACGAAGTTGGGCCGCGCGCCGAGCACGTGCAGGACAAGGGGATTCTCGGGGCCCTGAGAAGCGCCCGGACCGGCAAAGTCCCTCATTGACCTCGCCTTTCATGCGGCAGTGGGGCAAACCCTGCCTATGGTACGGTCACGGCGTGGTATCCGATGCCAACAGGCCAGACTCCCCCTCGGTTCCCGCGAAGCCCTCGGCTCCCGAGAAGCCCTCGGTGCCGGCGGCACCCGCCACATCGGTGACGCCTCCGGCCGCCGAGCCTGGCGCGGAGCCGGTGGCGACCTCGGGCGCGGCGACGACCCCGGAGACGGAGAGGCCCTCCGAGCCGGAGACGACCTCGGCCGTGGAGGTGCCCACGGAGCCCGCCCCGCCGCCGAGTGCGGAGACGCCCCCGGTCGTGGAGACGCTCCCCGGTTCGGACACGCCCCAGGCGTCGGCGACGCTCCCCGCTCCGGCGACGCCCCCGGCCGAGGAGAAGGTCCCCGCGGAGCCGGTGTCACGGGCCCCGGTGTCGGCGAAGTCGGCCAGGGCCGGCCTGCGCGGGCTGATCAGGGGTTTCGTCCAGCATCCGGTGATCGTCTCCCGGGTCGTGGCGACAAAGGTCAAGTCCGACCCGGTACGCGTGGCGCAGGCGGCGGCCGAGACGCTCCCGTCGAGTGTCCGTCCCATCGTGGGCCGGTTCGCCTGGCCCGTCGCGCGCCGCGCCAAGATCGTCGTCCGCAAGCTCGGCATGCGCATGGTGAAGGGCCCGTGGACCGAGGCGAAGGAGCACTTCGACGCCGGCCGGATGAGCGAGGCCGCCGAGGTGCTCCAGGCCCACACCCGCTACCCCTTCATCAAGCGCCGGGCCGCCTACTACGCCGGAGAGCTGGCCGCGATCCAGCCGAACCCGATCCCGCCCAAGGCGAAGGTGATCGTGGGTGAGCGGTTCCACGGCCGGGTGCTGCACTGCGTGACCAACGCGCTGCCGTACACGCAGGCCGGATACACGGTTCGCACGCACCGCATCGTCACCTCGCAGAAGGCCGCCGGGCTGGATCCGCACGTCGTGACCAGCTGGGGCTGGCCGATGATGCAGGGCCACGCCGACGCGACGCCGTACGAGGAGATCGACGGGATTCCCTACCACCGGCTGATCCCGAGCGGTGAGGTGCCCTTCGAGAGCCAGGGGCGGATGATCCGGGGCGCCGGAGAGGTCACCGAACTGGTCAGGACCCTGCGTCCGCAGGTGCTGCACGCCGCGACCGACCACCGGAACGGTTCGGTGGCGCTGGCGGTGCGCGAGCGGACCGGCACGCCGATGGTCTACGAGGTCCGGGGCTTCCTGGAGGAGACCTGGGCCTCCCGCGACCCCAAGCGCATCGGCAGCCAGCGGCACGTGCTCCAGCGCGACCGCGAGGCGTTCATCATGCGCTCCGCCGACGCGGTGGTCACCCTCGCCGAGACCATGGCAGCCGAGATCGTCGAGCGCGGGGTGCCGAGGGAAAAGATCTACCTGGCGCCGAACGCGGTGGACGACTCGCTGCTCAGTGCCGAGTACGACGGTGCGGCGTTCCGCGCCGCCTACGGCATCGAGCCCGGCGACATCGTCATGGGTTCGGTGTCGAGCATCGTGGCCTACGAGGGCTTCGCCACCATGATCAACGCTGCCGCGCTGCTGCGGGACGAGGGCGCGCCGGTCAAGATGCTGCTCGTCGGCGACGGCGTGGAGCGGGAGGCACTGCTGGAGCAGGTCGAGGAACTGGGGCTCGGCGACATCGCGATCATGCCGGGACGGGTCGGCCCCGACGAGGCGCTGCAGGCCCAGTCGGCGATCGACATCTTCGTCTGTCCCCGGGAGGACCTGCGCGTTTGCCGACTCGTTACGCCATTGAAACCGGTCGAGGCGATGGCTCTCGGCAAACCGGTCGTGCTGAGCGACCTGCCCGCCCTGTCGGAGCTCGTGGGCTCCGACGGCGCCGGGCTTCTGGTGCCGGCGGGAGACCCCGAGGCACTGGCCAAGGCGATCGCCGGACTGCGTGACGATCCGGGACGGAGGGCCGAGATGGGTGAGGCTGGACGGGCAGAGGTGGCCGCGAAGCGTACGTGGAGCCGCATCGCGGAGACGTACCGTGATATTTACCGATCGATTGCCGGTTAATGACCTTGTCATGGCACCGGGGATACCTGCCGTTTGTGATGCGTTCAATCGCATTAGGCGTAGCTCGTTCGGACTTGAGATAGCCTTTGCGACCATGAAGTGTTGTTTCCGGCGTTCCAAGGTCATCCAGTGACTGCCTACGACCTGGCCATCATCGGTCTGGGCTACGTCGGCATGCCCCTGGCCAAGGAGGCCACGGCAGCCGGTCTGCGGGTCGTCGGCTTCGAGGTCGACCCCGGCAAGATCGCTGCTCTCAACGCGGGCAGGTCCTACATCGACGACCTGACCGACGCCGACCTTGAGCACATGCTGGCAGGGGGATTCACCGCCACGGGGGACGAGTCCGTTCTGGCCGACAGCCGGACCATCGTCATCTGCGTGCCGACCCCGCTCGACGAGGACCACCGCCCCGACCTGTCCGCGGTCGAGGGCGCCACCGGCACCGTCGCACGTAACCTCCGCGCGGGCTCGCTGGTGGTTCTGGAGTCCACCACCTGGCCCGGCACCACCGACGAGGTCGCCCGTCCCATCCTGGAGGAGGGCTCCGGCCTCACCGCGGGCACCGACTTCCACCTCGCCTTCTCGCCCGAGCGCATCGACCCGGGCAACCCCAAGTACGGCCTGCGCAACACCCCGAAGGTCGTCGGCGGCTACACCTCCGCCTGCAAGGACCGCGCGGTCGGGTTCTACTCCCAGTTCATCGAGCAGGTCGTGCCGGTCAGCGGCACCCGCGAGGCCGAGATGGCCAAGCTCCTGGAGAACACCTACCGCCACGTCAACATCGCCCTCGTCAACGAGATGGCGATCTTCTGCGACGAGCTGGGCGTCGACCTCTGGGAGTCGATCGAGGCCGCCGCCACCAAGCCGTTCGGCTTCCAGAAGTTCCTCCCCGGACCAGGTGTCGGCGGTCACTGCATCCCCGTCGACCCGTCCTACCTCTCCTACACGGTGCGCAAGCTGGGCTACCCGTTCCGCTTCGTCGAGCTGGCTCAGGAGATCAACGAGCGGATGCCGTCGTACGTGGTGGCCCGCGTGCAGCGCCTGCTCAACCGGCACAGGAAGCCGGTCAACGGCTCCAAGGTGCTGTTGCTCGGTGTCACGTACAAGCCCGACATCGCCGACGAGCGCGAGACCCCGGCCCTGCCGGTCGCGCGGGCGCTGCGGGAGCTGGGCGCGGAACTGGTCTTCGCCGACCCGTACGTCAAGGACTGGCGGGTCGACGGGGTTCAGGTGCCGCGCGAGGAAGACCTCGCCAGGGGAGTCGTCGAAGCCGACGTGACGCTGTTGCTCCAGCAACACGCCGCCTTCGATCTGTCGATTGTCGAGGACCAAGGCAAGCTCGTGCTCGACACCCGAGGCGTGCTCGCCGAGGGTGAACGCGTCGAGCGGCTCTAGCGACGAAGGGCTGCGCGCAGTGCACGTGCTCGTCATGACCGTGGTGCATCATCCCGAGGACGCCCGGATCCTGCACCGGCAGATCCGCGCGCTCGTGGACGCCGGTCATGAGGTCACGTACGCGGCCCCGTACACGGCGCGGGGCGTCATGGCCCGATCCTGGGTGAACGGCGTCGACCTCCCCCGTGCGGCCGAGCGCAGGCGGCTGTCGGCGGTGCGCGCCGCGCGCAAGGTCTTCAAGCGCATGCGCGGCCAGGTGGACCTGGTGGTCATCCACGACCCGGAGCTGCTGCTCGCGGTGGTGGGGGTGCGCAAGCGGCCCCCGGTGGTCTGGGACGTGCACGAGGACACTCCGGCGACGCTGTCACTGAAGCCCTGGCTGCCGGCGTTCCTCCGTCCGCCGGTGCGCTTCATGGCCCGCCTGCTCGAAGGCACCGCCGAGCGGTACCTGCACCTGCTGCTGGCCGAGACCGCCTACGCCGGACGCTTCCGCCAGGCCCACCTGGTGGTGCCCAACGAGACCTGGGTGCCCGACGAGGTGACGCCGCCGGGCGACGACCGCGTCGTCTACCTCGGCTGGCTGTCGGGGGCACGCGGGGTGCGCGAGGCCATCGAGGTGGCCCGGCTGCTCCAGCCGTACCGGGTGTCGGTCGAGCTGATCGGCTACGCCGACCCGCAGTCGCGGCCGACGCTGAACGAGGCGGTGGCGGAGGGCGTACTGGAGTGGCGCGACTTCATGCCCAACGACGAGGCGCTCAAGCGGCTCGACGGCGCGCTGGCCGGTCTCTCCCTGCTGCACGACGAGCCCAACTACCGGCACTCCATGCCCACGAAGATCGTGGAGTACATGGCCCACGGCATCCCGGTGATCACCACCCCCTCGCCTCGCGCGGTGGAGCTGGTCGAGCGCTACGACAGCGGCATGGTCGTGCCCTGGCAGGATCCCAAGGCCGTGGCCCAGGCCGTGCTCTTCCTGCGCGACGACGTCTCAGCGAGGCATGCCCAGGGCGCTCGGGGGTATGCGGCGGCCCGTGCGAACCACCACTGGCCCAACTCGGCCCGTCGTTTCGTCGCCCAGCTGGAGGCGTGGGCGGGCGTCAAGAGCTGATTTCCGGTATGGCAAAGCTCCTTATGTCTGCCAGATCACAAGAACGGTAGTGTCCAGAACGTGCGCTGGCTCATCGCTTTTCTGGGTGTGGCGATCCTCGCGGGAGTGGCGGCGTTCGTGATGATCACGCCTGCCGAAGACAGTTCTCCGACCAGCGGGAGCTCGCCGCTCTCCCCCTCGCCCTCGCCTTCCCCCTCGGTGCCGGTCCCGGAGGCGACCGAGTTCACCGACCCGTGTGGAACGTTCGACACGGCCATGGGGGCGCCGTACGCGATCACCGGCTACTGGCTCGTCCCGACCGCCGACCACTGCACCTGGCGGCGGCAGTTCGCCGCCATCCACAAGGTGGGCGGTGACACCGTGATCAGGATCGGCTGGGGCCTGCAGGCCCGCAGGGTCGACGACGACGGCCGGATCCTCGACGGCGAGGGGAAGGTCGATCCCCGCTACGAGCCGTGCGAGGAGAACGGGGTGCCGTGCGTGACCGCGGCGGAGAACGACCTCAAGGCCGCCAACCCGGGCAACCGGGTGAGCTGGACGTTCGTCTACCGGACCGACGAGGCGTTCGGCTCCCAGCTCTTCCGCTGCCCCGAGTTCGAGCGGAAGATCGTCACGAAGAAGGCGGTCTTCTACCGGATCATCGCCACCGACGACGGCAGCGACGACGCGAGCTGCGAGAACATCAAGGGCAAGGGGCGCGGCTACCACGTGATCCTGATCGCGGGCGCGCATGAGGACAGCCTCACCGAGCTGCTCGACCTCGGCGACCAGTTCGGGGTGAAGGTGTTCCCCGCGCTGCCGCTGGCCCCTCGCGACCCGGCGCAGAAGACCCGGGCCGCCAAGCAGGGCACGAACACGCTCACCACGCTCACCCGGCGCATCATGCAGGACTACGGTGCCCGCTTCCGGGAACGGGCCTCGCTGGGCGGCTTCTACCAGCCGTTCGAGCTGCAGATGCGGGAGATGAAGTACACCGGCGAGTCGGACGACGACCACCCGACGCTCAAGATGTACGCCTCGCAGCACGAGATCGTCGAGCAGGAGATGCCGGGCAGGCCCGTCCTCGTCAGCCCCTACCTCGACGCCCGCAGGCAGCGGCCGTTCAGCGCCACTCCCAAGCAGGTGGCCAGGGGCTTCGAGGCCCTTGTCCGGACGGGGGTCGGGATCATCGCGCCGCAGGACAGCCGGGGAACGGGAAAGGTCGGGTTGTTCTGGCCCGACCAACGCGGGGAGAAGGTCGACAAGCGGCTGTGGCCGGTCGTCGGGGAGAAGACCAACGGCGACGCCTACCACGGCTCGACCCGCGATTACTACCGGGAGATGTCGACCGTCCGGACGGAGATGGCCGAGCGGGGCCACAACGTGGAACTCTGGGCCAACGTCGAGGCATTCGAGCCGTCCGGCGAGGAGACCTGCGCGGCCGGGTACAAGAGGGGGAGCACCGACAAGGAACGGCTCGACGCGGCCGTGGCACAGGTCGGGCGCTACGTCTCCAAGGTCGTCTCCTACATGTGGAGCGACTTCTACACCTGCGGCTCGCCGTCCCTCGCCGAGGAGATCGCCCGCGACTGGAACCGGCCCATCGCGGCCGACGCGATCCGCATGCAGCGCGACATCCAGGACGGTGTGGAGATCCGCGGCTACAACATGCCCATGGGGTCCAAGGTCACGATCACCTGGGAGGGCCAGCAGGAGCCCCGTGTCGTCGAGGTGGCCGGGGTGAACCTCACGGACCTGCCGCCCGGCCTGCCGGTGCGGATGGAGACGGCGTGGATCCCGTTCGACTGGTCCCAGGTTCCCGAGGACACCTGGGTCCAGGTCCTGGTCACCGCGGCCGACGGACGCGCCGCCTCCGAGCCGTTGCACGTCCGCGTGCGGCTCTGACCGGTGTAACGTGCCTGCCATGGTTCCGCGCATTCCCGTCAGCGTGGACCTGGTCGTCCTCACGGTGCGTTTCCAGGCGCTGAGCGCACTCGTCTGGCGGCGCGACAACCCGCCGTACGAGGGACGCTGGGCCCTGCCAGGCGGCTTCATCCACCTCGACGAGGACCTGCCCGCCGCCGCGGAGCGGATCCTCGCGGAGCGGGCGGGCCTGCCGGGCGCCCCGGTACACCTGGAACAGCTCCAGACCTACGGCTACCCCGACCGCGACCCGCGCCAGCGCGTGCTGAGCGTGGCCTACCTCGGTCTCGCCCCCGACCTTCCCGCCTCCACCGAGGCGCACATGAGCTGGCAACCGGTCTCCGCGCTGTGCGAGATGGCCTTCGACCACCGGCGCATTCTGGTCGACGGGATCGAGCGGGCCCGGGGCAAGCTCGAATACACCCCGCTCGGCGCGGCCTTCTGCCCGCCGGAGTTCACGGTCGCCGAGCTGCGCCGGGTCTACGAGATCGTCTGGGGGCGTGTCCTCGACCCGCGGAACTTCCACCGCAAGGTCACCAGGGCCGAGGGCTTCCTGGTGCCCACCGGCGACACCACCACCCGCGACGGCGGCCGCCCCGCCAAGCTCTACCGCCGCGGCCCCGCGATGTTCCTCCACCCCCCGATGCTCCGCTCCCTCAAGGATTGACGTCCTCCCCGGCGTAGAACGCCGGGGATTCCTACCGTGCCGTTCTCGCGGCACCTGACCGCGGGGCCGTCGAGCCAGGTTCCGGAGACAAGCCGGTCATCGATGCGGCGACCTTCACCGATGCGGTCCCCAGCCTTGTCCGGCCGGTCAGGACCGAGGGTTGCCGATCTCCGTCAGATCGATGTCGATGTCGTAGGGGAGGCTGAGCTTCAGCCGATTCTGATGGACGCCGGTGAGCGCGTACGCCCTGGTCACCGGGTTCAGTTCGTAGACGTAGACGCTGGGACGGTTCTCGACGTTCTCGATCCGCCAGAAATGGGGGATGCCGGCCTCGGCGTACATCTGGGGCTTGCGGTTGCGATCGCGCTCCTCGGATTCCTCGGAGACGACCTCGACGGCGAGCAGCACATCTCCCGCCTCGTAGAAGGTCCGCGTCATTTCGGAGGGCGCGTGTGCGTGCAGGAGCACGAGGTCTGGTTCCGGTCGTTGGCGTCGCCCCAGCTTCACCGTCATCTCCCGCTCCACCCGAAGATGGGCGGGTGCCGTCCGATCAAGCTCCCTGTGCAGCAGGAAGAGCACGAGAGCGTGAAAACGGGTCTGGGGGCTCACGAACACGAGGGTGCCATCGATCAGTTCCGTGTGAGGGGGGATCCCCGGAAGCCGATCGAGGTCATCGGCGGTGAAGCCCTCTATGGGGGGAATCGCCCAGTCGGGAATCGGCTCGACTTCGGCCAGTGGTGCGATGCTCATGTCGTCCTTCCGCTCGGGCATGCCTCTCACCTCCAGTCTTACAGGATGATGCCCCATCCGCCCGCTGCTCATAAAGTAAGGCCATGCCTCGTTTCCGTGCGATCCTGGACACAATGCCCCCCTACCGGGCGGGCAAGGCCGTGGTGTCCGCCGACGGCCGGTCCTACAAGCTCTCCTCGAACGAATCTCCCTACGAGCCGCTGCCCTCGGTCGTCGAGGCGGTCGCCAGGGCCGCGGCCCAGATGCACCGCTATCCCGATCCGGCCGCCACCGGGCTGACCGAGGCGCTCGCCGAGCGGTTCGGCGTGCCGCCCGAGCACATCGCGCTCGGCGCGGGCTCGGTGACGGTGGCCCAGCAGCTCTTCGAGACCGTGAGCGAGCCGGGTGCCGAAGTGATCTACGCCTGGCGGTCCTTCGAGGCGTACCCGCTCCTGGCCGACCTGGCGGGGGCGACCTCGGTGCGGGTCCCGCTGCTGGGCGAGGGGCACCATCTGGATGCCATGGCCGACGCGATCACCCCGCACACCCGCATGATCTTCGTCTGCAACCCGAACAACCCCACCGGCACCGTGGTCCAGGCGGCCGAGCTGGAGGCGTTCCTCGACCGGGTTCCGCAGGACGTGCTCGTCGTGCTCGACGAGGCCTACCACGAGTACGTCAGGGACGCCGGGGTCCCCGACGGGATCACCGTCTACCGCGACCGGCCGAACGTGGCGGTGCTGCGCACCTTCTCCAAGGCGTACGGCCTGGCCGGGCTCCGGGTGGGCTACCTGATCGCCGCGGAGCCGGTGGCGTCGGCGGTCCGCAAGACGACCGTGCCGTTCGCGGTCAACCAACTCGCCCAGGTCGCCGCGATCGCCTCGCTGGCGGCCGAGGACGAGTTGCTGGAGCGGGTCGAGGTCGTGGTCAAGGAGCGCGACCGGGTCCGCGGCGCGCTCGTCGCCCAGGGCTGGACGGTGCCGGCGACCGAGGCCAACTTCGTCTGGCTCCGGCTGGGCGAGCGCACGCTCGACTTCGCCGAGGCGTGCGCGGCCGAGGGCGTCGCGGTGCGGCCCTTCGCCGGTGAGGGCGTCCGTGTCTCCATCGGCGCTCCCGAGGCCAACGACACCTTCCTGGCGGCCGCGACGGCCTTCCCGAGGAACTGACCGCCCCGCCGCGGCGCTTTCGGCACCGGCCGGGAGCGTCATGACGGGACGACCGCCGCACGCGGGCGAGCCCGCGGCCTACACGGTCGCGGGCTCGGGGCCGGAGACGGGCTCCGGCTTCTTGCGTCGCTCCGTGGAGACCACCAGGGCCACGCCGAGGACGATCACCATGCCGCCCACGATCATCGGACCGGTGACCTGCTCGCTCAGTACGAGGGCGCCCAGCACGACCGCCACGACCGGGTTGACGTAGGCGTAGGTGGAGACCAGCGAGATCGGGGCGTTGCTCAGCAGCCACACGTACGCCGTGAAGCCGACCAGCGATCCGACCATGATCAGGTAGGCGAGCGCGATCCACGACCGGGTGGAGACGTCCGCGAGGTCGACATGCTCGCCCACCACGGCGGAGGTCAGGGCAAGCCCGACGCCGCCGGCGGCCATCTCGACGGCGCTCGCGGTGAAGGGGTTCGCGGGCATCGGGATGCGGGACGTCAGGAACGAGCCGACCGACCAGGACAGCGACGCGAGCAGGATGATCACGATTCCGGTGCTGTCGGCCGCGCTGCTCCCACCGGTCAGCGAGAGGACCGCCACACCGCCGAACCCGATGAGCACCCCCGTGAGCGTCAGTACCTGCGGCCGGTCCCTGAACAGGACCCTGAAGATCACGAGCCAGAGTGGCGTCGAGGCCACCAGCAGCGCCGCCAGCCCGCTGGAGATGTGCTGCTCGGCCACCGCGACCATGCCGTTGCCACCGTTCAGCAGCAGCAGGCCGACCAGGGCGGCCCCACCGGCCTCCTTCCAGGTCATCCGGAAGGACTCGCGCCCCTTCAGCAGGAGCACCACGACGCCGAGGATGAGCGCGGCCGTGACGAAGCGGATGGCGCCGCTGAGCAACGGGGGCATCGTCTCGATCACGATCATGATCGCGAGGTAGGTGGACCCCCACACCACATACACGGTCGCCAGCGCCCCCCAGACGAGGAGCGCCTTACGGCTGTCAGCACTGTCATGACGCATAGCTCGTGACAATACTGGCAGGACCCGACATCTCGCGCGCGGGGTTCGGTCCCCTCCGCCACGCGGAGATCGGCGCTCGCGGCCTGGCGGACTCTCGCCGCGCCGGGGCGGGCGGACCGTGCCCCGGCCGGTCCTGCCATGCCGAGCCAGGCGGGCCGTGACCTGGGAGGTTCCGCCGTCCGGGTGCGGCGGAAGCCTCCAGGTCGAAAGGCGGAGGGCTCAGCGGGTGCCGAGCTTCTCCACGATCAGCCGGTACAACTGGCGGGGACGGCCGGGTTGCGGCGTCCGGTTCGGCGGAAGCGGCCACGCGAGTCCCTCGTCTACCAGCGTGCGCAGCAATCGTCGTGCCGTACGCGGGGTGACGCCCAGCATCTTGCCCGCGCCCTCCGCGTCCACCACCGTGTCCCCACCCTCAAGCTTGGCGGCCAGCCGGGCCAGCACCTCCACACCCTTGGGCTTCAGCGGTCCCGTGCCCTGGGGAGGCATCCTGGGCGCCGGGATCAGTGCCCTGCCCTCGCGGTCGACCGCGAAGCCCTGGGCCTGCTTGCCCGCCTGGGTGCGCGCCAGAGCGGCCCTGGCGTGCGACTCGGCGTCGTGGGTCGTACGGCCCATGCCGACGCCGACCTCGACCGCCAGGCCGAGTTCGTCGCGGACCCGCGCGGCGAACGGCAGGACCCGGAACCCCTCGGTGGCCGCGGCCACCGAGCCGCGGGTCGCGGTGACCATGTAGCTGTGATCGTCGACCGCGGTGACCGACGCGTTGATCCGGTTGGCCTCCTGCACCAGCAACCGGTGCAGGGAGAGCCGGAGCTCGTCGCGCCAGTAGCGTGGCGCGGCCCGGCGGACCGGCTCGCGCAACGTGGGCACCTCCACCAGGACCACGGTGAGTTGTGACTCCTCCAGCCGGTGGTGCGCGCCGAGCAGTGCCGCCGTGTGCAGCGCCGTACGCACCGCGGCGGAGGTGGGGCGGATCCTGACCACGGGCACCCCTGCCGTCTGAAGGCGGTCGGCGACCGCGGGCAGGCAGGTGAGCGCCCCGCTCGTGCTGCCCTGGCGGGCGAGGCGTTCGTGGAAGGCCGCGATCGTGCCGGTGGCGCCCGGCTCGTCGCGGCTCTGCACGTCCCCTGAGGGAAGGCTCAGATCGCTATAGGCCTCCTCGACCTCTGCTCTGCTCAGGATGTCGATGCTGACCCTGCGTGGGTCTATCCGCTCGTCCATCGCGGCCCTCGCCAGCGCGGCGATCAGTGCGGCGCCGCCGAGCTGGACATACGTCGCGGGCATCGTCAGCACCCCCGATCGCCGGGCCAGGTCGTAGGGGACCGGGCTGGCGAACAGACACGCGTCCACCCCGGCTCCCAATCGAGTGACCTTGTCCGCGGCCTCCTGCTCGTCACGGTATGCCGCCGCCACCAGGCGGCAGGGTAATGGGGCCGCTGCGTGCCCCATCAACATCACCCGTTCAACGAGGTCATGGGGGCCCACCACACCGATGGTGAGGTCTGGTGTCATGGCACCCGGGCGTGACACTCGTGGCGCTTCTTCGGCCCGCTCGACCAATGTTCGTCCCATCATGCCGTCCGTTTGTTTTCGGCTCTCTTTTGGAACGATCGCTTGTGAGGGCCGTAATGTCACGCCCGATTTGCGGCCAATTCCGGAAGCTGCTTCCGGGTTAAACCCATGACTGGCATCGTTTACACAGGTCAGAGCGGTTTTTGAGCAGCTCAAACCCGCTGATTATGGCGCTGAAATCTCTCGGCGCACATCGCCGCCCAGGGCCTGCATGCGCTCGGCGAGATAAGAGTGCCCGCGGTCGATGAGATATCCCGATCCGATCACGGTCTCCCCTTCAGCGGCCAGACCCGCGAGCACGAGGGCGATTCCCGAGCGCAGGTCGTGAGCGGTCACCTGTGTTCCAGTGAGCGGAGTCGCACCACGAACGACGGCGCTGTTCTCTTTCACTTCAATATCGGCACCCATTTTGTTCAGTTCTGAGGCCAGAGCGAAACGACCGTCGAAGATTCGTTCATGAATGTAGCTGGCGCCGTCGGCGAGACAGGCGACCGTCATGATCGGCGACTGCAGGTCGGTGGCGAAGCCGGGATAGGTGTCGGTGATCACATTGATCGGACGCAGTGGACGATCCCTGCGCACGTGCAGCACCGCGCCGTGGTCGGCGAACTCCACCCCCATCTGCTCCAGCTTGTAGCGGACCACGCCGAGGTGGTCCAGGTCGGCGCCGACCAGGTTGACCTCTCCGCCGGTGACGGCGGCGGCCATGGCGAACACGCCCGCGTCAAGGCGGTCCGGCATCACGGTGTGCTCGACGGCCTGGAGTTCCTCCACGCCCTCCACGGTGATGAACCCGGTGCCGCCGCCGCTGATCCTCGCGCCCATCCGGGTCAGCATGTCGATCACATCGAGGACCTCGGGCTCCAGCGCGGCGTTCTCGATCACGGTGGTGCCGCGCCCGAGGGCGGCGGCCATGATCAGGTTCTCGGTGCCGGTGTGCGAGGGGGTGTCCAGGTACAGGGTGGCACCGGTGAGGCCCGCCGACTTGACGTGGATGACCGCGTCGCCCTCGTCCACGATCGCGCCCAGGCGCTTGTAGCCCAGGTAGTGGAAGTCGAGGTTGCGGCTGCCCAGGTTGCAGCCGCCCACGCCCTCGATGATCGCCTCACCGAGACGGTGCAGCAGGGCGGGCACGAACAGCACCGAGCCGCGGAAGCGCCGGGCGATCTCCGCGGGCAGCACCGGGCTGCTCAGCGTCGAGGCGTCGATCACCAGCGTGCGCTCCGCCTCGTGCAGCTCGACCTTGGCGCCGACCGTCTCCGCCAGCTCGACCGCGCGCCGGACGTCCTCGATGATGGGGACGTTGCGCAGGACCGTGCGGCCTTTGGAAGCCAGCAGCGCGGCACCGATCATGGGCAACACGGCGTTCTTGGCACCCTGGATGAAGGCGGTTCCACGAAGTGGGTTGCCACCGCGCACGCGGTAACGGACCATGCGTCATGCTCCTTGGAAGTGTTCTGGGTAACTCGTGTGGCGCGAGGCGGCAGCCGAGGTTATCGGCCAACAGTAGCCGTTGAATGCCCCTGAACCGGCCACTTCGAGGGTGAACTGCCCCTGAACCGGCCGATAAGCCATCTGCCGCCGCCGCGTTGCGCGGCGACCACGCTTTCGCCTGCGGTTTCCGGGCTCGCGGGTGTCACTGTGGGGCGCGGCACCGGGAGACCTCGGGCCTCGGATGCTACCTGCCCTTCGTGTTCACCGCGGCGGTGAGCGGGGAGGCGGCCGACAGGAGATTGTCGGCCCGCTGGTCCACGAAGCGGGTGACGACCTGCTGTCCGTACCCGAACGCCATCGCCCAGACCAGGATCGCGGGCTGCGAGCCGAGCCCCGCGAAACCGGGCACGAAGCCCGAGTTCAGGATCAGTAGCCCGAGCACGGCCGTGGCCACCCCCGCGGGCGCCTTGAGCAGGTTCTGGACGACGGCCAGCGAGTAGCGGGTGGACAGCTCCGAGCGGGTCGACAGCGAGGCGGCGGTGGCCAGCGCCGCGCCCAGCATGCCGATCAGGGCCACGAGCGGGACGTCGCCGTGGCCGGGCCGCAGGCCGCCGGTCGGGCAGATCTGGGCGGGCATCAGCCCCTGGGTGCGGATCACCGACTGGTCGCCGCACATCGGGATGACGTCCGGCCAGATCGCACCGATGACCACCACGCTCAGCACGATCAGGGAGAGCATGACCACCCCGCCGATGAGCAGGTTGCGGAAGTTGCGGACCCGCCCGGTGTCCATCGCCTGCGCGGTGTACGCGGCCCGCAGCACCGACTGCATCAGCGGCCTGTCGTTCTCACCGAGGTCTCCCGCCGCCAGCCTGGCCTGGAGGTGGACAAGCCGGGGGTCGTCGCCGGGCAGGTAGGCCCGGCCGATCGCGACCACCTCCGGCGCCCGCCCGCACAACTCCGCCACCGGCAGCACGCCGTACAGCATCACGGTGGCGCTGTTGACGTTGGACCAGGCGCCCTCGATGGCCTGGCCGGTCAGCCAGCGCCGCACACCGTGCCTGCTGCGCGCGTACGCCTGCGCGCGGGCCAGGTGCGTGCCGATGCCCTCGCCCACCGAGACCGGCCGGCCCGCCCCGTCGCACATCGTCAGAACGCGCTCGGCGTCGGCCCTGATCTCCTCGCTCCGGGTGGCCACGTAGACCCGCCAGGTGCCCGGCCAGCGCAACACGCCGGTGTCGCCGATCCGCTCGGCGGTCAACGCTGGATCAAGCGACATCGTTCCTCCGGGGGGCGGAGCCGGCCTGGGGCGGGGCACCGACTGCCCCAGGCTTATCGCGACATGCCGATCAGGCGCTACGCCCCGGCCGGGGCAGGCCGTGCCGTTTTCAGAGACCGTGCCGTTTTCATAGGCCGTGCCGCTTTCAGCGGGCGCGGCCCGCGATGTCGGTGCGGTGGTGCGAGCCGCGCAGCCGGATGTGCTCCACCGCCTCGTAGGCCGCCGCCCGCGCCGCGGGGACGTCGGGTCCCGTGCCGACCACGCTGAGCACCCGGCCGCCGTTCGAGACGATCCGGTCGCCGTCCAGCGCGGTGCCCGAGTGCAGCACGTAGGCGTCCTCGACCGGGTCGGACAGCCCTTCGATCACGTCGCCCTTCACCGGATCCGCCGGGTAGTTCTCCGCCGCGATCACCACGGTCACCGCGGCGCCGTCGCGATAGGAGAGCGGCCCGAACCGGTCGAGCGTCCCGTTCGCGCAGGCGAGCAGCAGGCCCGCGAGGGGCGTCTGGAGCCGGTCCAGCACGACCTGGGTCTCCGGGTCGCCGAACCGCGCGTTGAACTCGATCACCTTCGGGCCCTTGGAGGTGAGGGCCAGCCCCACGTACAGCACCCCCGTGTACGGCGCGCCGCGCCTGGCCAGCTCGGTCACGGTCGGTATGACGGTCTCGGCCATCACCTGGTCGGCGAGGTCGTCCGGGGCCCACGGCAGCGGCGTGTAGGCGCCCATCCCGCCGGTGTTGGGGCCCTGGTCGTCGTCGTAGGCGCGCTTGTGGTCCTGGGCGGGCTGGAGTGCCACGGCCGTGGCGCCGTCGCAGAGCGCGAACAGCGAGACCTCGGGACCGTCGAGGAACTCCTCGATGACCACCCGCCCGCAGGCGGCGGCGTGCCGGAGCGCCTCCTCACGGTCGTCGGTGACCACCACGCCCTTGCCGGCGGCCAGGCCGTCGTCCTTGACCACGTACGGCGTGCCGAACTCGTCGAGCGCCGCGGTGACCTCCTCCGGCGTGACGCAGGTGTACGACCGCCCGGTGGGCACGCCCGCCGCGACCATGACGTCCTTGGCGAAGGACTTGGAACCCTCGATCCGGGCCGCCTGCCGTGAGGGGCCGAAACAGGGGATGCCGGCCTGCCTGACGGCGTCGGCGACGCCGGCGACCAGCGGGGCCTCAGGGCCGATCACGACCAGCTCCGCCCGGAGCCGCTCGGCCAGTTCGGTAACCGCGGCCGGGTCTGTCGGTACCACCGGATGCAGGGTCGCGACCTGCGCGATGCCCGCGTTTCCGGGAGCACAGTGAACCTCGGTGACCTGGGGGTCCGCCGCCAGCGACCGGCACAGGGCGTGTTCACGCCCGCCGGTTCCAATCACAAGAACGCGCACTTGTCAGAGCTTATCGTCCCCCCGGATCGTCCCTCGGGCCGTGTCGGCACACCCGGATCTCGCCGGTGCCCGAACCCCAGAGTTATCCACAGCCTGTGGATAACCCTGGGGGTCCGCGACGTGTCAGCACGCACGGGAGGTGCCAGTAAACAGGGTGTGAATTTTGTCAGGTTGTGCATGATCGATGCTTGAACCTGGGAGTAAGCTGAGAGCCATCCCCCTATTCGTGTTAAGTTTTGAGTGGCTTTGCGTGTCTCTTGCTGATTGGAGGTGGTTCGGGATGTCCTCTGGCGATCCCAGCAGTACGTGCTCGCGCACGCCTGCTGTGCGCACCCTCGACCACCCCATCTCGGTGCCCGACCGGCGCCGCACGCATCGTCGCCTCCACTTGTGGTGACAGCGCATCGCGTGCGGTATCCCGCCAGGTTGGGCGGGAAAGGCTCGCCATGCGCTCCTCGCTCCTTTTTCCCCGTATCAAGCACGCCCGCACGATCCGTGCCCCGCACGCGCCCGCCGTCTCGCTCGGTGCGCGGATGAGCGGTGTCTGCGTCCCGCCGAGCGACTCGCTCGTCGAGTACGCCGCCTACATCGACGGTAAGAAGATCGAGGCCCTGGGCATCCCCGACGCCCTGGAGCTCGTCCGCACGCACAACGCGTCCGTCGAAGGGAACAACGCCTTCGTCTGGGTCGGCCTGCACGAGCCCGACGCCCCCGAGGTCGAGTGGCTGGCGGAGGTCTTCGCCCTGCACCCGCTCGCCGTCGAGGACGCCGTCAAGGCTCACCAGCGACCCAAGGTCGAGCGCTACGGCGACTCGCTGTTCGTGGTCCTGAAGACCGTCGCCTACCTCGACCACGACGTGCTGACCGCGACCAGCGAGATCATCGGCACCGGAGAGATCATGGTGTTCGTCGGCACCGACTTCGTGGTGACCGTGCGGCACGGCCGGCACTGCCCGCTCTCGGAGGTGCGGGAGCGCCTTGAGGACAAGCCCAAGCTGCTCAGCCGGGGCCCCACCGGCGTGCTGCACGCGATCGCCGACCACGTCGTCGACAAGTACCTCACCGTGGCCGACCGGATGCAGACCGAGCTGGAGGACGTCGAGGCGATGGTCTTCGCGGACGTCAGTGCCCGTGACATCGGCCGGATCTACAACCTCAAGCGCGAGATGATCGAGATGAAGCGGTCCGTCACACCGCTCCAGGCACCGATGTCCACGCTGGCCCAGCGCCGGATGATCCCCTCCGAGATGCGCGAGTACTTCCGTGACGTCGTCGACCACCTGGCCCGCGTCTGCGAGCAGGTCGAGTCGTCCAACGAGCTCTGCAACTCCATACTGCAGGCGGCGCTCGCCCGTTCCAACGCGCTCGCCAACGAGGACATGCGGAAGATCTCCTCGTGGGTCGCCATCATGGCCGTCCCCACGATGATCGCCGGCATCTACGGCATGAACTTCGAGCACATGCCCGAGCTCGACTCCGTCTTCGGCTACCCGCTGGTGCTCGGCGTGATGGTCATCGCCTGCACGCTGCTCTACCGGGGCTTCCGCCGCAACGGCTGGATGTGACCCGATCCCTCAGGCGCTCATCGGGCGGGCGGGGGTGACCGGCTTCGGGACACGCATGCCCCGCTCGGCCCACAGGGTGATCATCCGGTCGGGATAGTCGGTGACGATCGCGGCCGCCCCGAGACCGAGCAGCTCGGCCGCTCGCCCGGGGTCGTTGACGGTCCACACGGCCAGCGGCAGGGCGGCCTTCTCCGCTCGCCGGGCGAGCTCGGGGTCGACCATCACATGCTCGGGGGAGAGCGTGGTGCCCCCGGCCTCGGCGGCGGCGGCCGGGACGTCGCCGCCGAAATCCTCCAGATGGAGGCCGTCGAGCCAGGCACTGTCCATGGTGGCACGCTCGATCAGGGCGTACCGCCCGGTCGCGGGGGCCAGGGAGCGGGCGATCCGCAGGACGCGCCAGTCGAAACTGAGGATGGCCGCCCGGTCGAGCCTGCGGTGCCGGTCGAGCTCGGCGACCACCATCTCGGTGAACTCACCGACCTCGGCGCTCAGATCGGGCCTGGTCGGGTCCGACTTGAGCTCCACGTGCACCCGCACCCCGTCGGCTCCGTAGGCGTCCATCAGCCCCAGCACGGAGCCCAGGGTCGGCATCCGGGTGTTCGGCACCGGCAGCTGGGTCGGGGCGAAACGGTCTTCGGGGTGGCGCGGCACCCGCACTCCGCACTCCAGCGTGCGCAGCTGCGCCAGCGTGAGCTCGCCGACGGGCCTGCCCACGTACGGGAAGGCGGGGTCGTCGCGGAAGGCGGGCCGGACGTCGGTGCTGGTCACAGCGGACACTGTGAGATCGTGTGTGAGCACCAGCCGCCGATCGGCGGTCAGTGCGACGTCGAGCTCCAGTGCGTCGACGCCCAGCTCCAGGGCGTGGGCGAAACCGGGCAGGGTGTTCTCGGGACGGAGCCCACGGGCCCCACGGTGACCGTGAATCTCGGCATGCACACAGGGACCTTATCCATCTCGCGTACCGATCCCCAGTACGGCTCGCGCCTCGGCGACGCCGGGTGCGGGCCGTATCGGTCGAAACCAGGCCCTTGGTACTTCCGCCCAGCACGGCGACACCTGGCCGATCCCCGCCGCGGCGGGGATCGGCGGGAGCGGATCTAGACCAGCGGGTGGATCTGGAGCGTCTCGGTGCGGCCGGGACCGACGCCGATCGCGGAGATCCTGGAGCCGCTCATCTGCTCCAGGGCCTTCACGTACGCCTGCGCGTTGGCGGGCAGGTCCTCGAAGCTCCTGGCGCTGGTGATGTCCTCCTGCCAGCCGGGGAACTCCTCGTACACCGGCTTGGCGTGGTGGAAGTCGGTCTGGGTCATCGGGATCTCGTCATACCGGACCCCGTCGACCTCGTAGGCGACGCAGACGGGAATCCTCTCCAGGCCGGACAGCACGTCCAGCTTGGTGAGGAAGTAGTCGGTGACACCGTTGATACGGGTGGCGTACCGGGCGATGACCGCGTCGAACCAGCCGCAGCGGCGGTTGCGGCCGGTGGTCACCCCGTACTCGCCGCCGGTGGTGCGCAGCCAGTCGCCCATCTCGTCGTCGAGCTCGGTCGGGAACGGACCCGAGCCGACACGGGTGGTGTACGCCTTCAGGATGCCGATCACGCGGGTGATCCGGGTCGGCGGGATGCCGGAACCCGAGCAGGCGCCGCCGCTCGTCGGGGAGGAGGAGGTGACGAACGGGTAGGTGCCGTGGTCGATGTCGAGCAGGTTGCCCTGCCCGCCTTCGAGCAGCACGACCTTGCCCTCGTCCAGGGCCCTGTTGAGGATCAGCGAGGTGTCGGCGATGTGCGGCTTGAGGCGCTCGGCGTAGCCGAGATACTCGTCCAGGACCTTGTTCGCGTCGATCACCCGACGGTTGTAGATCTTGGTGAGGATCTGGTTCTTCTCGCCCAGCGCGACCTCGATCTTCTTCTGCAGGATGCCCGGGTCCAGCAGGTCCTGGACCCGCACGCCCATCCGGTAGATCTTGTCGCCGTACGCGGGGCCGATGCCGCGCCCGGTCGTGCCGATCTTGGCCTTGCCGAGGTAGCGCTCGGTGACCTTGTCGAGGGCCTTGTGGTGGGGCATGATCAGGTGCGCGTTGGCGGAGATCAGCAGCCGCTCGGAGGAGACCCCCCGGGCCTCAAGCCCGTCGATCTCGCTCAGCAGCACGCCCGGGTCGATGACGACACCGTTGCCGATCACGGGGATGACGTTCGGTGAGAGCACTCCCGTCGGCAGCAGGTGCAGCGCATACTTCTGGTCGCCGATGACGACCGTGTGGCCCGCGTTGTTGCCTCCCTGGTATCTGACGACATAGTCGACCTGATCACCAAGTAGGTCGGTCGCCTTACCCTTGCCCTCATCGCCCCACTGGGCACCAACGAGAACGACAGCCGGCATTGTGATTCTCCCACCGCAAAAACGAAAACCCCTGGCGCAATCGCTACAGGGGCTCTTGCGTGGTGAGAATACCCGACGGCGTCCGAAATGGGGATCTCCCACCTCGGGGCGAGAGATCCCACGGGCAGATCAAGGGGCGGATCAGGGCCGGATCAGCGGCCGGTCAGCTCCTTGGACGCCTCGGCGCTGGAGTCCTTGAGGAACTGGAAGCACCGCTCGGCCTCCTCCTTCTCCCCGATGCTCTGGGCGGCGCGGGCCAGTGCGTGCAGGCACCTCAGGAACCCCTGGTTGGGCAGATGCTCCCAGGGGATCGGGCCGTGCCCCTTCCAGCCCGCCCTGCGGAGCTGGTCCAGGCCCCGGTGGTAGCCGGTGCGGGCGAAGGCGTACGACGTCACGGCGTGTCCCGCCGCGAAATACTCGTCCGCGAGTGCTGCCCAGGCTGCCGGATAGGCGGGGAAACGCGCGGCGACGTCGGATGGCTGGGCACCGGATTCCAGTGCCTGTCGAGCTTCAGGCAGGTCCGGGAGCAGGGTGGGCGGCGGGCCGGCGAGAAGGTTCTCGTGGGATTCCATAGCGACAGTCCTATCTGGTGAACCCGCGCCAAGCCAAGATCGGCTCCCGGGGACTTTCCGGAAGCCGATCTCGTGACCTGGCGGGGACCCTCCGAACATTGACCGGTTTTACCCGGTCTCTACCGAGAATTTCCGGTCTGCGTTGACCGCCGGGTCATCAGGAGAGCTTGGTGCCCGCCGACTTGAGGTGCTGGGCGGCCTCGACGATCCGCGCCGCCATCGAGGTCTCGGCGGCCTTGCCGTACGAGCGGGGGTCGTACACCTTCTTGTTGCCGACGTCGCCGTCGACCTTGAGGACGCCGTCGTAGTTCCTGAACATGTGGTCGACGATCGGGCGGGTGAAGGCGTACTGCGTGTCGGTGTCGATGTTCATCTTCACCACGCCGTAGGCGATGGCCTCGTGGATCTCCTCGAGCAGCGAGCCCGAGCCGCCGTGGAAGACCAGGTCGAACGGCTTCTCCTTGCCGTACTTGGCGCCGACCGCGTCCTGGATCTCCTTGAGCACGCTCGGCCGCAGCTTGACGTGGCCGGGCTTGTAGACGCCGTGCACGTTGCCGAAGGTCGCGGCGAGCATGTAGCGGCCGCGCTCTCCCAGGCCCAGGGCCTCGGCGGTCGCGAGGGCGTCCTCGGGGGTGGTGTAGAGCTTCTCGTTGATCTCGCCGACGACGCCGTCCTCCTCGCCGCCGACGACGCCGATCTCCACCTCAAGGACGATCTTCGCGCGGGCGGTCTTCTCCAGGAGCTCCCTGGCGATCTCAAGGTTCTCGTCCAGCGGCACGGCGGAGCCGTCCCACATGTGCGACTGGAAGAGGGGGTCCTCGCCCCTGGCCACCCGCTCAAGGGAGATGTCGAGCAGCGGGCGCACGAAACCGTCCAGCTTGTCCTTGGGGCAGTGGTCGGTGTGCAGGGCGATCGTCACGGGGTAGTTGGCCGCGACGACACGGGCGTACTCCGCCAGTGCCACCGAGCCGCTCACCATGTTCTTGACCGTGGTACCGGAGAGGAAATCGGCGCCGCCGGTCGACACCTGGACGATGCCGTCGCTCTCCGCCTCGGCGAAACCCCTGAGTGCGGCGTTGAGGGTCTGTGACGAGGTCACGTTGATGGCCGGGTAGGCGAAACCTCCCGCCTTGGCCCGGTCGAGCATCTCGGCGTAGACCTCTGGGGTCGCGATGGGCATCGTGTCATCTCCTGGAGACGGCTGTGGGCAGCTGGCACGGGGCTATGAAGACATTGCCCATGAGCCAGTATTCCGGGTTCCTTCCCAACCGGATAGCTCCACCACCACTTCGGGACGTACGGATGTGTCCTCGGCATGGTCTCGGCGCCCACCGGTGGGAAACCTCCGGAGGACTCCTGGCGCTCGCCGGTACGGGATCTCCAGTATGACCTGGTTGGTTATAGGGGATCTTCTAGGATTTCGGGGCTTCGGGGCTGATTCACCAGGTCAGTCGTGAAATATACTCACGAACCGCTAATCTCCACTGTGTGGGACGCCACAGGTCTGACCCCATGGGTATCGCCCGCCTGGTCCTCGCCGGACTGGCGGCGCTGGCGCTCGTCGTCCTGATCGTGGTCGGGGTTCTCTCGCTGATCGGCAGTCTCGGCTCCGGCGCCGAGACGGCCCCGCCGGCCACCACCACGTCGCCCGCGGACGCCTCTTCGACCGCCTCCGCCACTGCCGAGCGGGTGCCGACGGTCCTCGTCGAGTGCCTGCGGGAGCACTGCCCCACGGTCTTCCTGAAGGTCACCGGGGGCGATGTGCTGCTCGACCGGGAGATGGCCAAGGGCGAGCAGTTCCAGTCCTTCGACCCCAAGGTCGATGTCGTGCTGGCCGACTCGGCCGCGGTCCGGGTCCAGGTGAACGGGACGGTCCGGGCACCCGGCGGGGCGGGGGAGCGCCAGGAGTTCACGGTCTCCCGAAACCGGTAGAGCGCCATGGATCCCCGCCGTGGCGAGGATCGGCCGGACGAAGGTCACCGCGGCCTGCCCCGGTGACCGGAACAGAGCCCTTCCGGGGAAGGCCCGCGAGGCGCCGGTCGATCCTCTAGTCCAAGTCGAGGTCGGCCAGGGTGTAGGCGGTCCGGTACGGCAGCCCGGCGTCGGCGATCGCCTGGGAGGCTCCCCGGTCCACGATCGTGGCGACCGCCACGACCTCGGCGCCCGCCGCGCGCAGCGCCTCCACCGCGGTCAGCGGGGAACCGCCGGTCGTGGAGGTGTCCTCCACCGCGAGCACCCTCCGCCCCGCCACATCCGGCCCCTCGATCCGGCGCTGCATGCCGTGGGCCTTCTGCGCCTTGCGCACCACGAACGCGTCGAGCGTCCTGCCCCGCGCGGCCGCCGCGTGCAGCATGGCGGTCGCCACCGGGTCGGCGCCCAGCGTCAGCCCGCCGACCGCCTGGTAGTCGAGATCTTCGGTGAGGTCCAGCATGACCCGCCCCACCAGCGGCGCCGCCTGCCCGTCGAGGGTCACCCGGCGCATGTCCACGTAGAAGTCGGCCTCTCTGCCCGAGGACAGCACGACCTTGCCGTGCACCACGCCCTTGCCCTTGATCTCTGCCAGCAGGTTCTCGCGATCGCTCATGGCACCAAGGTTAGGGCGATCCGGAAGGCCGCCCGATCCGGGGTCACCGGGGAGCGGCGCCGATCCGGCCGCCGGATGGCAAAAGTGCGATCCGGGTTTACGCGCGGCGCGGACTGCGGGATTATCCGACAGACAACTCCGGGTAATGGTGCGGTCACAGTCGGCAACCCCCTCCCGAAGGAGGGGGCTTGAGGTGCGGTAACGCGCTTTGAAGCCCCGCGTTGACCAGCCCTGGCCGTCAGCTCAGGGAGGTGCGTTGTGATGGCCACGTTGAACATAAGATCGCAGACCCACCGGCAGGTGCTTCCTCAGCCTGCCGCTCTGGAATCCGTGGGAGCAGACACGCCCGAGGGTGGGCACGAAACGGCTCACGGACACCGCCGTCAGGCGGTATCTGGTGTTCGACCTGGGCGAGGGGAGATCGAGCGGACCGGCACCCGTTCTGCTCGGCGTCACCCCGAGGGCGCTTCGGTGTCCGAGGGAGCCAACCGTGAGGTTCACCCCGTCGTGTTCGTCCTGGACGCCCGCGGCCGTCGCCTGCCGGCGGCCGGGCGGGCGGTGGTTCACCGCCACACACCGTTCGTCATCCGCCTCAAGGACCGGTCGGCTGCCGATTCCAGCGTGGCAGGCGTGCAGGTCGGGATCGACCCCGGCTCCAGGCACACCGGCCTGGCGGTGTTCACCGGCCACAGCGGGAGCCGGGCCGGACGGTATGCGATCCAGCTCGACCACCGACCTGGTGGTCACGGCGACCGGGCGCGGCACCTACGCCCGCACCATCCCCGACCGATACGGATTCCCCCGCCTTGTCCGGCCACGGAGCAAACTGCACCACGGCTTCCAAACCGGCGACCTGGTCCGGGCGAACGTCCCGGCAGGCAAGAAGGCCGGGGTTCACGCCGGGCGAGTCCTGGTCCGCTCCTCTGGCTCGTTCGACATCACCACCCGGCACGGCTGCGTCGCCGGGATCAACCACCGGCATGTCCGTCATCTTCAACACGCGGACGGCTACGGCTACACGACCCGGAAAGAAGCCGATCGACATGACCGACCGGTCAGGGCACGCTCGGGCCCTGGCGGCCCTCCCGCTCCCGACCCCTCCCCGGCCTGAAGGACTCCGTTGCCCAATTCGTTCTCGATCTCCGTGCCCGGCACCGGATAACGACGCCAGACGTCGACCGGCGGCAATCAAGCAACGGAGTCCTGAAGGCAGGGGCATCCCCGGGAGGTTCTGGTGAAAACATCTCAAGGCGACGCTGAACTGCTGGCTGCCGCCAGGAACGGCGACGTGGCCGCCTACCGGGTGCTCCACCAGCGGCACGCTCCCGCGGCGTACGCGCTGGCCCGCCTGCTCCTCCCCGTCGAGAGCGGGGTCGAGGGCGTCGTCGAGGAGACGTTCGCGGCGGTCCACCAGGTGATCGACCAGGGAGACGGCCCGGAGCAGGCGTTCCGCGTCCACCTGCTCACCGCCCTCCGCCGTACCGTCGGCGACACCTCCGACGCGGCGGATCTGGAGGGCTCGCCGGTGGCCAGGGCCTTTTCGTCCATGCCGGAGAGGTGGCAGCTCGTCCTGTGGCACGCCGAGGTCGAGAGGGCCAGGCCCGACGACACCGGACTCCTGCTCGGCCTGACGGTGAACGGCGCGGCCGCGCTCGCCTACCGGGCGCGGGAGGGGATGCGCCAGGCGTGCCTGCGCATCCACCTGGCCGAGACGACCGCGCCCGAATGCCGGCCCGCACTGGCCAGGCTGGGCCACCACATCCGTGGCGGCCTGACCAGGGAACAGAGCAGGATCGTGGACGAGCATCTGGAGGGCTGCTCGGGCTGCCGCGCGGTGCTCACGGAGCTGACCGGCATCGGCCAGAGCATCCGCTCCGTCATCGGCCCGCTCATCGTCGGTCCCGTGTTCCCCGCCTACCTGGTGGCGCTCGGCAGGATGGGCGTCACGACGGGGGGCGGACTGCCCGGCCGCTGGCGGCAGGCTCCCCGATCCGTGCGGCGCGCCGTCACGGCCGGTGCGGTCACCACCGCGGTCGCGATGGTGGCCGCACTCGTGCTGGTGTCGGGCTCGGAGCCCGCGCCCCCGCCGAACGCGGCCTCCGAGCCGATCGTCATGGCTCCGGCGCTCCCCGGCGTCGTACCGACACTCTCCGGGCAGCCGAAGGCGTCCGGAGGTGAGAGCGGCGGGGCCGGCGCCGGCGAGCCGGCCGAGACCGGGCCGGGGCCGACGGGAACGGGGCAGGACGGCCGGACGGGTTCCTGGCTCGCGCCCCGCCTGGTGGCCAGGATCGACGCGCTCGGTGCCCTGATCAGGTCCGAGGCCGGCATCGTGGCGGTGCGGCTGCGCAACGCGGGGCGTGGGCAGAGTGAGGAGGTCGTCGCCTACGTCGGGCTGCCGCGAGGCGTGACGCTGCCGTCCGGATCGCGCGGGGGACACTCCGTCGGTGCCGTCGCGCCGGTCGGCACGGTCGACGGCTGGTCCTGCCGGGCGTGGCGGCGAGGTGCCCGGTGCGTCCGCGGTCCGCTGCCGGCGGGCCGGGCCACGGCGGTCTTCCTGAGAGTCCTGGTGTCGGACGACGCGCCCTACGGGGCGGCGCCCTCGGTCACGGTCTCCACGGCGGGGACGCGGGTGGCCGCCAGGTCGCGCAGCGGCGTACGGGCGGAGGGCGCTCCGGCACGGTTCGCCACCGACGGCCGGGTGGCCGTCTCCGCGATCGGCAACACCCTGCTGAGCTGCGCGCCCTCGGAGCCCGGGTGCGAGGCAGCCCGCGCGGGGCAGGGCAACCGGCGCGACAACAACAGCTGGGAGATGCGTCCCCTCGATCGTGACGGGGATCCGTCGACGAGCTCGTCGAGCGCCGCCCGGCTCGTGCTGCCGGCGGCCGGCAAGGTGGTCTGGGCGGGACTCTACTGGTCGGCGAGCGCGCCCCCCAGCGGGCGGATCAAGCTCAAGGTGCCGGGGGAGACGGAGTACCGGCAGGTCAGGGCCGCGCGGGTGGTGGAGCGAGAGCTGCCCGTGGGGCGGGGCTACCAGGCGTTCGCCGATGTGACGCGGCTGCTGGGCAGGGCACGCGGGACGTACTGGGTGGCCGACGCCTCGATAAGGCCGGGCGTCTCGCGCCATGCCGGGTGGAGCCTGGTGATCATCGTGGCCGACCCGCGCAGGCCGTACAGCCAGACCGTCGTGCTCGACACCGCGACGGTGCTGGAGCGGGGGCATCGCTCGATGCGGATACTGCTCGGAGGTCTGACGCCCGCCGACGCGCCCGCGAAGGTGGCCCTGGTGACCTGGGAGGGTGACGCGGGCGTCGCGGGTGATCGGGTGAGGCTCGGTGGCCGGACCCTCCGGCCCGCCGGAGGGGAGCGGGACCCGCGCAATCCCTTCGACGGATCCGCCACCGGGGCGAGGGGCGCCCGCGCGACCTTCGGCACGGACGTGGACCGCTTCCGGGCACGCCTCGGCCGCGCCCCGGTGCTGGAGCTCAGCACGCACCAGGACGTCCTGCTTTTCGGCGTGGCGGCGGTGAGCGTGCGGACCGCTCCGTGAGGCGCGTTCGAGAAGGCCGGGCCTCCGGTACGACGGGCGCGGTGCGGGACCTCGAAGACGGATGGCGTATAGCACCCCGCAGAGGGGGTTGACGAACGGGACAAACTGGTACGGTCTGCGTAAACGGTCCGGCGTATGGTCGAGCGCGGGTGGAATCGTCGGGATTCACCCTCGGATGGTCAGCCGCTTGATTACCCTGAGGAAGGGCCGTCTGTCTGGGCTCTTTCGGGCTTGTCTGAGCCAGAGGATCGGGCCACGTAGGAAGGGCGGTGTCAGGTGGATCGTTGCGCGCTGTTCGTGGACGCCGGTTACCTGCTGTCCGACGGCGCGATGGCGGTGCACGGAACCCGCCACCGCGAGGCGGTCTCCTGGGATTACCCGGGGCTGCTCCAACTGCTCAACAAGTTGTCGAGAGAGCGCACCGGCCTGCCGCTGCTCCGCTGTTACTGGTACGAGGCGACGGTGGAGGGCCGGCGTACTCCCGAGCACGACACGCTGGCCGACATCCCCGGCCTCAAGCTCCGCCTGTCGCGCATCCGCCCCGGCCGCCGCGAGGGCGTCGACGCCCAGGTTCACCGTGACCTGATGACGCTGGCCCGCAACGGCGCGGTCTGCGACGCGGTCGTGGTCAGCGGTGACGAGGACCTGGCGCAGGTCGTCTGCGACGCCCAGGATCTCGGTATCCGAGTCACCGTGGTGCACATCAGCGCCGACGGCAGCTGGGCCGTCTCCCGCACGCTCCGCCAGGAGTGCGACGACCTGATCGAGATAGGCGCCGGCCAGTTGCGGCCGCACGTCAGCCTGATCGGCGACGAGGCGCCTCCCCTGGCGGTCAACGGCCACCAGCACGGTACCAACGGCCACTCCGTCGCGACTCGCGGCAGCAACGGCTCCCCGGTGGCCGGCCCGGTCACCAGCCCCGTCACCAGCCCGGTCCCCGCGGTCCAGACACCCCGTGCGGCCCATGCCCAGCACGCGCTGCCCTCCGCCTATCCGAGCTACACCCAGGAGTCGCCGGCGACCCCGGTCACACCGGCCGCTCCGGCCGCCCCGCCACCCCAGACGCCGCCGCTTTCGCCCGCCCCCACGCCGTCGCACGCGGCCGTCAACGGTTCGACCGGCCCGCTGCAGCCCGCCCCGCAGTACTCGCTGGGCAACACCGGCGGCATGCCGAGCTACCAGGCGTCGCAGATGGGCGCCTACACCGGTCCTCAGTCGGCCCCCGTGCCGGTGCAGAGCACCGGGAACGGTGCCGCGACGACCCTCTCCGACGCGGTGAAGGCCGCGCACAAGGAAGGCCACGACTTCGGCGAGTCCGTCGCCAAGGACGCCCCGGCCCTGTGGCTGGAGGCGGTTCTCGCCCGTAAGCCCCGGATGCCCTCGGATCTGGAGGCACGGCTGCTCCAGGGCTCCTCGCTGCCGATCGACTTCCTTCTGCACGACGAGGTCCGCCACGCCCTGCGCCGCGGCTTCTGGGACGCCCTGGAGCGCGCCCGCCGCTGAACGCCACTGGTCGCGGGTCAACCGGGAGGGGGACACCAGGTCCCCCTGACGGCGGGTGCGATCGGCCTGGACCCCGGACTACCGTCCCCTCTCGTGAAAACGATGGAGTGGAAGTCATGGTTCGGGGCGGGTTTGCTGGTCGTGGCCCTGCTCCTGGCGGGGTTGAGCGGGTTCGTGTTCCTGCGGGCGAGCGCCACGCAGGAACGGATCGATGGGCACCTTCAGAAGGCGGCCGGGCTGCTCAGCGAGGCGGGGGCCGTCAAGGAAACCGACCCCGGGCGGCACGACGAACTGACCCGGGAAGCTGACCGGTACACGGGGTTCGCCGAAGGCGGCCTGGATGAGTACGACTCCCAGTATTCGGGCGCGTGGCTCTTCGCCGCCGGTGCCGCCGGATGCCTGGCCGGATCCTTCATGGTGTTCTTCCTCCGTGGCGGCCGGCGGGCGGCGCGCGCCGCGGGGACACGGTGAGACGCGGTGGCCGGCGGGCCGCCCCGGGCGGGGGTGCCCGGGGGTGACGTCCGTGAGGGTGCCGCCCGCGGGCGGACCGGGAACCCCGGTCAGGTGAGGGCGTCGAAGCCGGCGCGCAGGTGGTTGAGGCGGTTGGTCAGGTCGGATATCGGGCCGACGAGGCTGGGGGCGCCGTTCTTGCGTGCCAGCTCGGTGACCCGGGCGAGCTCGTTCTCGACCGCGGCCAGGCGCTTGGACAGCTCGGGCAGCACGGTCGCCTGCTCGTCCGCCTCGCCGGGCGGCAGCTCGGCGGAGAGGCGTTCGCGGAGCATGGCGGCCTGCTCGGCCAGCCTGCGGTTCATGTTGTAGAGCTCCACGAACACCGCGACCTTGGCCCGGAGCACCCACGGATCGAAAGGCTTGGTGAGGTAGTCGACGGCGCCCGCCGCGTAGCTGCGGAAGGCGTAGTCGGGCGCGCTGTCGACCACGGTGAGGAAGATGATCGGGATGTTGCGGGTGCGCTCGCGGCGCTTGATGTGGGCCGCCGTCTCGAACCCGTCCATGCCCGGCATGCGGACATCGAGCAGGATCAGCGCGAACTCCGTGCCGAGCAGGGCCTTCAGCGCCTCCTCCCCGGACTTCGCCCGGACCGGTATCAGATCGAGCGAGCTGAGAATGGCCTCCAGCGCGATCAGATTCTCCTCCCGGTCGTCCACCAGGAGGATCTTGGCTCTATCCGGCATCGATCACACGCCTTCGTCGGAGTCACCGGCCGGCTTGCCCCTGGTCAGCCAGCCGCGTAGCCGTTCCAGCAGGCGGTCGACGTCTACGGGCTTGGGCACGTAGTCGGAGGCGCCGGATGCGATGCTCTTCTCCCGGTCGCCTCGCATGACCTTAGCGGTCAGCGCGATGATCGGCAGGTCCGCGAACTGGGGCATCCGGCGGATCGCGGAGGTGGTGGCCCAGCCGTCCATCTCCGGCATCATGATGTCCATCAGAACGAGGGCGACGTCCTCGTTACGTTCCAACTGCTCGATGCCCTCGCGGCCGTTCTCCGCGTAGATCACCGTGGAACCGTAGCGTTCGAGCACGCTGGTCAGTGCGAACACATTGCGGATGTCGTCGTCCACGATCAGGATCTTCGCCCCGGTCAGCGGGTCGTCGCCCTTCCACGGCTTGCCCTCGCCCTGCGGGGGGAAGTGCGGCAGGGGCATGTCGTCACCCCGCACCAGCTCCGGCAGGTCGTCGGAGCCTTCGAGCACGCCGATGAGCGCCGGGTTGCGGGGGGAGGAGGTGGGGGCGCTCGCCCCGCCGTCCCGTGAGGCCAACGGACCGCCGTAGGACGGTGGCAGGTAGAGGGTGAAGGTGCTGCCCTCGCCGACCTTGCTGATCACGTGGATCTCGCCGCCGAGCAGGCGGGCGATCTCGCGGCAGATGGACAGGCCCAGGCCCGTCCCGCCGTACTTCCGGCTGGTGGTGCCGTCGGCCTGGCGGAACGCCTCGAAGATGACCTCCAGCTTGTCCGAGGCGATCCCGATGCCGGTGTCGACCACCTCGAAGGCCAGTATGCCGTCGGCGCCGCGCAGGGTGTCGTCCACGAAGGCGACGGAGCGACCGGCGTGGATCACGCGCAGTCGTACCTCACCCTTGGGGGTGAACTTGATCGCGTTGGAGAGCAGGTTGCGCAGCACCTGCTGGAGGCGCTGCTCGTCGGTGCGGAGCTCCTGCGGTATCGACGGGTCGACCTCGACGGTGAACGACAGGCCCTTGTCCTGGGCCAGCGGGGCGAAGGTGGCCTCGAAGTAGTCGACGAGCTTGGGCAGGGAGATCTGCTGGGGATGGATGTCCATCCGCCCCGCCTCGACCTTCGACAGGTCGAGGATGTCGTTGATCAGTTGGAGCAGGGCCGACCCGGCGCCGTGGATCGTCCTGGCGAACTCCACCTGCTGGGCGGTGAGGTTGCCGTCGGCGTTCTCGGTGAGCAGCTTGGCCAGCACGAGGAGGCTGTTCAGCGGGGTGCGCAGCTCGTGGGACATGTTGGCGAGGAACTCGGACTTGTAGCGCGAGGAGACCGCGAGCTGCTCGGCGCGCTCCTCCAGCGTGCGCCGGGCCTGCTCGATCTGGAAGTTCTGGATCTCGATGGCCCGGTTCTGCTTGGCCAGCAGCGCCGCCTTGTCCTCCAGTTCGGCGTTGGAGCGGCGCAGTTCCTCCTGCTGGCGCTGGAGCTCGTCGGAACGCTCCCGCAGCTCGGTGGTGAGACGCTGCGACTCGGTCAGCAGGTCCTCGGTACGGGAGTTGGCGATGATCGTGTTCATCGTGACACCGATGGTCTCGACGAGCTGGTTCAGGAAGTCGTGGTGGATCTCGCTGAACTCGCTGAACGAGGCCAGCTCCAGCACACCGAGTACCTGGGTCTCGAACAGGACCGGCAGCACGACGATCTGCGCGGGTGTGGAGGTGCTGAGACCGCTGTCGACGGTCAGGTAGCGGGCGGGCACGTTGCCGAGGATGATCCCCCTGCCCTCCAGCGCGGCCTGGCCCACGATGCCCTCGCCGGTGGCGAACCGCTGCCGGGGGCCGTTGCCGGAGCGTACGCCGTATCCGGCGATGAGGTGCAGGTCGTGGTCGCCGGTGGGGTCGGCGAGGTAGAAGGCGCCGTAGTGGGCCGACACCAGCGGGGTCAGCTCGCTCATGATGAGCTTGGCGACCTCCATCAGGTCGCGATGGCCCTGCATGAGGCGGGAGATCCTCGCCAGGTTGGACTTCAGCCAGTCCTGTTCCTGGTTGGCGGTGGTGGTGTCGCGCAGCACCGCCACCATCATGTTGATGTTGTCCTTCAGCTCGCCGATCTCGCCCTCGGCGTCGACGGTGATGGAGCGGGTCAGGTCACCGGTGGCGACGGCGGTGGTGACCTCGGCGATGGCACGCACCTGGGTGGTGAGGCGCGCGGCGAGCTCGTTGACGTTCTCGGTGAGGCGCTTCCAGATGCCCTCGGCGCCCTCGACCCGGGCCTGGCCGCCGAGCTGGCCCTCGGAGCCGACCTCGCGGGCGACCCGGGTGACCTCGGAGGCGAAGGAGGAGAGCTGGTCGACCATGGTGTTGATGGTGGTCTTCAGGGCGAGGATCTCGCCCTGGGCGTTCACGTCGATCTTGCGGGTCAGGTTGCCGGACGCGACGGCGGTGGTGACCTCGGCGATGTTGCGGACCTGGTAGGTCAGGTTGTTGGCCATGGAGTTGACGTTGTCGGTGAGGTCCTTCCAGACGCCGGAGACGCCGCGGACCCGGGCCTGGCCGCCGAGCTGGCCCTCGGTGCCGACCTCGCGGGCGACGCGGGTGACCTCGTCGGCGAACATCGACAGCTGGTCGACCATGGTGTTGAGGGTGTCCTTGAGCTGGAGGATCTCCCCCTGGGCGTCGGCGGTGATCTTCTTGGACAGGTTGCCCTGGGCCACCGCCGTGGATACCGCGGCGATCTGACGCACCTGGGTGGTCAGGTTGTTGGCCATCACGTTGACGTTGTCGGTGAGGTCCTTCCAGGTGCCGGAGACGCCGGGCACCTGCGCCTGGCCGCCGAGCTGGCCCTCGGAGCCGACCTCGCGGGCGACCCGGCTCACCTCGGAGGCGAAGGAGGAGAGCTGGTCGACCATGGTGTTGATGGTGGTCTTCAGGGCGAGGATCTCGCCCTGGGCGTTCACGTCGATCTTGCGGGTCAGGTCGCCGTTGGCGACGGCGGTGGTGACCTCGGCGATGTTGCGGACCTGGTAGGTCAGGTTGTTGGCCATGGAGTTGACGTTGTCGGTGAGGTCCTTCCAGACGCCGGAGACGCCGCGGACCCGGGCCTGGCCGCCGAGCTGGCCCTCGGTGCCGACCTCGCGGGCGACGCGGGTGACCTCGTCGGCGAACATCGACAGCTGGTCGACCATGGTGTTGAGGGTGTCCTTGAGCTGGAGGATCTCCCCCTGGGCGTCGGCGGTGATCTTCTTGGACAGGTCGCCCTGGGCCACCGCCGTGGACACCGCGGCGATCGCGCGGACCTGGGTGGTCAGGTTGCCCGCCATCACGTTGACGTTGTCGGTGAGGTCCTTCCAGACGCCGGAGACGCCGCGCACCTGCGCCTGGCCGCCGAGCTGGCCCTCGGTGCCGACCTCGCGGGCGACGCGGGTGACCTCCTCGGCGAATGCCAGCAGCTGGTCGACCATGGTGTTGACCGTGTTCTTCAGCTCGAACATCTCGCCGACCGCGTCGACGGTGACCTTGCGGCTCAGGTCGCCCCGGGCGACTCCGGTGGTCACCGCCGCGATGTCGCGGACCTGCGCCGAGACGCGGCTGGACATGGTGTTGACGGCTTCGGTGAGGTCGCGCCAGCTTCCCGCCATACCGCGCACCTGCGCCTGGCCGCCGAGCTGGCCCTCGGTGCCGACCTCGCGGGCGACCCGCGTCACCTCGGAGGTGAACAGCGACAGCTGGTCGACCATGCCGTTGATCGCCTTGCCGAGGCGGCGCACCTCACCTCTGGCAGCGCGGTCAAGGTCGATCCGGCGGGACAGATCGCCCTTGGCCACCGCGTCGATCACGTCCGCCGCTCCGCTGACCGGGCCGACGAGCGCGTCGATCAGCGAGTTGACCGAATCGACGCTCTCGGCCCACGAGCCCACTCCGGGACCGGGGGTGAGACGCTCGGCGAAGCGGCCTTCCTTCACCACCTCACGGCGGACCCTGTGCAGCTCGTTGGCCAGATGCTCGCGGCGGTCGGCCACCTCGTTGAGCAGCAGCCGGATCTCGCTGAGGATTCCCGGCGGGGCGTGTGGCACCCGGCGGCGGAAATCGCCGTCGCGCCAGGTGATGAGTGTCTGCAGGATCGGTCGTAGATCCGATTCGCTGTAACGTCGCTCCTCGACGCCGGGCACGGTGTTGACCGTGGTCATATGACCTCCTTGACTCCCGGGGGCGCAGCCGTGAGTCACCCCAGTCTGTCACGGTGCGCAATGTGTAGTCCCACCTTCGATTGACCCCATGTCAACGGGAAGTGTGGTAGTCACGGAATAGTGACCAGTGCTCCTCGCGCCGTCTTGGCAGCGACCTTCACCCCGGGACACACAGCTGTCCCCGCCGTCAGGCGGTTCACCGTGGAGGTGATGACCGCCTGGGCCGCCGTGTCCGTGCTGGCGGCCGCCGAGCGGCTGGCGGCCGAGCTTTCCTCGCAGGTGGGAGACGCCCCCTTCGAGGTCGTCTGGAACCACCTGGGCGACGGGCTGCAGATCGAGGTGCGCCAGCAATGGGCCCCCGAGCCGAGCCCCTGCGCCCCGTCCGTACCGGTGGAGGAGTGGGGTGTCACCTTCGCCGGTCAGCAGCGCACGCACTGGGCCAGGCTCCGGCTGCCCGGTTCCTCCGGGCGGCCGTCCTCGGAGTGGACCGCCGAGGAGCCCAGCCGCGGGCCGATCTGGATGGGTTTTCTCGCCGACGCCAGCGATCTGCTGGCGGGCACCCTCGATCCTGACATGGTGCCCGCGATCATCTCGCAGATCGTGGTGCCGAGGCTGGCCACCTGGTGTGCCGTCTACACGTGGAGCAATGGCGGCGGCCCGCAGCGCCCAGCTTACCTCTGGCACACCGATGAGCGGCGCATCGACGAGCTCCGGGAGGAACTCGCCACCGCCCAGATTCCGCAGGCCGGTGGTTCCATGCAGCTCGCCGACTCGCAGGTGCTGGTCATCCCGCTTCTCGCGCGCGGGCGCACGCTGGGCGCGATGTGCCTTGGACGTCCCGACCGGTTCACCGAGGACGTGCTCCAGTACGCCGAGGACATCGGCCGCCGCGCCGCCCTCGCCCTGGACAACGCCCTGCTGTACGCCACTCAGGCGGCGGCCAACCGGGCGCTCCAGCGCAGCCTGCTCCCTCCTGACGAGCCCGGCGAGATCCCCGGCCTCGACCCCGCGGTGGTCTACGAGCCGGCGGGGGAGACCAACGAGGTCGGCGGCGACTTCTACGACCTGTTCGCGGTCGGCGACAAATCCTGGCGGTTCGCGGTGGGCGACGTCTGCGGGACCGGCCCCGAGGCCGCCGCGGTCACCGGTCTGGCCCGCCACACCCTGCGCCTGCTCGCCCGGGAGGGGTACGGTGTGGCCGCCGTCCTCGACCGCCTCAACCAGGCCATCCTCGAGGAGGGCGACCGCGCCCGGTTCCTGACGCTGCTGCACGGGGAGATCACGCCCGGGCCGAGCGGTCTGAACGTGTCGATGGTCTCCGCCGGCCACCCGGAGGCGCTGCGGTTGCGACCCAGCGGCGTCGTGGAGACGGTGGTGACCTCCCAGTCGCTGCTCGGCGTCTTCCCCGAGGCGACCTTCAAGGCGGAGGTCGTCCACCTCGACCCCGGTGACGTGCTCCTCGCGGTGACCGACGGGGTCACCGAGCGCCGCAGGGACGGGCGGCTGCTCGACGACGACGCGGGTCTGGCCAAGCTGCTCGCCGAGTGCGTGGGCCTGTCGGCGCGGGCGGTCGCCGAGCGGATCCGCCGCGCCGTCCAGGACTTCGCCCCCGAGCCGAGCGCCGACGACATGGCGATCGTGGTCCTGCGAGCACGCTGACGGGGCCGGCCGCGTTCCACGGGCAGATCCTCTGCCCGCCGTGGCTCCCTCCTGCGCCTCGCGCCGGGCAGGGGCTAGATATCGGTCTTCACGTGTCTGCGGGCGAAGTCCAGCTGCGCCGACATCTGCGCGATGCGCTCGGAGACGACCAGTGAGCCGTGGCCCGCGTCGTAGCGGTAGACCTCGTGCTCGTGGCCGCGCCCGGCGAGCCTGGCCACGTACGCCTCGATCTGCCCGATCGGGCAGCGCGGATCGTTCTCTCCGGCGAGGATCAGCAGCGGTGCCTCGACCTGGTCGACGTAGGTGATCGGAGAGCTGCCCGCGTACCGCTCGGGCTGTTCCTCCGGTGAGCCGCCGAGCAGCGCGCGGTGGTAGGAGCGCAGCGCCTCCGCCTCCTCCGCGTAGGCGGCCGCGTGGTCGGCGATCGGCACCGTGGCGATGCCCGCCGCCCACATCTTGGGCTGGGTGCCCAGACCGAGCAGCGTGAGGTAGCCACCCCAGGAGGCGCCGGACAGCACCAGCCGGTCGGGGTCGCAGACGCCGCGGTCGACCAGGGCGTCCCTGACGGCGGTCACGTCGGCCAGCTCGATGTGCCCGACGTCGCCGCTGAGGGCGTTCCGCCAGTTCGAGCCGTACCCGGTGGAGCCCCGATAGTTGACCCTTACGACCGCGAAGCCCAGGTCCACCCAGGCGGCCACCTGCGGCACGAAGGAGTCGTCGTCCTGCGAGGTGGGGCCGCCGTGCAGCAGGAAGACGGTGGGGAAGGGGCCGGAGCCGCGCTCGGGGCGCGAGACCAGGGCGTGGATCCGGCCGCCGGGCCCCTCCACGTCCACGTCCTCGACCGGGACCGACGGTGGTGAGGTGGGGCCGCCGTGGCTCATCACCATGTGGCCGTTGGTCGACCGGATCAGCGGCGGGTGCGCCCCGCTGGACCAGGCGTACTCGACGGAGCCGTCGGGGCGGGGCGCGGCGGCGTCGATCACGCCGTGCTGGGTCTCGATCGGGAAGAAGCCGCCGCCGGGAAGGTCGTAGCGGCTCAGGTGGGTGCGGCCGCGGTGACCTCGCACGACGAGCAGCGAACGGCCGTCGCCGTACCAGTCGGCGGTGATCTCCCCCGGGTCGCGCAGCCAGATCTCCCGCTGGTCGCCGGTCTCGGGATCCCAGACGAGGGGTTCGCGGCGGCCCCTGCGCTCGTGCAGGGTGAGCAGCCTGCGATCTCCGGACAGCGGCGCGAAGCGCAGGCCGGAGACCGTCTTGCCGGGACCGTCGTACAGGTCGCCGACGACCTGACCGTGGCGCCGGAGCACGCGCAGCGCGGGGTGCCGGGCGTCGCCGTGCTCGCTGTGGCTGATCGCGATCAGCGAGCCGTCCAGGGAGACGGCGGCGACGGCGGCGGCCTCGGCGTGCTCGTAGATCGTCCGAGCGGGCTCACCCGGCCTGACGAGGTGGACGGTGAAGCCGCGGCCGGGCCTGGCCATGCCGATGACCGCCTCACCGGTCGCCGAGAGCCCGAGGCCGCAGGGGAAACCGGGGTCGAGGTCGATCGGCTCGTCGGGGCCGCCGTAGAAGGGCTGGCGCATCCACCGGCCCCACTCGTCGCCGTCGGTGTCGTCGAACCACCAGATCCACTGCCCGGTGGGGTCGAGCGCGCCGTGTGAGGTGCCCTTGGGACGTGAGGTCACCTGGCGGGTCGAGCCGCCTGCGCGGTCCCAGGTGTAGACCTCCCATGCCCCTGAGGCGTTACTGCGGTAGACGGACCGGCTGGGAGCCTGGACCGCCCACACAGGCAGCGTCGCGCGCGGCGCGCGGAACCTGGCCTGCCAGCGTTCCTCCGCCTTCATAGGGCGCTTCCCTCCGTCAAGGCGTCAGCTTCGCGCGTTCAGTCGCGGGCTCGCCGGATTGCGGTCCAGTATGTCGTCTTCAACGGGTAATTGCTTGAGTAATGTCCGGGAATTTCGGACTAAATGTCACATCAGTAACAGGCGTCCCGAAGGTGGCTGTCAAGCACACGGCTTGCTCAGGGGCGGCGCTTAAAGATAGACATACGGAAAGAAGCCTCCACGAGGCTCGTTTCACGAAGCCCTTGGACTTTTCTCCGCATAACTTCCGCGTCCATGTGCCAGGCGCTGGGCCCCATTCCCACGACCGCCCCGACCGCGTCGTGTCCCAGGGTCATCTCGAACTCGTGGATGCTCCGGTCGGTCTCGACGAAGTGTTCGCTCAGGCTCTCCGCCATCCGTCGCTCCTTCGACTCGTCCACCGACAGAAGTCCCAGTTGCTCCACCAGTGGTACGAGGTGCCGCGAGGTGGGTGTGACCACGACAAGCTCACCGTCACCCCTGAGCACTCGGGCAAACTCTGCCCCGTTTCTTGGGGCAAACACATTCAGAAGCACATCTATCGTGCCATCTCTCAGCGGCAGTGGTCTCCAGACGTCGGCCACCACCGCCCCCAGCCGGGGGTGCGCCCGCGCGGCCCGCCTGATCGCGTGCTTGGAGACGTCCAGTGCCACTCCGACGGCCCCCGGCAGCTCGTCGAGCACCCGCGCCAGGTAGTGGCCCGTCCCGGCCCCGGCGTCCGCCACCGCCTTCGCGCCGGTAGGGCAGGCGCCGGCGATCGCTTCGGCAAGGGGGGCGTAGTGCCCGGCGCCGAGGAAGGTGTCCCTGGCCGCCACCATGGCCGCGCTGTCTGCCGTCCCGGGCACCCGCGACCCGGTCAGCAGGCTGACGTATCCCTGTCTGGCCACGTCGAAGCCGTGCCCCAGGGCGCACCCGAGGACCCGGTCGTGAAGGGTCAGAGCACCTCCGCAGACCGGGCAGGCGAGGTGTTCGACGACATCGTCCAGCATCGCTCCATCATCTCGCGTTCCGCCGCAGCTGAATTGTCATGAAATGTCCCTACGATGCGAGCAGTGTCTCCCCATGGCGAGGGCGGGAACCACTTAATCGAACAGGAGAGCGAATGCTTCACCAGCCGATAACGGTCGCCGGGGTCGAGGTGTTCCCGCTGTGTGACGCGGTGGGGCCGATGGGCGACTCGATCCGGCGCCCGATGCGGGAGATGTTCCCCGGTGGCTGCCACGGCGAGCCGGACGAGTGGATCCTGCACTTCCACTGCTACCTGCTGCGCGACGCGGCGGGCCGTACGGTGCTCGTCGACACGGGCATCGGCCCCAGTGACTCGCCCGCGTCGAGCTGGGCGCCGGTGCCCGGCGCGCTGGGCGCGGAGCTGGCCCGGGTGGGGACGGCCCCCGAGGAGGTGGCGGCCGTGGTCATCACGCACCTGCACAGCGACCACGCGGGCGGGGCGGTGGTCGCGGGGGTGCCGGCCTTCCCCAACGCCCGGTACGTCCTGCAGCGCGCGGAGATCGACGCGGCGGCCGAGGCGGTCCTGGACCACGTCGTCCGGCCGCTGGGCGAGCGGGTGCAGGCCGTGGACGGCGGTGCGGAGGTGCTGCCGGGCATCCGGGTGCTGCTCGCGCCGGGGCACACCCCCGGCCATCAGATCGTCCAGGTCGGCGATCTGCTGCTGACCGGCGACGTGGTGCTGCATCCGGTGCAACTGGAGAACCCGCGGGTGACCTACCTCTACGACGACGATCCCGAGCTGGCCGCGGCCACGCGGGTGGAGCTGCTCGACCGGGTCAGGGCGGAGCGGGGAACGATCGGCACCGCCCACTTCGCCGAGCCCTTCACCCGGATCGTCTGACGGGAGACAGCCGGCCCTACGTGCTCGCCTGGGCGGCGGAGAGCAGGCGGCGCGCCTTGCCCCGGTAGCGGATGACCTGGACGACACCCAGGGCCCAGATCGGATACTGCGTGGCGAACGCCCATCGGAAGGCCTCCGGGCCGCTCCCGCCCACCAGGTCGAGGGTGACGCCGATCAGCACGATCACCGACACGGACGCGACGAAGCCGCCGCCGTTCACGATGCCGGTGGCCACGCCGATCCGGGTGGCCGGGTTGAAGGTCCTGGCGTAGTCGAAGCCGATCAACGACCCGGGGCCGTTGGCCGCCAGCACCACCACGAGCGTCACCAGCAGCCAGAGCGGTGCCCGCCCCGGCCAGAGCAGTACGGCGGTCCACGCCCCGGCGGTGGTACCGATCACGACGAACACCATCCGGGAGCGGTGAAAAGGGAACCGCCCGGCGAGGTAGCCGAGCAGCGGCCCGCACACCATGCCGCACAGGGTCAGTGTGGACAGCAGCACACCCGCCGTCGAGGGGGACAGCCCCTGGCCCTGGACCAGGAAGGGATATCCCCACAGCACCAGGAAGGCCGCGGCCGAGCACTGGGTGGCCGCGTGGGTCCACATGCCCAGCCGGGTGCCGGGCTCGGCCCAGGCGGCCTTCAGGCTCGGCGACTCCCCCGTACGCTCGGGGCGGGCGTCGCGCACCACCATGACCAGCAGGAACGCGGAGACCACGCCCAGAAGGGCGGCGCCCACGAAGGTCGGCGTCCAGCCGTAGGTGTGCAGGGAGTGGATGAGGGGCACCGCGGAGGCGATCGCGCCGAGCTGGCCGATCAGGCCGGTGAGCTGGACCATCAGCGGGTTGCGACGGGCCGGGAAGGAGAGGCCGACCAGTCTGATCACGCTGATGAACGTCATCGCGTCCCCGCACCCGATCAACGTCCGCCCGGCGACCCCCGGCAGCAGGCCTTCGGCCAGGGCGAAGACGAGTTCGCCGCAGGCCATCACCATGGCCCCCAGGACCAGCATGCGCTTGGAACCGAGCCGGTCGACCAGCATCCCGACGGGCACCTGCATGCCCGCGTAGACCAGGAGCTGGCACATGGCCAGGACCGAGAGCCCCGCCGCGCCGACGTCGAGCCTCGCCGCCGCCTCGATGCCCGCCACGCCCAGTGACTGCCGGTGGAATACGGCTATGACGTAGGCCAGTACACCCGTGGCCCAGATGAGAATCGCTGTGGACCGTGGTGTCATACGGCAAATATTACTTTTTGGAAATTTTACGAATTCGAGTGGGTCACCGAGCGCCGGCGGAGGCCGCGCGGGCCGCCGGGATCAGCGGCGCGGGTAGCGGATGAGCAGACTGGCGTGGACGTCCTGGTCGCCGAGAGCGGCGTAGGTGTGCGGAACGTCCGACCGCCAGGAGATGTGCTCGCCGGGACCGGCCCGCAGGGGGGCACCGGCCGGTCCCGCGCTGAGCGTGCCGGCGAAGACGGTCAGGTACTCGGTGACGCCCCTGTGGTGGGCGGGCGAGATCTGTGGCGCCCCCGCGCGGATCACCAGCCGGTAGAGCTCATACGTGACTGCCTCGTCCTCGAAGACCTGGAGCAGCGTCCCCTCCGTGGCGGTGCCATGCATGACGGGGACCGTGGGGCTCGAGTCCTCCGACGGCGGGGTGCCGAAGGCCATGGCCAGGGGGACGCCGAGTTCGGCGGTGATTGCCCAGAGGGTTTCCAGCGTGGGGTTGCGGGTGCCGTTCTCCAGGCCGGAGAGCGTGGCCTTGCCGACGCCGGCGCCGCGGGCGAGGGCGGACAGGGAGATGCCGCGCTCTTCACGCAGCCGGCGGATCCGCCGCCCGATGTCGGCCATGTCGCCGTCCACAGCGGGGCGTTGTGCTTCGGAGTCCATGGGGCTATCGTGCAGCACCGAACCCGTTCCGTTTACGGAACGATAGGCGCCCCCTCGTGTGAGGACCGACAGATGACACGCCTGCTTCAACCCGTGCTGGCCGGAGTGGTGACCGCGGTGGTCGGCTTCGCCAGCTCCTTCGCCGTGGTCCTGGCCGGGCTCAGGGCCGTGGGCGCGGACCAGCGACAGGCGGCGTCAGGGCTGCTCGCGCTCTGCGTGGCCAACGGCGTGGTGGCCATCTGGCTGGGAGTGCGGCAGCGGCTCCCGATCACCATCGCCTGGTCTACGCCGGGAGCGGCGCTACTGGTCTCGACCGGAGCCGTGGAGGGTGGTTTTCCCGTCGCGGTCGGCGCGTTCGCGGTCTCGGGGCTTCTCCTCACCGCGGTCGGGCTCTTCCCCGTCCTGGGCCGCTGGATCGCGTCCATCCCCACCCCGATCGCCGGTGCCATGCTCGCCGGGGTCCTGCTCGACCTGTGCGTCGCGCCGGTCAGGGCGCTCGCCGAGGTACCGCTGATGGCCGGCCCCGCCGTTCTCGCCTGGGCGCTGCTGAGCAGGTTCGCCCGAGGGTGGGCGACCCCGGTGGCCCTCCTCGTCGCCGTCGCGGCGATCGCCCTGACCGGGCCGGGGCTGGGAGCGGTGGACGTGCGGCCGGTGGTGGAGGTGACCGTCCCGTCCTGGAGCGCCCAGGCACTGGTCAGCGTCGCGCTCCCGCTGTTCCTGGTCACCATGGCCTCGCAGAACGTGCCGGGCATGGCGGTCCTCGCCGGGTACGGCTACCGTCCCCCGCTGCGGGGGATCCTCGTCTCCACCGGTCTGGCGAGCACGCTGGGCGCTCCGCTGGGCGGCCACGCGGTGAACCTGGCGGCGATCAGTGCCGCCCTGGCCGCCGGGCCCGACGCCGACCCCGACCCGGCCCGCCGGTGGATCGCCTCGGTCAGCGCGGGCGCCTCGATGATCGTCCTCGGTATCGGCTCGGGTCTGGCCACGGCGCTCGTCCTGCTCTCCCCGTCGTCGCTCATCGAGGCCGTCGCCGGTCTCGCCCTGCTCGGCGCGTTCGCCTCGGCCGTCGCCTCCGCGGTCGCCGACCCCGAGGGCAGGGAGGCCGCGGTCGTCACCTTCGTGGTCACCGCCTCGGGGCTGACGATTCTGGGGGTCGGCGCCGCCTTCTGGGGACTCGTGGCCGGTGGGCTCATGACGCTGCTGCACCGCCGCCGGAGATCCCCTCAGGCTCCTCCGGACACGGCCATGGCGAACGATGGCGGCCCGGTTACGTCTCAGCCGGGGCGGCCCGCGGGCCGCCCCGGCTGAGGGGAGACGTGACTAGTGGTGGTCCGGGCGCCCGTGGCGACCGGCCACGAGCTGGTCGGTGGAGGGCTGGCGGGGCACCTCGACCCGGGGGTGGGGCGCGGTGTCCTCGGCGCGGTCGTCGACGCCGTCACGGTCACGGTCGACCACGGGAGCCGCGGGAGCCGTGGAAGCCGTGGGAGTGGCGGGGGTCGCTTCGAGCTTGCGCTCCAGTTCCCGCTTCTCCTCCTCCAGGCGGATGACCCGGTCACGAGCCTCCGCGCGCGAGGTACGGAGCCTGCGCCGGTGCGCGGACGAGCGCCGCATTCCGGCGAACATGATTCCCAGGCCGAGCAGGAGAACCGCTCCGGTGGCCACACCCGCGAAGAAGAGCTCCAGCTGGGTGAGCTGGATCACGCGGTCGAACATGGTGAACGTCGCGGTGGTGGTCGATGCTGCGGTCTCGTCCCAGGAGACCGCGATCACGGTCGCACCCGCGAGTACGATCAAGAGAAGTCCCAGCACTATCATGTGACCTCACCTCAGGCTTCGGCTGTTGTGGTAGGCACTGCTGCCCCGGGCGGGCGGGATTATTCATGCGAATCCCCGTGGCCACCGGGGAATGTGGCGGACCGGCCGCCGGGAGGCGGGCGCGGCTCTCCGGCACCGGGCGGTCCGGTCCCCCGGGGCCGAGACATGAGGTCTGAAGATGTGGATCTGACGGGGATTCCAGGTCTGCCGGCGCGGGTCTAGGGTGGGCGCCCATGGACCGCACCCGCCTGTACCGCAACGGGGTTCTGGAAGCCGAGGGGTTTCCCATCGACGACGTCTCCGAGCACGTGGGGGACACATCGGCCGTCGTCTGGTTCGACCTCTGCTCGCCCACCCAGGCGGACCTGGCGAAGATCAGCGAGGAGCTGGGTCTCCACCCCCTGGCCGTCGAGGACGCGATCCACAGCCAGCAGCGCCCCAAACTCGACACCTACGACAGCCACCTGTTCATCACCGTCTACGCGACGAAGCTCGCGGAGCAGGGGCTCGACTTCATCGAGATCTCGATCTTCATGACCAGGAACGCCCTGGTCACCGTGAGGGAGAGCCCCGAGTTCGACATCGACGAGGTGATCAGGCGCTGGGACGCCAACGCCGACATGGCCAAGTTCGGGGCGCCGTATCTGCTGCACGCCCTGCTCGACTACATCGTGGACGGCTACTTCGAGATCCTCCAGGTGGTGGACGACCGGGTCGAGGAGCTGGAGGACGACCTCTTCCAGAACAGCTCCCGGGACATGCAGCACATCCAGCGCCGGACCTTCGACATGCACAAGAAGCTGGTGCGCTTCCGGCGGCTGGCGGTGCCGACGCGTGAGGTCGTGGGCAGTCTGCTGCGCAGGGGGGAGGACGTCATGGACCGTGGGCTGACCCCGTACTACCAGGACGTCTACGACCACACGCTGCGCACCGCGGAGTGGAGCGAGTCGCTGCGGGACCTGGTGAGCAACGTCCGCGAGGCCCATATGAACCAGCAGGGATTCCGGCTCAACGACATCATGAAGAAGATCACAAGCTGGGCGGCCATCATCGCGGTGCCCACGATGATCACCGGCTTCTACGGGCAGAACGTGCCCTACCCCGGCTTCGGGCAGCCGATCGGGTTCTGGGTGTCCACGGCCCTGATCGTCGTGGGCACCATCCTGCTCTACCGGGCGTTCCAGAAGCGCAACTGGCTCTGATCCGGCCGGACCCCGTGCCCACTCCGGGTATTTGGTCGGCCGTAACCTGGCCTCGGGGAGGGGGACCGGCCGCCGGAGACCGCACCATGCCCCTCCCAGGCTGTGCTCGCAACCGTGGAGGACCCGTGACGCGCATCCTCGTCGTCGATGACGAGCCCCAGCTCCTGCGGGCGCTGAGGATCAACCTGGTCGCCCGCCGGTACGAGGTGGCCGTGGCCGCCGACGGCGCCGCCGCCCTGCGCCAGGCCGCGGATTGGCACCCCGACCTGGTGGTGCTCGACCTCGGCCTGCCCGACATGGACGGGGTGGACGTCATCCAGGGGTTGCGCGGCTGGACCACCGTTCCGATCATCGTGCTGTCCGGCCGGGCCGAGGGCCATGACAAGGTGGAGGCCCTGGACGCGGGCGCGGACGACTACGTCACCAAGCCGTTCGGCGTCGACGAGTTGCTCGCCCGGATCCGCGCGGTGTCGCGCCGCACCTCGCTTCCCGAGGAGGAGCCGGCCCGGTTCGTGATCGGTGAGCACGAGGTGGACCTGGCGGGCAGGACCGTCTCGGGTGGCGTGCGACTGACCCCCACCGAGTGGCGCCTGCTGGAGATACTGGTCCGCAACCCCGGCAAGCTCATCACCCAGCGCCGCCTGCTGAACGACGTCTGGGGCTCCTCGTACCACAAGGAGACCAACTACCTGCGCCAGTACATGGCCCAGATGCGCAAGAAACTGGAGCGTGATCCCGCACACCCGGTCCATCTGCTCACCGAACCTGGCATGGGCTACCGCTTCCAGCCCTGACCGGTCAGGTCTCAACCCGCGGACACCCCCGTGTCAACCAACCGATTCCCGGGAATCAGTCAAGAACGGGCCGGTAGACCCTTCTGGAGGCATGGGTGGGCACGCGGGGGGTGGTCGCCGTGGTGCTGGGCGCCGCGATGCTCTTCTCCCTGTCGACGCACGGCGACACGCGTGCGAGGGCCGCGCCGGCGAGGATCATGCCGCTGGACAACCCGGATGGCCTGCGGCCCGGGCTGGCGCCGGTCAGGTCGGCCGGAGACCGGGGTGCCGCGGTCAGGTTGATCAGCAGGCTCCGGGTCGGGCGGATGGGGTCGAAGGCCGGCTACAGCCGGGCCAGGTTCGGCGCGAACTGGGCCGACACCGCCAGTGGTGTGCCGTACGCGCGCAACGGCTGCCGTACCCGCGACGACCTGCTGGCCCGCGACGGGGAGGAGGTGCGCTACCGTCGCGGATCCGGCTGCGTGGTCGTCTCCATGAGGCTGCGTGATCCCTACACCGGCCGGATCGTGCACTGGAGCAAGAAGCGCTCCGATGAGATCCAGGTCGACCACGTGGTCCCGCTCTCCTACGAGTGGCGGATGGGAGCCTCCCGCTGGTCGCGGTCCAAGCGGATGCGCATCGCCAACGACCCGCTCAACCTCCTCCCGGTGTACGGCGGCGCCAACGAGGCCAAGGGCGGATCGGGGCCGGCCTCCTGGCTTCCCCCCAGGCGCGGGGTCCGCTGCGCCTACGTGGTCCGCTTCGCCCAGGTGGCCCTGAAGTACCACCTGCCGGTCACCCGAGCGGACAAGAAGGTCATGCTCGCCCAGTGCCGGTGACCTCCAGCGGATCGGTCGGAAGAGGTCCTCTATCCTTCGGAGCCGTTCCTCCACCGTCCTCCCAGCCGGTCGCCGGTCGCCTCCGGCGCCGATCCGGACCAGCAGGCGAAGGGACTCCCATGACCTCTCCGGCACTGACCGTCGACGAGCCGACCACTCGGCGGGACCACGACGCGCCGACCGCGCCATATCCGCCGAGCACCGGGGCTCTCATCGCCCGGTCCCCGATCCGGGAGGGAGGCACGGGGCCTCGGGGGTCCAAAGAAGACGACTCGGAGACGGGGCAGGGCTTCAGGAGGTTTCGACCACGACCCGGCCGATGAACCTGATCGGCAGGCGGCTGGTGCGGACGGTCTCCAGGCGGACGGGATGTCCCGGGAACGCGGCACGGGCGGCGGCCTCGGCCCGGCGCAACGCGAACCGGAAGTCGTAGATCCAGATGCGGCCACCGGGGCCGAGGACCCGGCGCAACTCGCGCAGTCCCGCGGCGGCGTCCGGCCAGTGGTGCTGGCTCATGCTGGAGACGATCAGGTCGAAGCCACCGTCGGGGTAGGGGAGGTCGGCGACGTCGCCCACGGCGAAGTCGACACGGCCGGCGAGCCCGGCCTCCGCCGCGTTCTGCCGGGCGCGGTCGATCATTTCGGCGGACAGGTCGAGGCCCTCGACCCGCAGTTCCGGCAAGGCACGGGCGATCGCGAGAGGGACCCGCCCGGGGCCGGTGCCCACGTCGAGCACCCTGGTTCCCCCCGCGGGCGCCGCCGACACGACGTCGGCCGTGACCTTGGTGTAGAGGGGACGGAATCCGCGGCTGATGAGCCGGTCGTAGAGGCCACCGTGGTGGAAGAGACCGAACAGGCTCGCACGGGCACGATGGATGGCACGCATGACGCTCTCCTATAGTTGTAAAGCACAACTGTGCACTGTCGAGCATAGGATAGATAGTTGTACGATACAACTCATGGGGAGGCGTTCCCCGATGACGAGCTGCGTCGTCTGTTGAAGCTGCTTGTCAGGACGGGTGGACTGCTCGAACCGCATGACTACGGTGGCCTGCGCGTCTCCCTGTCGGAGGTGTTCGCCCTCGGTGAGCTCGCCGACTCCGGGACGCTCTCCCAGGGGGAACTGGCCACCCGTCTGAGCCTGGAGAAGAGCACGGTGAGCCGTCTGGCCGCGGGCATGGAACGGCGGGGGTGGTTGTCGCGCGAACGGGACCCGGCCAACCGCCGTTTCTACCGTCTCCGCCTCACCCCTGACGGATGGACCGCCGCCGAGCGGGTCGGCGCCGACCTGCGCACCACGCACGCCGCACTGTTCGAGGGGCTCACGGCCGACGAGCGCGCGGGCCTCACACTCGGGCTGACCGGCCTGGCCCGCGCCCTCCAGGGCAGGGACCACGTCGGGCGCGGGCGGGTTCCGCCCCACCTCCCGGGCGACGTCTCCTGAGGACATTCCTGGGCGGCGGAGTGCGTCACCGCGCCCCGCGGCGGGAAGGTCCGAGGCGCCCACCACAGGGATGGGGCGCCGTTCACCCCGGACCGCGCCCGCGAGAACTCCTTCGATTCCCGGCGGCTAGCTGGACTCCCTGATCACGAGCCGGGTCGGGAGGATCACCGGGGCGGCGTCCTCGCCTCGTAGCAGGCCGAGCAGCAGGCGGGCGGAGGCGGTGGCCTGCTCGCCCATCGGGCTGCGCACCGTGGTGAGCGGGGGGTCGGTGTAGAGGGCCGCCTCGATGTCGTCGAACCCCACCACCGCCACGTCGTCGGGCACCCGTCGGCCCGCCCGGCGCAGCGCCCGCATGGCGCCGATCGCCATCAGGTCGTTGGCGGCGAACACCGCGTCCAGCGCGGGGTCGTCCTCCAGCAGCTGTGCCATGGCCTCGGCTCCGGAGATCCGGGTGAAGTCGCCGATGGCCACGATCGAGCGCCGTCCGGTCTCGCTCAGCACCTCGCGGTAGGCGCCCAGCCTGTCCTGGGCCGCGGACATGTCCAGCGGCCCGGAGATGGTGGCGATCCTGCGCCGCCCCCGTTCCAGCAGGTGCCGCACCGCCTGGGCGGCACCGCCGACGTTGTCGTTGTCGACCCAGGGCGCGGCCACCTGAAAGGCGGGCCTGCCGTGTGAGACGAGCGGGACGCCCGTCGTGGCGAGCGCCGCGGGCAACGGGTCGGCGCCGTGCATCGACATGAGCATGACCGCGTCCACGTGACGGGCGGCCACGAACTGCCTGGCCCGCAGGCGGGCGTCATCCGAGCCCACGAGCATGAGCACCACCTGCTTGCCCGCCGCCTCGAACTCGCGGCTGGCCGCGCGCACGACCGTGGAGAACATCGGGTCGTCGGAGACGAGCCCGGCCGGTGGGTCGGAGACGATCACCGCGATGGAGTCGGTGCGCCGGGTCACCAGGCTGCGCGCCGCCGGGTTGGGGACGTAGCCCAGCTCGTTCACCGCCCGCATGACCAGGTCGCGGATGTCCGAGGCGACGGTCGGCTCGCCGTTCACCACCCTGGAGACCGTTGATTTGGACACGCCGGCCCGGGTGGCGACAGCCTCCAGGGTGGGTCGTCTCATGTGCTTCTCCCCGCAGTCCGTACCGCTGACCGGCCGGTGGTGCCGGAACGTGCGGTGCCACCTTCAAGGAGCCTAATCGAGGATCATGAAGAGAGCGCTCCCTCACAAAGGGTGATCAGAGATGAGATTTCTGTCAGTGGCGAGAACGGAGTCGATTTTTCCTCCTCGGCGACCCGTGAAGGAATCCGAGAAAACGCTCCCTAAAAAAGATCTTCTTAACTCCAGGTCACAGCCGCTTGCAACGGTGCAAAGCGTTTTGCGGGAGCGCTCCCTGAAGTGTGCGGTTGATTACCGGATCATGTGTAGTCCGTTTCCTGCTGGTTAAACGGGTACTTGACAGGCCCTGTCGGACGAGAGCACTCTCTGCTTGAGAGAGCGCTCCCCGACCCGTACCGGTACGCACCCCCCGCCCCCCGAGGAGACGCCATGCCCTCGCTTCGAAGTCCCGGCCGCCGTGTGGTCCTGATGATCGCCGCGGCCGTCACCCTCGTCACATCCTGTCTCGCCGTCGTGCCCGCCTCCGCCGCCGACACCCTGCTGTCCCAGGGCAAGACGGTGACCGCCTCGTCCGCGGAGAACGTGGCCTTCCCCGCGTCGGCGGCCGTCGACGGCGACGCGGGCACCCGCTGGTCCAGCGCGTTCGCCGATCCGCAGTGGATCCAGGTCGACCTCGGCGCCACCGCGACCATCACGCAGGTGTCGCTGAAGTGGGAGACCGCCTACGGCAGGGCCTTTGAGATCCAGACCTCGCCCAACGGCACCACCTGGACGCCGATCTACTCCACGACCACCGGCACCGGCGGCGACCAGACGCTGACGGTCAACGGATCCGGCCGTTACGTGCGGATGTACGGCACCCAGCGCTCCACCCAGTACGGCTACTCGCTGTGGGAGTTCCAGGTCTACGGCACCACCGGTTCCACGAATCCGGATCCCGACCCGGGTGCGCTCAAGCTGCTGTCCTACGGCAAGCCCGGTGCGGCCTCCACCTCACAACATGACGGAAACTGCTGGGAGTGCACCCCGGCCAAGGCGTTCGACCGCGACCCGGCCTCCCGCTGGGCGACCAGTTCCACCACCGGCTGGGTCGACCCGGGCTGGATCTCCGTCGACCTCGGCGCGACCGCGCAGATCAAGAGGGTCGTGCTGCAGTGGGATCCGGCCTACGCCAAGGCGTTCGAGATCCAGGTCTCCGCGAACGGGACCACCTGGACGCCGATCTACTCCACGACCACCGGCACCGGCTTCAAGCAGACGCTGAACGTCGACGGGACCGGCCGTTACGTGCGGATGTACGGCACCCAGCGGGCCACTCCCTACGGCTACTCACTGTGGGAGTTCCAGGTCTGGGGCACCGGCGGCGCCCCCATCACCCCGCCGCCGCTCCCGCCCGACCCGGCCAACCCGCCAAGGCTGGTCTGGAGTGACGAGTTCAACGGCGCGGCGGGGACCAGGCCCGACGCGGCCAAGTGGACCCAGGACCCGGGAACCGGCCCGAACAACGAGCTGGAGTACTACAACCCCAACAACACCGCGATGGACGGCAACGGCAACCTCGTCATCACGGCCCGGCAGGAGGCCACCCCGGGGTCGGCGTGCCCGGGCGGGACCTGCCAGTACACCTCGGGCCGGATCAACACCGGCGGCAAGTTCACCTTCACCTACGGCCGGGTCGAGGCCCGGGTCAAGGTCCCGAAGGGCAACGGCCTGTGGCCGGCGTTCTGGATGATGGGCGCCGACTTCCTCACCGGCAGGCCGTGGCCGTACAACGGCGAGATCGACATCCTGGAAGTCCTCGGCAAGGACGTCAAGACCGCCTACTCGACGGTCCACGCACCCGCCTACAACGGCGGCGGCGGTGTCGGCAGCCCGTACACGCTGCCGACAGGCGCGGACTTCTCCGACGACTTCCACGTCTGGGCCGCCAACTGGGACAGCAAGGGCATCGTCTACACCCTGGACGGCCGGACGGTCTTCACCATCAGCAAGGACCAGGTCGAGGCGACCCGGGGCCCGTGGGTCTTCGACCACCCCTTCTACATCATCCTCAACCTCGCGGTCGGCGGCGACTGGCCAGGACCGCCGGACGCGAGCACGGGTTTCCCCAAGCAGATGCTCGTCGACTACGTACGCGTCTACCAGTAACTCCACCGCTCCCCGGTACGGCTCGGTGAGCCGTACCGGGACCTCCCAAAGGAGTCACCCATGCACCCGGCACTCTCCCGGGCCGGCCTCCGACGCCGGTTACGCCCACTGACCCTGATGACCACACTGCTGGCGCTCCTGGGCACGTCCCTCGTCCTGCAGAGCACGCAGGCCGGCGCGACGTCACAGTCCAAGGCCGCCGGCTCGTCCGCGGCGGTCGTCCGGGTGGCGGAGTTCCTCGCCGACTGCCCGTTCAGCCACCGCCTGCCCGACGACCCGATCGTCTTCCCGGGACTTCCCGGCGCGTCGCACATGCACAGCTTCTTCGGCAGCACCTCCACCAACGCCCACACGACGCTGGCGTCCCTGCAGAGCTCTCCCAGCAACTGCAACCCGCGCGTCGACCTGTCGTCGTACTGGGTGCCGACCCTCTACAACGGCAACACCCCGGTGGAACCCACCGGCACCACGTTCTACTACCTGGGTGAGGGCGTCCGCGACGACATCATCGCGCGGACCCAGCCGCTGCCCCTGGGCCTGCGGATCGTCGCGGGCAACGCCAAGGCGACCGGGATCGACGACCCCAGCAGCAACGCGCGCTGGTCGTGCCTGCACGCCGGGCACGTGGGGTCCTCCAAGGACTTCGTCAACTGCCCGGCGGGCACCATGCTGGAGTCCTACCTGGACTTCCCGCAGTGCTGGAACGGCAGGGACCTGGACTCGGCCGACCACAAGAGCCACATGGCCTACCCGGTGGGCGGGGCCTGTCCCGCCTCGCACCCGGTGCCGGTGCCGAAGCTACGCCAGGTGCTGAGGTACCCGGTCAGCGGTGACCCGGCACAGCTGCGGCTGGCATCCGGGCGCGGGTACACGATGCACGGCGACTTCTTCAACGCCTGGCCCCCGGCCGAGATGGAGCGCCGCCTGCGCGACTGCATCCGCCCGATCATCAAGTGCGGCGCGGACGGCACGCCGTCCTGACACTTGACAACCGTGTCAGGGCGGTGACCCGTCCTGACACCGGTGGCGGGATCCGGAACACCGGGTCCTGCCACCGGCGGGCCGGGCGGGGCCGATCGGACCGGCGACGCGGGTGTCCCCATCGTGCCTACTGGCCCGTGGCCTCGGCCGTCTGCGTCTCCTCGGCGAGGGTGCCGCACTTGAAACCCGCCTCCCGCTCCGGATTGAGCCGGATGGATTCGAGGATGGTCTTGTCCATGGAGCGCCGGATGGTCTCCATCTTGTCGCAGTCGTAGAGGACATACGCGCCGTTGCTCTCGCCGAGCAGCATCATCCACCGGCTGTCGTAGAGCGGCTTGTCGTTCTCGGCACTCCGGAGAACGGCCCACTGGTCCTGGAAGCCGACGAAAGGAAGAAGATCGTTGGCCTTTCCCGTCTCCCGCATCTCCATCGCCCCGCTGTACATCTGCAGGATCAGCAGGAACCCCAGGCCGAGGCCGGTGAGGGCGCCGACGAGCACCTTCATCCCGGCGCGGCCGACGGGCTTGCGGCGCAGCAGCCGGAACGGCACCAGGAAGGCCAGCACGCCCAGCACCACGGCCACGACGACCTTGGCAGCGAGGTCGATCTCGCCGAAGAGGTTGAGCAGGCCCCAGTAGGTCGCGCCGCACCACAGCGCGGCGATCACAGCGATCAGCCAGGGCCGCCGCCGTACGGCGTTCGCGAGCTTGCCGACTGTGCCGAAGGTCACCTTGTCGGCCAGCCAGATCACCCCGACGATGACGCCGAGCAGCGGCAGGACGACCAGCAGCAGCAGGATCAGGGTGCCCATCAGCCGGCCGAGCAGGACGGACTGGTCGATCCCCGCCTGCTCCGGGCTGATCTCGAACACCTCGTACATCGACTGCACGCCGAGGTAGAGCACGGCGTAGAGTGCGACGCCGATCGGGACGACGACCGAGCCGATGCGCTCGATCATCTCCAGGACACCACTGCCTTCCTCCTCTTCCGATGGATCTGCCGGAGGAGTGTCTTGCGAAATAGGGGGAATATGCAAAGGTTGCTCAGAAATATCCTGGCTTGTCATGAAGAGTGATCATAAGCCGTAACGATTGACGTGACGTAGCTAGAAGACAAACGCGTCAGCCCCTCGGTCATCCATGCGAAAGCCCCAGGAATCGGCACAGCTCCGGCCCCCGCGCTCCTCATACGTCGCCACGTCCGGCGGTCAGGAGTGTTCGTGCCAACCTCTGTGATGTCCGCCTGATCTGTGAAAAGTAACTATAAGTTTTTGCTGCGCGACTTAAAGTAATGGCACTAGCCTGCCTACCGGCGAGAGGCTGACGGAGGTGGGGACATGCTGGCGGAAGGCGGAGTGGCCGTGGTCACCGGTGCGGCGCAGGGCATCGGCGAGGCGGTGGCGCGAGCCCTGACGGTGGCGGGCACGCGGGTCGCCGCGCTCGACGTGAACGCCGAGCGGATCGAGCGGGTCGCCGCCGGGCTCGGCACCGCGGTCGCCTACCCCTGCCAGGTCGCCGACAGCGCCGCCGTCGACGACGTCGTCGCGAGGGTCGAGGCCGACCTCGGCCCGATCGAACTGCTCGTCAACGTGGCCGGAGTGCTCTGCTCGGGATCGGCCGTCGCCATCAGCGACGACGACTGGGCCAGGACCTTCGCCGTCAACACCGGTGGGGTCTTCCACCTGTCCCGCGCGGTCGCCCGCCGGATGATCCCCCGTAGATCCGGGGCGATCGTCACCGTGGGGTCCAACGCCGCGGGCGTGCCGCGGATGAACATGTCGGCCTACGCGGCCTCCAAGGCGGCGGCCGCGCAGTTCACCAAGTGTCTCGGCCTGGAGTTGGCGCCGTACGGCATCCGCTGCAACGTGGTGTCGCCCGGTTCCACCGACACCCCCATGCAGCGTGCCCTGTGGACCGGCGGCCACGACGCGCGGGCGGCCATCGACGGATCGCCGTCCACCTTCCGGGTGGGCATCCCTCTCGGCCGCCTGGCCGACCCCGAGGACATCGCGAACGCGGTCCTCTTCCTGGCCTCCGACCGTGCCAGGCACATCACCATGCAGGACCTGTACGTCGACGGGGGCGCCACGCTCCGGTAGCGGAACGGTCCTCTCCCAGCGCCGGCCGCCCGCCGGCGCTGGTCCCTCCTATTCCTGGATCCCCTCCTGACAGGAGAGCTTTTCCCCATGTCGCCGAACGGCACCCTCACCATGTCCCGAATGCCGGACCTCCTGGAGGATTACGAACCCGGCACCTTCTTCTTCACCTCGCCGACCCGGACCCTGCTCGCCAGGGGGGTGTGCCAGGAGGTCCCCGATTCGGGGGCGACGAGCCTGCGAGACCGCGTCGCCTCCGCCCTGCGGGACGCCAGGAGCTCAGGTCACCCCAACCCCGTGGTGGTGGGCGCGATCCCCTTCCGCGACGACCGCCCGCCACGCCTGCTGGTGCCCGCCGCCGTCTGCTGGACGAGCCCACCGGCCGGCCTGCCCGCCGGTCCCGAGCAGGTCACGGGCACGTTCACCGGATTCGGCCCGGTCCCCGACCCCGGTGACTACCTGCGCGGAGTGGAGAAGGCACTGGTCAAGCTGACCGCGGGAGAGCTCAAGAAGATCGTGCTGGCCCGCGCCCTGGACGTCACCCTGGGTGCCCCCGTCGACGTCGGGCGGGTGCTGCGCAACCTCATCCGGCGCGACCCGCAGGCCTACGGTTACGCGGTCGACCTGCCGTCGAGCACCGCCACCGCCCGCACGCTGCTGGGGGCCAGCCCGGAACTGCTCGTCTCCCGGTCCGGCCGCCGGATCACCACGAACCCGCTGGCCGGGTCCGTACCCCGCCACCCGGACCCCGTCGTCGACGCGGAGCGGGCCCGCGCCCTGCTCGCCTCCGACAAGGATCTTCGCGAGCACGCGCTGGTGGTCGAGAGCATCGTGGAGGTCCTGCGTCCGTACTGCCGGGAACTCTCGGTGCCCGACGGACCCTCGCCGCTGTCCACCGCCTCCATGTGGCATCTGTCGACCCGGATCACCGGCGTGCTCGACGACCCCGCGGTCACGTCGCTGGAGCTGGCCACCATGCTGCACCCCACCCCCGCCGTCTGCGGCACCCCCGCGAGCGCCGCGCGCCAGGCCATCGAGGAGATCGAACCGTTCGACCGCGGCCTGTACGCCGGCCTGGTCGGGTGGGGGGACTCGGCGGGCGACGGCGAGTGGGTCGTGACCATCCGCTGTGCCGAGGTCGCCGACCAGACCCTGAGGCTGTTCGCCGGTGCGGGAATCGTCGCCGGTTCGGTGCCGGAGACCGAGCTCGCCGAGACCACCGCCAAGTTCCAGACCATGCTCCACGCCGTCGGCCTGGGCCAGGACCGCTGACCCACCGTCACAGGACAAGGAGACAGTACCCGTGGCCCTTCCCCAGATCGCCTCCTACCCGCTGCCGGGAGAAGGCGATCTTCCCGAGAACCAGGTGACCTGGCGCCCTGATCCGCGCCGCGCCGTCCTGCTGGTCCATGACATGCAGAACTACTTCCTCGCCCCCTTCGCCGCCGGTGCCCCACCGCTGACCGGGCTCATCGACAACATCGGCCTGCTGCGCGAGGCCTGCGCCGGGCTGGGGGTTCCGGTCGTCTACTCGATGCAGCCCAGCGGCCAGAACAGCCACCAGCGCGGCCTGCTCCAGGACTTCTGGGGCTCGGGCATCCCCGGTTCGCAGGAGAGTGAGATCGTCGCGAGCCTTCTCCCCGCGGCGTCCGACATCCTGCTCACCAAGTGGCGCTACAGCGCCTTCCGCATGACCGACCTACGCGCCCGGATGGACGCGATGGGCCGCGACCAGATCATCGTCTGCGGTGTCTACGCCCACATCGGCTGCCTCATGACCGCCTGCGACGCCTTCATGCAGGACCTGCAGCCGTTCCTCGTGGCCGATGCCGTCGCCGACTTCTCCGCGGAACACCACACCATGGCCCTCGCCTACGCCGCCCAGCGCTGCGCGGTCACGGCCGTCACCCGTGGCCTGCTGCGCGGGTGGGACCCCGCGGTGCCGCCCACCGAGCCGACCGGTGACGGGTAGTCGGCCACCGGAACCCGCTCCGCGAGGCCGGGCCACCCCCGAGGCGCGTCACGCCGTCGCCGGGGTGGTCTGTGGTGAGGTCGTCAGGTGTCCTGATCGATCCAGGGTGGCCACGGCGGCGGCGCTGCCGAGGCCGATCAGTGTCAGGGCCAGCCAGGGCAGGCTCGGCAGGCCCA
>NZ_JBEOWJ010000018.1:0-193016 GCF_040295965.1 Streptosporangium sp. NPDC002544 | reverse complement strand
GCCCGGCGGCCGCCGGACGACCTGGGCCGGCTCTACCACGCGTTGCCGGGCGGCAGGCCGCCTCCTCCTCCGCCATCGTGAACTCCCGGACCCGCGGCCCGGTGGAAACCGCGGGCCCGGTGGAAACCGCGGTTCCGGGGAAAGTCGCGAGCCCGGCGGGGCCCGTCCGCGTGGGCCTCCTCGCCGCGCCGCTCGCCGCGACGCTCGCCGTCACGGCGCTTGGCCTTCTCGGCCTCCTCGGCCTCCTTCAGGCCCGGGGTGAACCCGCCGCCGAAACGGCCCATGTCCGGGTGGTGGAAGGAACGCGGCGAGACGTCCCGCAAGGCGGCGGACATGGACGACACCCAGATCGGCCCCGGCAGGGAGGCCCCCTGGACCGCTCCGTAGTACTCGCCGCCGATCTCGACGTCGAGCAGCGGGTAGCGGTAGGAGCCGCGGATGTCGCCCACGCTGACCGCCGCGGCCAGATCGGGGGTGTAGCCGGCGAACCAGGCCGACGTGTAGCCGTTGTTGGTGCCGGTCTTGCCCGCCGCAGGTCGGCCGATGCTCTGACCGGTCATGGTGCCCTTGGTGAACACCCCGGACAGCAGGTAGTTGACCGCGTCGGCCACGTCGCGCTCGATCGCCTGCGCGCAGCTGGGCGGGACGCGGAAGTGCCTGCCGTTCCGCTCGACGATCTCGACGATGGACAGCGGGCGGCAGTAGCGGCCCCGTGCCCCGAACGCGGCGAACGCCGCCGCCACGGTCACCGGGTCCATCTCGTTCACCCCCAGGGTGAAGGTCGGCACCTCCCGCAGCGGGGCGCCGTCGGCGCGGGCGATGCCCATCGCCTTGGCGGTCCTGACGACCGGGCACAGGCCCACCTGCTGCTCCAGCATCATGTAGAAGATGTTCACCGACTTCCAGGTGCCGGTGGACAGGCTCTGCGGGCCGCCCTTACCCTCGCCGCTCGCGTTGAAGATCTCCGCGCCGGGGTCGTTGACCTTGCGGCCCCGGCAGTCCTTGAAACCGCTGTCGGGCACGAAGCTGCCGGGTGTCATGAACCCCTGGTCGAACCGCCAGCCTTGGCTGAGCGCGGTCGCCAGGGTGAACACCTTGAACGTCGACCCCGCCTGGAATCCCTGGCCGCCTCCGTGCGCGGTGTCGGCGACCAGGTTGTAGGTGGTGCGAGGGCCGTTGTTCTTGTTGCCACTGTTGAGACCGTACTTCTTGCTCGCCGCCATGGCCCGGATCCGCCCGGTGCCAGGCTGGATCATGGCCTCGGCGGCGATCTCGGTGTCCTTGGTGCCGACGCGCGCGGCGATGGCGCGTTCCGCGGCCCGCTGGGCCCTCGGCGCCAGGGTGGTGCGGAGCACCAGTCCGCCCCTGGCCAGGCGGCGCTCCCGCTCCGCGCGGGTGTGGCCGAAGACCGGGTTGGTCAGCAGCTCCCTGTGCACGTACAGGCAGAAGTAGGGATAGACGCTCCCGTCGCAGCCGCCGGGCTGCGGCTGCAGCCGGAGGTTCAGCGGCCGTCTCATGGCGGCCTCCGCCTGGGGCCGGGGGACGTACGACAGCTGGGCCATCCGCTCCAGGACGATGTCCCTGCGCTCTCGCAGTTTCTTCCTGCGCGCCGCGTCCAGCGACGGGTCCGTGACGTACGGGGTGCGGACCGCGCCGGCCAGTGTCGCCGCCTGCGCCAGGGTCAGCCGGGAGGCCGCGACCGAGAAGAACCGCTGGGCGGCGGCCTCCACCCCGAAGGCCCCCGCGCCGAAGTAGGCGATGTTGAGGTAGCGCTCCAGGATCTCGGCCTTGGTGTACTTCTTCTCCATCGCCAGCGCGTACCGCAACTCGGTGATCTTGCGCTGGATGCTGGGCGCGCGGGCCTGGGCGCGCTCGGTCTCGGTCTCGGAGTTCTCGACCAGGATGTTCTTCACCAGCTGCTGGGTGAGCGAGGAGCCGCCCTGGCGCACCCCGCCCGCCCTGGTGTTGGTCACCAGGGCGCGCAGGGTGCCCTTGATGTCCAGGCCCGCGTGCTCGTAGAAGCGCGAGTCCTCGATCGCCACGATCGCCTCACGCATGACGGGGGCGACCTGGTCGAGCCGTACGACGGTCCGGTTCTCCGTGTAGAACTGGGCGAACCGCTTGCCGTTCCTGTCCAGGAGCACGGTGCGCTGGGCGAGCGGGTTCTCCCGAGGGCTCGGCGGCAGGTCCGTCAGGGTTCTCGTGACGTTGTTGACGGTGACCCCCACCGTGCCGACCAGCGGCAGCGCGGCCAGGGCGGCCAGCAGCCCGCCGAGCACCCCGCAGGCCGCCAGGACGCGCAGGCACGCGCCGGGTCCGCGTCTCACCTCTGGGTGCGATGTCACACAAGGTAACGTGCAACCGGATGATCACCCATAAACACCCGGTTGCCAATCCTTACCCGTCCTGCACCTTTTCTCGACTGATCTTCAGTCCGAGAGAGGCGAACTGCTCGAACGGCCGGTGGTAGCCCCGCTCGATGTGGTGCACCCCGCGCAGCGTGGAGACGCCCTCCGCGGCGGCCGCGGCCAGCACGGCGGAGAACCCGGCCCGGATGTCGGGCAGCGTCACGTCGGCGCCGCTCAGCCTGGACACGCCGCGCACGACCGCCGAGTGCTTGGCGTTGGTGTCGTGGTAGCGGCAGGCCGGGCCGCCCAGACAGACGTCGAACACCTCGATCTCGCAGCCCATCTTCTGCAGTGCGGGCACGTAGACCAGGCGGTTCTCGAACACGGTCTCGTGCAGCACCGACATGCCCTGGGCCTGGGTGAACAGCACCATCAGGGGCGTCTGCCAGTCGGTCATGAACCCCGGGTGCGTGTCGGTCTGCACCGCCGCGGCCCGCAATCCGTGCGGCGCCGACGCCGACAGGTAGTCGTCGGTGATGTCGACCTCGGCGCCCATCCTGGCCAGGGTGGTGATCGCGGTGACCAGCCGGTCCTGCGGGCAGCCGTGCACCCGTACCTGGCCGCCGGTGATCAGACCGGCCGCCAGGTAGGAGAACGCCTCGATGCGGTCGCCGTTGAGCCAGGTGGAGGCGCCGTGCAGGTGCTCCACCCCCTCGATCACGATGCGCCGGTCCGGGCTCAGCTCTATGCGCGCGCCCATGCGCTGCAGGAACAGGGCGAGCTCCACCACCTCGGGCTCCATCGCCGCGCCCTTCAGCACGGTCTTGCCCTCGGCCAGCACCGCGGACATCAGGATCGTCTCGGTGGCGCCGACGCTGGGGTAGGGCAGTTCGAGCCGGGTGCCGCGCAGCCGTTTGGCCTTGGCGTACACGCCGGTGTCGCTCACCTCGACCTCGGCGCCCATCGCGCGCAGCGCCTCGACGTGGAAGTCGACGGGCCGGCGGCCGATCGGGTCGCCGCCGACCAGCGGCACGAACGCCTCGCCCGCCAGGTGCAGCAGCGGGCCCAGCATCAGGATCGGGATCCGGTTGAGGCCGGTGAACGCCGCCGGGACGTGCGGGTTGATCTGCTTCCCGGGAGAGACGGTGATCTCCCCGGAGCTGATCTCCACGTCGATGCCGAGCGCCCTCAGCATCTGCGCGGTGATCCCCACCTCACCCACGTCCGGGGCGTTCTGGATCGTGCTCTCACCGGTGCCCAGCATCGCGGCGACCATGTGCTTGGAGACGCCGTTCTTGGAACCGCGGACCTCGACGTCACCGCGGAGCGGCCCGGAGGGTTCGATCAACCATGCCTCTTCGTTCACCCCGTAAGCGTAACGGGACTCGGCGGGAACCCCGGGTGGCGCCAGGCGGGCGGATGGGTAACATCGGGCACATCTGCACAGAGGGTGAGGGGGCCGTGGTGCGCGCTGTGCGTGACTTCGTGATCACCGTGCTGGTGCTCGCCCTGGCCGGAGTCGTCGCCGGGATCCTGTGGTCGCTGGCCGCGCCGCGACCCCCGTACGTCGTGACGGGCGAGGGGCCGCTGCTGGCCGATCCCTCCACGCAGGCGCTGATCGCCGCCGACGGCTGGTTCGCCGTCATCACGGGCGTGCTCGGGCTGGTCTGCGGGGTCATCGGCTACGGCGTGTCGCGCGGGGGGCGCCCGCTGCCGGTGGTGGTGGGCCTGGCCGCGGGCGGCCTGCTCGGCGCGCACCTCGCGCTGCTGGTCGGCGAGGCGGCCAACCTCGGCGCGGTGAGCGTCGCCGCCTCGGGGAGCTCCGTGCCGCTGGTCCCGGGGCCGCTGGCGCTGACCGCCAGGGGCGTGCTGTACGCGTGGCCGACGCTGGCCGCCGGCGCCTTCTTCGTCCTGGAGGGCGTCGCGGGCTACCGCGACTCGCCGCTGCGCCATCCGTTCGGCGGGGACGACCCCTACGGGCCGTTGCCGTCGCATGACATCGACGGCCGGTAGGCGCGGCGGTCGCGGTCAGCGGGGCGGCCTGCGCGCGCCGTAGCCGGTGGCGCGCTCGAAGGCGTGGGCCAGCCGGAGCACCGCCATGTCGGCGAAGGGGCGCCCGATGATCTGCACGCCCACCGGCAGCCCGTCCGAGGTGAACCCGCACGGTACCGACGCCGCCGGGGCGTGCAGCACGCTGATCCAGTAGGCCGAGCGCATCCACGCCAGGTAGTCGGGCAGCGCCTGCCCGTTGATCTCCGAGACGTACGGGGCGTCCACCGGGAACGGCGGCACCTGGCTGACCGGGGCGATCAGGAAGTCGTAGGTGCCGAAGAAGGCCTCCATCCGCCGGTAGAGCCCGCTGCGCAGCCGCTCGGCGCGGGCCAGGTCGGCCCCGGTCACCTCGCGGCCCCGCTCGACGTTCCAGCGCACGTTCGCCCCCAGGCGCTCCTGCGGCAGGTCGCCGTAGCAGAGCGCGTAGTACCACGCCCGGTAGATCCGGAAGGCGTCCTCGGCGTCCGACAGGTCCAGCTCCACCCGCTCCACCCGCGCGCCCAGCTCCGCGAGCGCGGCCGGGGCGTCTGCGGTGACCTTGGCGGTCTCCGCGTCGACGGGCAGCCCGCCCAGGTCCGGGCTCCAGGCCACGCGCAGCCCGGTCGCCTCCAGCTCCAGCGGCCCGGCGAAGACGGTGCCGCTCTCGGCGATCGACAGGGGGGAGGAGGCGTCGAACCCGGCGACCGCGCTCATCAGCAGCGCCAGGTCCCCGGCGGTACGGGCCATCGGCCCCGGCACGCTGAGGGTGAACCAGGCCGCGACGGCCGACGGCGCCGGCACCCGCCCGGGGGTGGGCCGCAGCCCCGCCACGTTGCAGAAGGAGGCGGGGTTGCGCAGCGAGCCGCCCATGTCGGAGCCGTCGGCCAGTGCCACCATGCCGGTGGCCAGCGCGGCGGCGGCCCCGCCGCTGCTGCCCCCGGCCGACCTGGTCAGGTCGTAGGGGTTGCGGGTGGCGCCGAAGATCTCGTTCACGGTGTGCGAGCCGGTGCCGAACTCCGGGGTGTTGGTCTTGCCGACCGTGATCGCCCCGGCCTCGCGCATCCGCCGCACGATCGGCGCGTCGGTGTCGGGGACGTGGTCGGCGAAGAGCGGCGAGCCGTACGTGGTGCGGATCCCCGCGGTGTCGGCCAGGTCCTTGTGCGCGACCGGCAGCCCGTGCAGCGGTCCCCGCCAGTGGCCGCGGGCCAGGTCCCGGTCGGCCTCCTCCGCCTCCCGCCTGGCGCGCTCGGCGGTCAGCGTGACGATCGCGTTGACCTCCGGGTTGACCTCCTCGATCCGCCGCAGGTGCGCCTCGAGCAGCTCGACCGCGCTGACCTGCCTGGTGCGCAGCAGTTCGAGCATCTCGGTAGCGGTCAGGTAGTGCATCTGTCCCCCGATCGGTACGGCCTGTCGCAGACGAGTCTGGCCGAACGCCGTCGTGTGCCGCCTCGGCAACCTTCGACAGGACGGCCCGGGGACCTCCGGCCCACCTTGTGCGGCGGGCCGGGGTTTCGCCGGCTCTCCTTCGACAGGACGGCCCGGGGACCTCCGGCCCATCTTGTGCGGCGGGCCGGGGTTTCGCCGGCTCTTCTTCGACAGGACGGCCCGGGGACCTCCGGCCCATCTTGTGCGGCGGGCCGGGGTTTCGCCGGCTCTCCCTGGGCCGGAATCCCTCCGCTAGCCGCTCTTGCCGATGGGCGCGGTGACGGCCCCGGTGAGGCGTACCAGCTCCGAGGGGGAGGTCTCGATCTGCAGCCCGCGCCGGCCGGCGGAGAAGTAGATCGTCGGAAAGTCCAGCGCGGAGGCGTCGATCACGGTCGGCAGGCGCTTGCGCTGTCCCAGCGGGCTGATGCCGCCGACCACGTAGCCGGTCACCCGCTCCACCTTGGCCGCGTCGGCCATCGCGGCCCGCTTGCTCCTCAGCGCCGCCGCGAACGCCTTGAGATCGAGTTTGCCCGCCACCGGCACCACCGCGACGGCCAGCCCGCCCTCCACCTCGGCCACCAGGGTCTTGAAGATCTGCCCGTACGGCACGCCGAGGGCGTCGGCCGCCTCCTCGCCGTAGGCCTGCGCGTTCGCGTCGTGCTGGTAGGGGTGCAGGGTGAAGTCGGCTCCCGCCTGGGTCAGGGCCACGGTCGCGGGGGTTCCCTGGCCGCCCTTGCTCTTGCTCTTGCTCACGGGGAAAGCGTAGCGGCTGGTTAAAATCTACATAGTAAAGGCACTGTCCGGATAATGGACGCGACGATACCGGGTGGCGGACCTCCGTAGACTGAACGGGTGATTTCGCGTACCGATCTGCGAGGACCTCTTCCCGAGGATCTTCGCGACGTGCTGCCCCGCGCCGACCTCGACGTCGAGGCCGCCCTGGAGAAGGTGCGGCCCATCTGCGACGACGTGCATCATCGTGGGGTCGCCGCGGTGCGGGAGCTGACCGCCAGGTTCGACGGCGTCGAGCTGGAGTCCACCCGGGTGTCGGCCGAGGCGATCTCCGCGGCGCTGGAGAGGCTCGACCCGAAGGTCAGGGCGGCCCTGGAGGAGTCGATCCGCCGCGCCCGCCTCGTCCACCGTGACCAGCGGCGCACCGATGTCACCACCCAGGTCGTGCCGGGCGGCACCGTCACCGAGCGCTGGGTGCCCGTCGACCGCGTGGGGCTGTACGTCCCCGGCGGCCGGGCGGTCTACCCCTCCAGCGTGGTCATGAACGTCGTCCCCGCCCAGGAGGCGGGGGTGGCCTCCCTGGCGGTCTCCTCGCCCGCGCAGCGCGAATTCGACGGCCTGCCGCACCCGGCCATCCTGGCGGCGTGCGCGCTGCTCGGCGTGGACGAGGTCTACGCGGTCGGCGGCGCCCAGGCGGTGGCGATGTTCGCCTACGGCACCGAGGAGTGCCCGCCGGTCACCATGGTCACCGGCCCTGGCAACATCTGGGTCGCCGCGGCCAAGCGCCTGCTCAAGGGCCGTATCGGCATCGACTCCGAGGCGGGTCCGACCGAGATCGCGATCCTCGCCGACTCCACGGCCAACCCGGTGCACGTCGCCGCCGACCTGATCAGCCAGGCCGAGCACGACACGATCGCCGCCGCCGTGCTCGTCACCGACTCGGAGGAGCTGGCCGAGGCCGTCGAGCGGGAGCTGCCCCGGCAGGTAGCCGCCACCAAGCACACCGAGCGGATCACCGAGGCGCTCTCCGGGCGCCAGTCCGGCATCCTGCTGGTCGACGACATGGAGGCGGGGCTGCGCGTCGTCGACGCCTACGCCGCCGAGCACCTGGAGATCCACGCCGCGGAGGCGTCCGCGCTGGCCGCCCGGGTCCGCAACGCCGGGGCGATCTTCGTCGGGGCGTACGCGCCGGTCTCGCTGGGCGACTACATGGCCGGTTCCAACCACGTGCTGCCCACCGGCGGCTGCGCCTGCCACTCGTCGGGGCTGTCGGTGCAGACGTTCCTGCGCGGCGTGCACGTCGTCGACTACAGCCGCGAGGCCCTGGCCGGTGCCGCCGCCCACGTGTGCGTGCTGGCCGACACCGAGGACCTGCCGGCGCACGGTGCGGCGATCAGGGCGCGGTTCGCCTGGGAGGTGCCCTCGTGAGTGCCCTTCCCTTTCCGGTTCGAGGTGGAGATCCCGTCGTGAAGCTCGAAGACCTGCCGATCCGAGACGATCTCCGGGGGCGTACGCCGTACGGTGCCCCCCAGATCGACGTCCCGGTCAGGCTCAACACCAACGAGAACCCCTACGGGCCCTCGGACTCGCTGGTCGCCGAGCTGGCGGAGGCCGTACGGGGCGTCACCGCCGACCTCAACCGCTATCCCGACCGCGACGCGCTCGATCTGCGCCGGGAGCTGGCCGGGTACCTCGGTCACGGCCTCGCCGTGGAGCAGGTCTGGGCCGCCAACGGCTCCAACGAGGTGCTCCAGCAGATCCTGCAGGCCTTCGGCGGCCACGGCCGCGCCGCGATGGGTTTCGAGCCGTCCTACTCGATGCACCCGATCATCACCACCGGGGCCTCGACCGAGTGGATCTCCGGGGCCCGTGAGGACGACTTCGGGATCGACCCGGGCAAGGCGGTCGCCGCGATCGAGGAGCACCGGCCCGACGTCGTCTTCCTGACCTCGCCCAACAACCCGACCGGCACCGCTTTGGACCCGGAGGTGATCGCCCGGATCGTCGAGGCGGCGCCGGGCATGGTGGTGGTGGACGAGGCCTACTTCGAGTTCGCCCGGACCGGCACCCCGTCGGCGCTGACCCTGCTGCCGGACAATCCCCGGCTGATCGTCACGCGGACGATGTCCAAGGCGTTCGCCATGGCCGGCACCCGGCTCGGTTACCTGGCCGCCCACCCGGCGGTGGTCGAGGCGTTGCTGCTGGTCCGCCTGCCGTACCACCTGTCCACGCTCACCCAGACGGCGGCGCGCGTCGCGCTGGCCCACCGCGCCGAGCTGCTCGGCGCCGTCGACGAGTTGCGGGCCGAGCGCGACGCCGTCGTGGACTGGTTGCGCGCCCGGGGGCTGAAGGTCGCCGACTCGGACGCCAACTTCGTGTTGTTCGGGCTGTTTCCGGACCGGCGCGCGGTGTGGCAGGGCCTGCTGGACCGCGGGGTGCTGATCCGTGAGGTGGGACCGCCCGGGTGGCTGAGAGTGTCCATCGGAACGACAGAGGAGATGGCGGCCTTCCGCGCCGCCCTGGAGGAGATCCTGTGAGCATCACTGCCGGCGGCGAGGCCGCACCGCGTCGCGGTCGCGTCGAGCGCGTCACCAAGGAGACCTCGGTGCTGGTCGAGGTCGACCTCGACGGCACCGGGAACGTCGAGGTGTCCACCGGTGTCGGGTTCTTCGACCACATGCTGAACCAGCTCGGCAAGCACGGGCTGTTCGACCTGGTCGTGAAGACCGAGGGTGACCTGCACATCGACGCTCATCACACGATCGAGGACACCTCGCTCGCGCTGGGCGCCGCGTTCCGTGAGGCTCTGGGCGACAAGTCGGGCCTGCGGAGGTTCGGCAGCGCCTCCTGCCCGCTGGACGAGTCGCTGGCGGAGGTCACGGTCGACCTGTCGGGGCGGCCGTACCTGGTGCACAGCGAGCCCGAGGGCATGGCTCCGATGATCGGCCCGGAGTACGACACGACGATGACCAGGCACATCCTGGAGTCGTTCGTCGCCCAGGCCGCCATCTGCCTGCACGTGCGCGTCCCCTACGGCCGCAACGCCCACCACATCGTGGAGGCGCAGTTCAAGGCCCTGGCCAGGGCGCTGCGGGCGGCATCCGAGCGTGACCCGCGCGCCACCGGGGTGCCGAGCACGAAGGGCGTGCTGTGATTTCTCCCGGCCGGAGGGGGCGGAGACGGTGAGCGACAACTGGTCGGCCATCGCGATGGCGTTCGTCGCGCTCTTCTTCGTGGGCGGGATCGTCTCATTCCTCAAACAGGGTCTGAAGAAGGGCGCGGTGCTGCTCGCCGCCCTCGCGGCCCTGGCGACCACGGCGGCGGTGCTCTGGTGGTGAAGAAGGTAACCGTTCTCGACTACGGCTCGGGCAACCTCCGTTCGGCGGAGCGTGCGCTGGCTCGGGTCGGCGCGGAGGTCACGGTGACCGCCGACTACGAGGCGGCGATGGAGGCCGACGGGCTCGTCGTCCCCGGCGTGGGGGCGTTCGCCGCGTGCATGGCCGGGCTGCGCGCGGTGCGGGGTGAGCGGATCATCGCGCGGCGCCTGTCGGCCGGGCGGCCGGTGCTGGGCATCTGCGTCGGCATGCAGATCCTCTTCGAGGCGGGCGTCGAGCACGGCGTCACGACCGAGGGCTGCGGGGAGTGGCCGGGCACGGTGGAGTCCCTGGAGGCGCCGGTCCTGCCGCACATGGGCTGGAACACGGTCAAGGCGCCCGCCGAGACCGTGCTGTTCGCCGGGCTCGACGCGGATACCCGCTTCTACTTCGTGCACTCGTACGGCGTGCGGACCTGGAAGCTCCAGGCGGGGCCCGGGTTCGCCGACCCGCTGCTCACCTGGGCCGAGCACGGGGTGCCGTTCGTCGCGGCGGTGGAGAACGGCCCGCTGATGGCCACCCAGTTCCATCCGGAGAAGTCGGGCGACGCCGGAGCCCAGTTGCTCACCAACTGGCTCGGGACCGTCGGGTGAGTTCTTGATGGGCCTTTGATGAGTAAGGAACGGGCCAGGCGCAGGGCCGAGCGGGAGGCCGAGCAGGCGCGCTTGGCCGCGCTGCGCGCAGCACGGGAGGCGCGGCTGGCGCGGCGGCGCGAGCGCATCGGCAAGGTGACCGCGTTGCTGCCGGGCAGGCCAGTCCGGATCGTCTCCCAGGGCGGCATCAAGGCCCGCCGCCGCCGGGCGCAGAACGGCGTCGCGGCGGTGCTGTTCCTGATCGTGCAGGTGATCGTCTGGCTGCTGTGGTCCTCGTGGGCGGCGCGGTTCGGCGTGCTCGTGCTTTCCTTGCTGTTCGTTCCGCTTTTTCTCACCCTTGTCTTCGACCGGAGGTCTTGAACAGATGTCGCTTGAGCTGCTCCCCGCCGTGGACGTCGCCGACGGTCAGGCGGTCCGCCTGGTCCAGGGCGCGGCCGGCACCGAGACGTCGTACGGCGACCCCCTGTCCGCGGCGCTCGCCTGGCAGGAGGCCGGTGCCGAGTGGATCCACCTGGTCGACCTCGACGCGGCCTTCGGCCGGGGCAGCAACCGCGAGTTGCTCGCCACGGTGGTCGGCGCGCTGGATGTGAAGGTGGAGCTGTCCGGGGGCATTCGTGACGACGTCTCCCTGGAGCTCGCGCTGGCCACCGGCTGCCGCAGGGTGAACATCGGTACCGCGGCGCTGGAGAACCCCGCCTGGTGCTCCAAGATCATCTCTGAGTACGGTGACCGGGTCGCGATCGGCCTCGACGTCCGGGGGACCACCCTGGCCGCCCGGGGCTGGACCCAGGAGGGCGGTGACCTGTGGGAGGTGCTGGCCCGGCTGGAGAAGGACGGCTGCTCCCGCTACGTCGTCACCGACGTCACGAAGGACGGCACGCTGCGCGGCCCCAACCTGGACCTGCTCCGCGAGGTCTGCTCCCGTACTGACAAACCGGTGGTCGCCAGCGGTGGGGTCTCGTCCCTGGAGGACCTGCGCGCGCTGGCCTCGCTGGTCCCGATCGGCGTCGAGGGGGCCATCGTGGGCAAGGCGCTGTACGCGCAGGCCTTCACCCTCGAAGACGCCCTTGCCGCCGTCCGTTCGTGAGGAGTCGTCGATGAGTGTCGCGGTACGAGTGATTCCCTGCCTGGATGTGGACGCCGGGCGGGTGGTCAAGGGCGTCAACTTCGAGAACCTGCGCGATGCCGGAGACCCGGTCGAGCTGGCCCGCCGCTATGACGCGGAGGGGGCCGACGAGCTGACGTTCCTCGACATCACGGCCTCCAGCTCCGACCGGTCGACGATGTACGACGTGGTCAGCCGGACGGCCGAGCAGGTGTTCATCCCGCTGACCGTGGGCGGGGGAGTGCGCTCGGTCGAGGATGTCGACAGGCTGCTGCGGGCGGGCGCGGACAAGGTGGGGCTGAACACCGCGGCGATCGCCAGGCCCGAGCTTCTGACCGAGGCCGCGCAGCGGTACGGGGCGCAGTGCATCGTGCTCTCGGTGGACGCCCGCCGGGTCGTCGACGGGCCGCCGACGCCGTCCGGTTTCGAGGTGACCACGCACGGTGGTCGCCGGGGGACCGGGATCGACGCGGTGGAGTGGGCCCGGCGGGGTGCCGAACTGGGGGCGGGGGAGATCCTGCTCAACTCGATGGACGGCGACGGGACCCGGGACGGCTACGACCTGGAGATGATCCGGGCGGTACGGGCCGTGGTGTCGGTTCCGGTGATCGCCAGTGGTGGTGCGGGTTCTGTCGCCGATTTCCCTCCGGCGGTGGAGGCGGGGGCGGACGCCGTGCTGGCGGCGTCGGTGTTCCACTTCGGGCAGCTCAAGATCGGTGATGTGAAGGACGCTTTGCGGGGGGCGGGGTATCCCGTTCGCTGACGTCGTTCCTCGTTCCTCGTTCCTCGTTCCTCGTTCCTCGTTCGGCGAGTGGGTGCGTCTGTTTCGTCCTGCCGGTCAGCGTGGTTCGCGCTGCGGTGGGCCGGTGTTCCGGGCGGCCGTCGTGGTGGGGGTCTGGTTCTTCAGGCCTCCGGCCTGCTCGGGCGCCTGGGGTTGCGCTTGCTTATACGCCGCCCGGAACACCGGCCCACCTCCGCGCACTTGGTGCTGTTCGTATGGGGTGCGGGTCGTAGTCGCTTTGTTTCCGGCCGCTCAGGGTGCGTCCTGATGCTGAAGCCTTCGTCTGGGGTGGGTTGAAGGGCGGGCGCCGTAGCTGAAGCGCTGCTGTGGGAAGGAGCTCAGGGCTGGGCTTCTTCTTTGGGGCCGGTTGAGGGGTGGGCGCTGTGGTCGAACTGCTGCTGTGGGGAGGAGTGCAGGGCTGGGCTTCTTCTTTGGGGCTGGTGGGGCTGGTGGGGTAATTGGGGTGATTGGGGTTGGGGGCGTGGTTGTGGTGCTGCTGGGAGGAGTTGCGGTGCTGCTGGGAGGAGGAGGGGGCAGGGGCTGGGCTGCTCCCTGGCTTCGCTGAAGCTTGAGGTGGTCGTGCCCTCTTCATTCATTTTATTGATTTGTGAGATCCGGGGATGATTCCTCGTTTGAAGTGAGTGGTTATCTTGGCATGGGTGTAGTGGATTTTTGGGGAGATTTGTGCTGTGGGTCTGATTCCAGCAGGCTTTGAGTCAAAGTAATATATAAGTTTTATGGGCATTATGTGAGTTAGAATTGCTGGGCCGAATCCGGGGGTGGAGGACGTCGTGGCACATGGCTGGGCTAGGCGGGAAGACGCGCGGCTGCTCACCGGTCATGGCCGCTACGTCGCCGACATCGCGGTGCCGGGATGCCTGGACGCGGCGTTCGTACGGAGTTCTGTGGCACACGGCCGGTTGCGCGAGGTGAACTGCGCTCCGGCTCGTCGGGTTCCCGGGGTGCGGGGGGCCTGGGCGGCTGCCGATCTTCCGGGGTTGCCGCCGGTTCCCCTGACGGCTCTCGCCGGGATGTCCTCGGCGGAGGTGGTGGCGGGGCGGGTGTGGCCGTCGCTGGCTGTCGACCGGGTGCGGTACGCGGGTGAGGCGGTCGCGGTGGTGGTCGGGGAGGACCGCTACCGGGCCGAGGACGGGGTGGCCGAGGTCGTCGTGCGGACGGATCCGCTTCCGCCCGCGGTGTCGGTGGCCGAGGCCCTGGACGGCTCTGTTCCGTTGTTCGAGGGCCTGGACAACGTGGTGCTGGAACGGTCGGTCGGTGTGCCGATCGACGAGGCCGTCTGGGGGCGGGCGGCGGTCGTGGTGGAGGCGCGTTACCGCCAGCAGTTGCTGCTGCCGTCGCCGATGGAGTGCCGGGCGTTCCTCGCGGTCCCCGAGGAGGACCGGCTGACCGTGTGGTGCTCCCATCAGGCGCCGTACCGGCTCCGGCGGGAGTTGGCCGGGGCACTGGGCCTGCCCGTTGAGCGGATCAGGGTGGTGACACCCGACAGCGGCGGTGCGTTCGGGTCGAAGAGCGCCACCTTTCCCGAGTACCTCACGGTCGCCTTTCTGGCGGTGACGCTGGGGGCGCCGATCCGGTGGATCGAGGACCGCGCCGAGTCGTTGCTGGCCGCCACCCGGGGCCGGGGGCAGGATCAGCGGGTCCGGCTGGCCGCCGACGCCGAGGGGCTGCTGCTCGCGTACGAGCTGAGGATCGACGCCGACGTGGGGGCATATCCGCACATCGGGGCGGGGCTGCCGATGCAGACCGCCTGGATGGCCACCGGCGCCTACACCACGCCCCTGGTGCACGCCACGGTTCGTTCGGTGCTGACCACCACCATGCCGACCTACCCCTATCGCGGCGCCGGGCGGCCGGAGGCGGCGTTCGCGCTGGAGAGGTCGATGGACGTGCTGGCCGATCGGCTGGGCATGGACCCGGCGGAACTACGGCGACGCAACTTCATCCCACCCGAGCGTTTCCCGTACGAGACGCCCACCGGCAGGCGCTACGACAGCGGGAACTACGCCGGGGCGCTGGATCTGGCGCTGAAGACCCTCGACTACGACGGGTGGCGGGCCGAGCAGGCCCGGCGCCGGGCCTCTGCGACCGCCCTGCCCCTGGGCATCGGGCTCTCCTGCTACGTCGAACGATCCGGAGGTGAGGAGGGTGGCCTGCACGAGTTCGGCGGCGTCGAGGCGTGCCCGGACGGCACGGTGATCGCCAGGTGCGGCACCGCCTCCAGCGGGCAGAGCCACGAGACGACCTTCTCCTCGCTGGTGGCCGCCACCCTCGGCCTGGACTCCTCGCGGGTCCGGTTCGTGGAAGGAGACACCGACGAACTGGCCGACGGGATCGGCTCGTACGCCAGCCGCTCGGCACAGGTGGGCGGCCCGGCCCTGCACCGCGCGGCCACCGCGCTGATCGACCTGGCGCGGGAGCGGGCCGCGCGGCTGTGGCGGCTGCCGGTCGGGGAGGTGGTCTGGTCCGGCGGCACGCTGAGCTCCCGCACGGACGACGCGGTCGCGCTGGACCTCGGCGAGCTGGTGCGGGTCACCGGGTCGTTGCGGGTGGACGAGCGGTTCGAGTCGGGTATGGCGTTTCCGTTCGGCACACACGCCGCCGTCGTCGAGGTCGACCCGGGCCTGGGCACCGTACGGGTGCTCCGGCTGGTCGCGGTGGACGACTGCGGGGTGATGCTCAATCCGGCGGCGGTCGCGGGGCAGGCCAGGGGGTCGATCGCGCAGGGGATCGGGCAGGCGCTGTACGAGGGGGTGCCCTACGACGAGGCCGGGGTGCCGCTGCTGCCCTACGGCCTGCTGGACTACCTGCTGCCGACGTTCGCCGAGATGCCGCCGATGGAGGTGCGGGAGACCAGCACTCCGACGCCGTGGACGCCGCTGGGAGCCAAGGGAGCCGGGGAGTCGGGGTGCATCGGCACTCCCGCGGCCATTGTCAACGCGGTCGCCGACGCGTTGGGGGTCACCGATCCAGACCTGCTGCGGATGCCGCTCACCCCGGACGTGGTGTGGCGGGCGGCCCGCGCTTCGGCGGTCGGTTCCTCGGCGGGGTCGGCAGTGGGTCCGACGGTGGGCCCGACGGTGGGTCCGATGGTGGGGGAGTGGTCGTGAGGCCCGTTGTCTTCGGCCATGTCGTGCCGGCCACCGGCGCGGGTCCGACGGTGGGGGAGGGGCTGTGAAGCCCGCCGCTTTCGACTACGTCGTGCCGGGGACCGTGGGCGAGGCGGTGGGTGCGCTCGCCGAGGTCGGGGAGCGGGCGCGGATACTCGCCGGCGGGCAGAGCCTGATCATGGAGATGCGCTGTCGGCGCTGTCTCCCGGAGTTGGTGGTGGACATCAACCGGGTCCAGGGCCTCGATCACCTGCGGGTGCAGGACGGCGGGTTGCAGGTCGGGGCGCTGGTCCGGCACCGTGCCTTCGAGTCGCCCCGGGTGGCGCCCGGTCCGCTCGGCAGGCTGCTCTCGCGCACCGTCGTCAACATCGCGCACCCGCCGATTCGCGCTCTGGGCACCATGGCGGGCAGCCTGGCCTGGGCACACCCCGCCGCCGAATGGGGCGCCATCGCCGTGGGCCTGGACGCCGACATCGAGTTGCGCGGGCCAGCGGGCGTGCGAATGATCGCAGCCCGTGACTACTTCCACGGCCCCCACCGGACCGAGTGCCGGCCGCAGGAGATGATCACTTCTGTCCGGCTCCCGCTGCTCGACGACACCGTCGGGGTCGCGTTCGTCGAGCACCGGCGGACGCACGCCGGCTTCGCCCAGATCGCGGTCGCGGTGGCCCTGACCGTGCTCGACGGAGTGATCACCCAGGCGTTCATCGGACTCGCCAACGCCGCGGACAGGCCGGTACGGGCGCACGCCGCCGAGCTGTCGTTGATCGGCGCCGAGATCGGCGCCTCCTTCTCCTACCCGGCGCCGCTTGACGGCCATCCGTTCGATCGCGCCGCCGGGATCGCCGCCGAGGGTGACGCCGACCCCTGTGCCCAGCCGTACGCCGACGTCGAATACCAGCGGCAGGTCGTCGCCGTCCTCGTCGGCCGTGCCCTGTACCAGGCGGCCTCGGATCGGCAGGCGCACGCCGGACATGACGGATCAGCGGGGGAGCGGCGATGAACATCACGCTCACGGTGAACGGCCGGGTGCACCATCTGGACGTGGAACCCCGGCGCGCCCTTGGCGACGTGTTGCGTGAGGACTGCGGGCTGACCGGCACGCACCTTGGCTGTGAGCAGGGAGTCTGCGGTTCGTGCACGGTCGTGGTCGACGGCCGTGCGGTCCGTTCCTGCCTGCTGCTGGCCGTGCAGTGCGACGGGCGTTCGGTGCGTACCGTGGAGGGGTTGGCGGGCCGCGACGGTGAGCCGCATCCGCTCCAGCGGGCGTTCTCCGCCGAGCACGCGCTGCAGTGCGGTTTCTGCACGCCGGGGTTCCTCATGCTCGCCGTCGCCGCGCTGGAGTCCGACCCCGCGATCGTCGAGGATCCGGAGCGGCTGCGGGAACTCCTCACGTCCAACCTGTGCCGGTGCACCGGGTACGAACCCATCCGGCGCGCGATCGAGAGCGCGGCCAAGGCCCTGTAGTGGTTCGTTGGCGTTTCCCGGCTCCTGGGTCGCACGTTCGCGCAGGTCGTTTAATTCGGGTCCGCCACCCAACCTTCTTGCTCCTCGCCGGCGTTTGTACCAGTCGGGAGGAGAAACATTGGATCGCAATGACAGCTTCCGTGAATTCGTGGACGCTCACCAGCAGTCGTTGATGCGCACGGCGTACCTGCTCACCGGAGACGCGCATCTTGCCGAGGACCTGCTGCAGAGTGTCCTAATCAAGATCATCAGGCGCTGGTCGAAGGTGCTGAGTCTTGACAGGCCGGAGGCGTACGCGCGGAAAGCGCTGGTGAACCAGTACATCTCATGGCTGCGGCGCCGGACCGGGAACGAACTTCCGCGGGCCGACCCGCCCGAGGTGGCCTATTCGAGCGAGGACTCCACGGTCATCCGGATCGTCGTGCGCCAGGCGCTCCTGCGGCTGCCCCCGAAACAGCGTGCGGTGATCGTCCTGCGTTTCTACGAGGACCGCACCGAACGTGAGACCGCCGAGCTGATGGGCTGTTCGGTCGGCACGGTCAAGAGCCAGGCCCATCAGGCACTGAACCGCTTACGAGTCCTGGCGCCGGAACTGGCCCCCAAATTCTCCGAACTGGAAGATCAGGCCGATACTCAGGAGGCACACCGATGACCTGGCTGCGGCAGGTGCTCGACGACATCGCCGAAGACTCCCCAAGGGTGGATCTGGCCGAGCGGACGATCAGAATCCACGACCGCAGGCGCCGGACCGTCACCGCACTCGTCGCGGCCGTCACGGTCACCGTCATCGTGCTCGGCGCGACGGCCGGGGTGCGGCTGCTGCCCACGGAACGGCAGGACTCCTCCGGGACCGGCGGAGTCACCGATCTGCCGGACCGGGGAGTGGGCCCGCTGAGCCACGCGTACAAGACCTTCTGCAACCCGTCCGAAGGCGTGGCCCCGCCGGACTGCAGGGACGGCGCCTGGCGGGTGGTCACCCGCGCGGGGAGGACCTACCACGTTCCCGAGGCGCTGACCGGTTTCAGCAGCCCGCTGGCGATCAGCCAGGACGGGCGCAGGATCGCCTACTACGCCGTCAAGGAGAGCACCTTCAAGGTCCGTGAGCTGGACAGCGGCGACGAGCTGGCGGCTCCCGTCAAGATCCCCACAGCGTGGCTCGGCTCCGTCTCCCACCTCCTGATGTCCGACGACGGCCGCTTCCTGGCGTTCACCAAGCGTCCTCCCCTGAAGGACCCGGCCATGCTGATCGACATGCGCGAGCGGATGACCCGGCCGCTGCCGAACGGGGGGAACCCCATCGGCATCTCCAAGGACGGCGACACCGTGATGCTGGCGGAGTATTCGCCCAAGTCCCGCCTGCAGATGATGTCCCACCTGTGGACGACGTCCACGGCCGGAAACCAGGCCGCGGTCACCCTCCCGCGGGCCTACAAGTTCGGCGCGCTGGCTCCCGACGGCGAAACGGTCGTCGGACTGGAGAACCTTATGACCAGTAACTTCAAGCCGTGCCTGACGGGCGCCCTCGCACACCTGGACGCGAGGACCGGCAAGGTGCGCCGGAAGGTCACGGTGAGCGGCCTGCCCACCAAGACCCACAACGTCTCCCTGCGCGCCTGGCTGAACCCCAGGGAGATCACCGTCATCGCCATTCCCAACCCGGTGTGCATGGGCAAACGGCTTCCCGCGGCGGATGACGCCCCGGCCACGACGACCGATCCGCCCTATGTGACCGTCACCGCCTACGCGCTGAACGTCGAAACCGGCAAGGCGCGGCGAATCGGCGGCTACACGGCGCAGGACTTCTTCGGCCTGGTCCTGCCGGGTCACGAGGGGACGCTCTGACGGCATCCGAGCCTTCGGTCAGAAGACCCGGAAGTGGTGGAACAGTTCGTAGGCGGTGTTGTGGGCGGCGAAGGAGCGGGCCTCGGAGCGTTTGACGGCGAGGTAGGCGGAGGCGCGCAGGGGGCCGAGGGCGTGCATGAGGAGTTCGTCGGCCTCCAGGGCGTCCAGGGCCTCGTCCAGGGAGGCCGGAAGGCGGGGGACCTGGCCGGCGGGGAGGGTGGCGGGGTCGACGCCGACGGGGGCACCGGGGTCGAGCCGGCGGCGGATGCCGTCCAGGCCGGCGTGGATGACGGCGCCGAGCGACAGGTAGGGGTTGGCCGAGGAGTCGGAGGGTTTCAGCTCCAGGTTGGTGGACGCCGCGGCGTCCCGGCCGGTGGGGGAGCAGATGCGCACCGCGGCCTCGCGGTTGTCCATTCCGTAGCAGGCGTACGCGCTCGACCATGCCCTCGGGGTGAGACGCCGGAAGCTGTTCACCGAGCCGCAGGTCAGCGCGGTGAGCGCGGGCAGGTGGGCGATCAGGCCGCCGATGAAGTGGTAGGCCGTGACCGACAGGCCGTACCGGTCGGAGGGGTCGGCGAAGATGTTGGTGCGCAGGTCGGGGTCCCAGAGGGACAGGTGCAGGTGGGTGCCGTTGCCCGCCTGGTCGGCAAGGGGTTTGGGGGCGAGGGAGGCCCACATCGACATGCGGGTGGCGACGCCCCTGACGGTCTCGCGGTAGATCAGGTGGTTGTCGGCGGCGTGCAGGGCGGAGGCGTGGCGGATCGACAACTCCTGCTGGCCGTGGCCCAGTTCCGGGTGATAGTGCTCGACCCGCAGGCCCTGGCTCTCCAGGGCGTGGACCAAAGTCGTCGCGTAGTCGTGGGCCTGGTTGAAGCCGGTCGTCGAGTAGCAGAGGCTGTCGTCGGCGGGGACCAGGCGGTCCAGGCCGCCCTCGGGGTCGGGTTCGCGGCGGCCGAGGGTGAACTCGGGTTCGAAGGCGGCGACGAGGACACGGCCCTCGTCGGCCAGGGCGGCCACGGCCTCGCGCAGGAAGGTGCGCGGGCAGGCGGGCCAGGGGGAGCCGTCGATCTGGCGCAGGTCCGACAGCATGGCGGCCGAGCCGGGGGCGTAGGGCAACTGGACGAAGGTGGCCGGGTCGGGGACGAGACGGACCTCGCCGACCGGGCCGAGCCCCTTGACGTCCTGGAGTTCGTCGAGCATGTTCATCGCCATCATCGCGACGGTGTGCCCGATGCCGGTACGGAGCCGTTCGGCCAGCAGGGAGTGGGAGGTGGCCTTACCCCTGATCACGCCGCCGTGGTCGGCGTACAGGAAGCGGATCAGTTTGATGCCGTCGGTGTTGACGCGTTCGGTGACACGTTCGATGACGCGTCGTGTCGCGGAGTCGAGCGTGTCGGCTCCGCCGGCGTCGTGATGATCTCCCACGCTTTCTGCGTAACACGTCTCCGGGGAGAGTGGAAGCACCTTGGTGTTTCCCCCGGATCGGTTCGGGGGGTTCCAACGGTCTTTGACCTGTTGTTATGCGGTGGAACCCCGCTACCACAGAGTGTTCGGCGTCGCGGGGGCAGCCGGGGGGAAAGAGGCCGGGGCCGGGGCTGAGGGGAGCGGGCGGGCGCAGCGGCAGGTGATGGTGATCGTCACCGCGCCGGTGGCGCAGGCGCCGGAGGGAGTGCACGCCTCGACCGGGACCGTCCAGATGCCGGGCACCCGGGAGGCGCCGCCGAGCAGGCCGTCGGCGTCGAGCGTGATCCCGGTGGGCAGCAGGGTGGGGTCGGCCACCCTGAAACCGAGCGGCGCGCCGGTCGGGTTGGCCAGGGTGATCCTGCCCTTCAGCGGCCGGTCGACGGGGGCGCCGAAGTGGCCGAGGAACGGGTGGGCGGAGGGCGGCGGGGGAACGGCGCCTCGCCCGACGGGCCGTTCGGTCCCGTCACCGGCCGCCGTCCCTACCGTTGCCGGGCCCTTGAAGCCGGACGCCGGGGCGGAGGCCGGTGACGGGGCGGGGGACGGTGCCTGGACGGATGCAGGGGTCGCGAAGGTGACCTGTGAGGTCGCCGGTAGGCCGAACGTGACGGCTCCGGCGATGAGCGACCCGACCAGGGAGAAACCCCGCGTGCCCCGCATGAACGATCCCCCCGTACGAGAAACGGACCTTCCCCTCAAGGTGCCGGAAAGATCATCAAGGGAGTACCGTGATGTTTCCCGTGGTCATCCATGATCGGGTCAGGTCGTTCGCCGCGCGGCTCTGGGCGGCGGGTGGGGTTTCGTCGGGGGCTCACGGGCAGGGGGTGGCGGCCTACGGCGATCCTTGTGATGCGCTCTCGGGATCGGCGAAGCGAACGGTGCGGCGGTCTGGCGTCGGGGGAGTGTGGCGCTCCCCCGTGGATCGGTCAGGAGCGCGGATGACATGGTTCGGGGCGGGGGGTTCCCGCCGGTCGGTCAGCTAAGTACTCGTGTCACGAACAGAGCCAACTGGTCTGCTCCCCTCACGATCCCGTCGAAGACTCCGTTGACCGCGCCCGCCGCCTCGGCGGGCTTGGTGAACAGATAGAAGACCACGAACGCTACCCCGAGGTAGGTGAGGACCTTCTTGACCTGCATGGGGGCCTCCTGGCAGTTCCAATCCCAGCCGTATATACCCGAATTTTATCGATCTTTGGCATCTGCGGCCCGGGTGGCTCCCGGATTTTGATGATCATACCCATCCCATAGGGGCAAACCATGGTCTGGTCGCGAGTTTGGCATAGGTCACACCAGCCATCGTGCGGTGGCCGAGGTGCTCCTGTCCAATCCTCACAGCCAGGTATACCGGTAGGGCTAGGGGCGGGCGGCGGGATCGCGAATACCGGTGTGCGGTAAAACCAAGGGGGCTTGGTGTCCGGTGGCATCCGGTCGCCCCGGGCCCCGGGTGAGACCGGGGGGCGAACGCGCGACGCCTGGCGTGTGCGTGTCCCGGCTCGGTCACGATCTCGCACGGGCCGTGAGCGAGCCGGCCGGGCGCACAGCCCTTAGACGCCCAGGGGGGCGTCCATCAGCCTGGCCACCGCCTCGTCGTCGCCGCTCAGGTCGACCTTGGCGTGGGCCTGGCGGCCGAAGCAGAACAGCAGCAGTTCCCCGGCCCGGCCCGTCACCTCGACCTGCTGCGTGGCGTCCTTGGAACCGCCGATGGCGACGCCTCCGCCGATGCGGTGCAGGATCACCCGGACGGGGGAGCGGCGGAGGAACACCCGGATGCCGGCGCGGATCTGCTTCCAGAACCTCTCCTCAAGGTCGGCGGGCAGCTCGCGCGGCTCCCAGACCCGCTGTGCGCGCCGCACGTCCTCGTGGTGGATGAAGAACTCCACCGTGTTGACGGTCTGGTCGAGGCCGGGAAGGCGGTAGAGCCCGGACGGCCCCGAACGCACGAGCTCGACGAGGCCCGGGTAGCCCTTTCTGGTCTTCAGCGACTCCTGCACCCTGCCGGTGTATCCGGCCAGCGGCTTGAGGAGGATGCCTCCGAGCGCGTCGGCGCGGCGCTCGCGCAGGACGAGGTGGGCGGCGAGGTCGAAGGTTGTCCAGCCCTCGCAGAGCGTAGGGGCATCCGGGCCGAGCTGGGCGAACAGGTCGCTGAGCGCGGCGCGTTCGGCACGGGCGTGATTCATTTGATGATCCTAACAAGGTCGTTGTGTGAGCAACCAGAGGTGTGGGTGCGATCTTGTCGGAGGTGGTTCGGGAATAACCGCATGATCCAGAGTGATAGGGACTTAGGTAGCAATGTTTCCCGTCGAAAGGACACCTCCCGCGTGGCGAGCAAGGTGACCACCGCAGTCATGCGACAGGGGCTCGGTGTCCTCGGGGTGGCGATCCGGGCTGAAAAGTCGATCTTCGCTGCCGCGGTGCTGTCCAGCGCCCTGTACGGCCTGATGACCGTCGCCGCGGCGTGGGCGCTCGGCTGGGCGACCGACCACGTCGTGCTGCCCGCCTTCGAGAACGGGCGGATCACGACCGGCGCGCTGGCCTTCGGCGCGCTCCTCATCCTCGGGGTCTCCCTGATCAAGGCGCTGGGCGTGGCGGGACGGCGGTATTTCGCCGGGGTCATGCAGTACCGGATGCAGGCCCGCTCCCGCCGGGACGTCACCCGGCAGTATCTGAGGCTCCCGCTGGCCTGGCACCACAGGCACCCGACCGGGCAGCTGCTGTCGAACGCCGGCTCCGACGTCGAGGCCGCCTGGGCGCCGCTCGCGCCGCTGCCGATGGCGGTCGGCGTCGTGGTGATGCTGGTCACCGCGGCCGTCGCAATGGTGATCACCGACCCGATCCTCGCCCTCGTCGGTTTCCTGGTCTTTCCCGCGATCGCCGTGCTCAACCTGGTCTACCAGCGAAGGCTCAACCCGCTGGCCACCCGCGCCCAGCAGCTGCGCGCCGAGGTCAGCGAGATCGCCCACGAGAGCTTCGACGGCGCTCTGGTCGTCAAGACCCTCGGCCGCGAGGACGAGGAGACCGCCAGGTTCCTGGCCAAGGCCCACGAGCTGCGCGATGCCAACATCGCCGTCGGCCGGGTCCGCGGCCTGTTCGACCCGGTGCTTGAGGCGCTGCCCACCCTGGGCGTGCTCGCCGTGCTGCTGATCGGCGTGATGCGGCTGGAGAGCGGCGCGATCGGCTCCGGCGTGCTCGTCCAGGTCGCCTACCTGTTCACCCTGCTGGCCTTCCCGATCCGCGCGCTGGGCTGGGTGCTCGCCGAGCTGCCCCGGGCGGTCGTCGGCTACGGGCGGATCAGGGCGGTGCTCGAGGCGACCGGCTCCATGGAGCACGGCGCCGTCGAGCTGACCGGCGCCGACCCCGCCAGGCTGGAGGTCCGCGACCTCGGTTACGCCTACGGCGGCGGTGACGGTGACGATGACTTCCCCGTCCTGCACGACGTGAGCCTGGAGGTCGCCCCCGGCCGCACCGTCGCCCTGGTCGGCCCCACCGGGTCCGGCAAGTCCACGCTCGCCCAGACCCTCGTCCGCCTGGTCGATCCGGCGCGGGGCACCGTCCTGCTGGACGGCACGGACCTGCGCGAGGTCACCAGGGGCGGGGTCAGCGACGCGGTGGCGTTGGTGCCGCAGCAGACGTTCCTGTTCGACGACACCGTACGGGGCAACGTCACCCTCGGCCTGCCGGTCGGCGACGAGGAGGTCTGGGCGGCACTGCGCCTGGCCCAGGCCGAGGGGTTCGTCAGCGCCCTTCCCTCGGGGCTGGACACCAAGGTCGGCGAGCGCGGCACCAGCCTCTCCGGTGGCCAGCGCCAGCGGATCGCGCTGGCCCGCGCGCTGGTGCGCCGCCCCCGGCTGCTCGTCCTGGACGACGCCACCTCCAGCGTCGACCCGCAGGTCGAGGCCAGGATCCTGTACGGGCTCAGGGACGCGGCCCAGGCCTCCACGGTGGTCGTCATCGCCTACCGGATGGCCACCATCGCCCTGGCCGACGAGGTCGTCTACCTGGAGCACGGCCGGGTCGTCGACCGAGGCGGCCACGCGGAGCTGCTCGCCCGCTGCGCGGGCTACCGCAATCTGGTCACCGCCTACGAACGTCAGGAAGCCGAGCGCGAGGCGCTCGACGCCGAGCAAGAGGAAGAGGTCAGCGCTTGAGCTCGCTTCAGGGGGTCGAGCGTTCCGGGGTGGCCACCGTCAGGCACGGGCTGTCACTCACGCCGGAGTTCCGCAAGGGGCTGGCCGGAACGCTCGTGCTGGCCGTGGTCGCCACGGTCGGCAAGATCATCGTACCGATCGCGGTCCAGCAGACCATCGACACCGGGCTCGGCGGAGCGACCCCCGACCTGGCCTACGTGCGCACCGCGGTGCTGCTGTGCGCCGCCGCCGTGGCGCTCACCGCGCTGTGCGGGTACCTGATGAACGTCCGCCTCTACCGGGCCACCGAGTCCTCCCTGGCCGCGCTCAGGGTGCGCGGCTTCCGGCACGTGCACGACCTGTCGGTGCTCACCCAGAACTCCGAGCGGCGCGGCGCCCTCGTCTCCCGGGTCACCGGCGATGTCGACCAGATCAGCACGTTCATGCAGTGGGGCGGGCTGATGATCATCATCACCCCGGGGCAGCTCCTGGTCGCCACCGTGCTGATGTTCGTCTACTCCTGGCAGCTCACCCTGGTGGTGTGGGCCTGCTTCCTGCCGCTCATGGTCGTGCTGCCGCGCTTCCAGCGGTGGCTCTCCGGCGCCTACACCCGGGTCCGCGAGCGTACCGGCGACATGCTCTCGGCGGTCAGCGAGTCGGTGGTGGGCGCCGCGGTGATCAGGGCCCACGGCTCCGAGGCCCGTACGGCGGAAAGGCTCGACGTCGCGATCGACGCCAACAAGGCGGCGCAGGCCCGCACCCAGCGGATCGTCGCGACGGTGTTCCCGCTGACCGAGATCGTCGCCTCGGTGGCCCTGGCCGCCGTGGTGCTGGTCGGGGTGCGGCTCGGCCTGGCCGGCGATATCACCGTGGGGAGCCTGGTCGCCTTCCTGTTCCTCATCACGCTCTTCGTCTCGCCGATGCAGATCGCCACCGAGGTACTCAACGAGGCGCAGAACGCCGTCGCCGGATGGCGGCGCATCCTCGGCGTGCTCGACACCCCGCCCGACGTCGCCGACCCCGGCCCGGAGGGCGTCGAGCTGCCGCGCGGTCCCATCTCGGTCTCCTTCGAGAACGTCGGGTTCGCCTATTCCGGCGGGGTGCCGGTGCTGCACGAGGTCTCGGCGGACATCCCGCCCCGCTCGCGGATCGCCGTGGTGGGGGAGACCGGCTCCGGCAAGACCACCTTCGCCAAGCTGCTCACCCGCCTGATGGACCCCGTCTCGGGACGGATCACGGTGGACGGCCACGACCTGCGGACCGTCAGGTTCTCCTCGCTGCGCCGGCGCATCGTCATGGTCCCGCAGGACGGGTTCCTGTTCGACGGCACCCTGGCCGAGAACATCGCCTTCGGCCGCCCCTCGGCGACCGAGGAGGAGATCCGGCTGGCCCTGACCGAGCTGGGGCTCGCCGACTGGCTGGAGGGGCTGCCCGCCGACCTGTCGACCAGGGTGGGCCAGCGCGGCGAGTCGCTGTCGGCCGGCGAGCGCCAGCTCGTCGCGCTCGCCCGCGCCTACCTGGCGGATCCCGACCTGCTGCTGCTGGACGAGGCCACCTCCGCGGTGGACCCGGCGACGGAGGTACGGCTGGCCCGAGCCCTGGAGGGTGTCACCCGGGGCCGCACCGCCGTCTCCATCGCCCACCGGCTCTCCACCGCCGAGGCGGCCGACGAGGTGTTCGTCTTCGACCGGGGCCGGATCGTGCAGCGCGGCCCGCACGCCGAGCTGGTAAGGCAGCCAGGCGTCTACGCCGACCTGTACGCCTCCTGGGTCTCGTCGGCCCGTTCCTAGGCAGTCGGGGCGGTCGGTGTCCGGCAGAGGTCCTCTCCGGCGCTCCCCGGCGGGCGGTGGCACGGTCAGCCGGTCCGCGTTTCCCGGATGGTCTTCTCGAAGGGGTGGGGGCCGATCGTCTCGGGATCGGCGTCCTGGTCGTAGAGCGGGGTGTATCCGGTCGCGAGATACAGCCCGGCGGCCTCGGGCTGGCGGGGACCGGTGGTCAGGTAGATCCTGCGGTAGCCCTGCCGCGCGGCCTCCCGCTCCAGCTCCCGGACGACGGCGACACCCAGGCCGCGCCGCCGGTGGTCCGGATGGGTCCAGATCCGCTTGAGCTCGGCGGTCTCCTCGTCGCGGCGGAAGAACGCGCCACCGGCGACGGTCTGTCCGTCCTCGGCGAGGATGAGGAACGCACCCCCCTGCTCAGGGGCGAACCGCTCGTCGGGGTAGCGGTTGATCTCCTCGTTGGGGCCGTACCGGCTGTTGTACTCGGCGTGCAGGTCCTCAAGGAGCGGCCTGACCCGCGGGTCGCGGACGGCCACGTGGTGCACCTCGACGGTTGTGCCGGTCCGTCGTGGCAGGGGTGTCGTCCGGAGGATGTTCTCGGCGCCGGGGGCGGGCCTGGTGGAGTCGACCGTCACTTGGGCTGCCTCGGCAGGCCGGGCGGGTTGATCAGCGACTTGGGCAGCGCCTCGTTCTCCAGGCCCCAGCGCTTGAGCACCTCAAGATACCTGCCGTTCTCGATCAGCGTGTTGATCGCCTCGTTGACCGGCTGGACCAGGCCGTTGCCCTTCAGGGTCATGACCGCGATCAGGCCCTCGACCGACCCGCCGCCCGAGAGCGTCCCGACGATCCTGCTGTCGCCGCCGACGGCGACCTGGTAGGCGATGGGCGGGTTCGGGCCCAGGTAGGCCTGGATGCGGCCGGATTTCAGGGCGAGCAGCACGTCGCCGTACTTCTGGTAGTACTGGATCTGCGCGGCCTTGAGCCCGGCCTTCTGGTTCTGCGCGTCCCACTCCAGCAGGATCTTCTCCTGGTTGGTGCCCGATCCGACCGACACGTTCAGCCCGGCGATGTCGGCGGGCTTCTCGATCTTGGTGATCGGGCTGGAGGCGCCCACCTGCCAGGCGAGCTGGTCCACCCGGTAGGTGGCGAAGTCGTAGATGTCCTTGCGCTCCTCGGTCACCGTGACATTGTTGAGCACCGCGTGGTACTTGCCGGACTTGACGGCCAGGAACAGGTTCTCCCAGGAGGTGTTCTCCTCCCGCACCTTCAGGCCCAGCACGTCGGCGATCAGATGGGCGAAATCGGTCTCCACCCCGATCAGGGTGGTGTCGTCGTCGGCCAGGGACACCAGGGGCGGCGCGCCCTCGCCGTTGAAGCCCACGATGAGTTCGCCCTTGGACCGGATCGCCTCGGGGACCTTGGCGGCGATCGCGTCCACCTTGTCGGCGCGGATCCGGTTCTGCTCCGGCGAGGTGTTGATCCTGACTCCGCCGGCCGTGGACGGGGCGGCGGATGGGACCGCGGCACTGTCGGTGGTGCCGGCGGAGGGCTCGGCGGTGCCGCAGGCGGCGGCGAGGAGGAGAGGCAGGGCGACGGCGGCGGGGGCGAGCCTCGATATGAACGACATGTCGATCCTTGTTCAGGTTGGGCGGGGTCAGAGGACCTTGCTGAGAAAAAGACGGGTTCGCTCGTGCCTGGGGGCGTCCAGCACCTCGGCGGGAGGGCCCTGCTCGACGATCCGGCCCTCGTCCATGAAGACCACCGTGTCGGCGACCTCGCGGGCGAAGCCGACCTCGTGGGTGACGACGATCATGGTGGTGCCGCTCCCGGCGAGGTCCTTCACCGTGTCGAGCACCTCACCGACGAGTTCGGGATCCAGCGCGGACGTCGGCTCGTCGAAGAGGATGACCTTGGGCTCCAGGGCCAGGGCGCGGGCGATGGCCACCCGCTGCTGCTGGCCGCCGGAGAGCCGGCCGGGGTAGGAGTGGGCCTTGTCGGCGAGCCCGACGCGCTCAAGCAGCCGGGTCGCCAGCGCGTCCACCTCCGCCTTCGGCCTGCGCTGGGCCGACAGGGGCGCCTCGGTGACGTTCTGGTGCACGGTCAGGTGCGGGAAGAGGTTGAAGTTCTGGAAGACGAAACCGATCTTGGTTCGCTGCCGGAGGATCTCGCGCTCGGGCAGTTCGTACAGCCGGTCGCCGGCCCTGCGGTAGCCGACCAGCTCGCCGTCGACGCTGATCGACCCGCTGTCCACCTTCTCCAGGTGGTTGACGGTGCGCAGTAGCGTCGACTTGCCCGACCCCGACGGGCCCAGGATCACCGTGACCTCGCCGGGGTCGACCCGCAGGTCCACCCCGCGCAGCACTTCAAGCGACCCGAAACTCTTGTGCACGCCCCGCAGTTCGACCATCGCGGCGCTCATGCGCGGCCCCTGCCGTAGTACCGCTCGATGTAGTGCTGCGCGACGGACATCACCGAGGTCATGACGAGGTACCAGATGGTCGCGACCAGCAGCAGGGCGATGACCCGGCCGTTGCGGTTGTAGATGACCTGTACCTGGTAGAAGAGCTCGGGCAGGGCCATGATGTAGACGACCGAGGTGCCCTTGACCAGGCCGATGATCTCGTTACCCGCGGTCGGCACGATCGACCGCATGGCCTGCGGCAGGACGATCCGGAACAGCTGCCTGGTCCTGGGGATGCCCAGTGCGGCGGCGGCCTCCCGCTGGCCGTGGTCCACCGAGAGCAGCCCCGCCCGGACGATCTCCGCGGCGTAGGCGGCCTGGTGCAGGGCGAGGCCGAGCGCGGCGGCGGTGACCGGGCCGATCAGGTCCATCGTGCCGATGTCGAAGAACGCCGGGCCGAACGGCACGCCGAAGGAGATTCTCGGATACAGCAGGGCCAGGTTGTACCAGAACAGCAGCTGCAGGATCAGCGGGACCGACCGGAACAGGGCGATGTAGCCCCAGGCGACCGAGTTGAGCAGCGGGTTCCTCGACAACCGCATGAGCGCCAGGACGGTGCCGAGCAGGAAGCCGAAGACGATCCCCAGCGCGGTCAGCTCCAGCGTGAAGACGACGGCCCGCAGCACGGAGGGGGCGAACAGGTATTCCCCGACCACCTCCCACTCCCAGGCCGGGTTGGTGATCAGCGCGCTGGCCACCATGGCCAGCAGCACCGCGATGCCCGCGGCCGCCACCCACCGCCAGGGGTGACGGGTGGTGACCACTTTCAGCGGAGGCTCGCCGGCCTCGGTGTCTCCCGTGCCGCCCGCCGGGAGTGTGGCGGTCCGGGCGGGCGTGGCGGTGAGCAGCACCCGGTTTCCCCCGTAGCCGCGATGGGTGCGCACCCGGGCGCCCGTCACCGGGGCCGGGGGTGGTGCTTTCGCGGATACTCCGTGCGTGTCACCGCCGTCGGTGCCTGAGAATTCGACGGGCATGGTTGAGGCCTTTCTGGCTGGTTCGTCCAGGGGGAGGGGGACGGGCGCGAGGGAGCGTCGCCGGCGAATCGTCAGAAGGTCAGCGGTGACACGAGGGGAGGCGGAGGGGGCGCGGGTCGATGTGCCCGCGGACCGCCGGCCGGAGCTTTGGGCGCATGACATCACTTCAACACACGCTCATAATCCCGTCAAGTCCTACTTGTTTAGTAGGTTTTACATGACGCCAAACGAGATCGGTGCAAACCGGGCAGCCCGCCGATGATTAGCCTGCTCAAAGCGAGGTAGGGGGCAGGACGAGGGCGGATCCCATGTCCGCCCGAGGGGAAGGGAACGATGGCAGAGGCGGAGCCCGCAAAGGAGCGGTTCCCCGTTCTGGACCTCCGTTCGGCGCTGGCCCGCGGGAACCTGCTCGATGACCTGTCCAACCTGCGGGTCGACGACGATGACGACGACGACCCCGTTCTGATCCGCCTGGACGGCACCCCCGTCGACACCTGGCGGGAGAAGTATCCCTACGGGGAACGGATGAACCGGGCCGAGTACGACCGGCTCAAGCGGCTGCTCCAGATCGAGCTGCTCAAGCTCCAGTACTGGATCAAGGACACCGGGGGACGCCTGGTCATCCTCTTCGAGGGGCGCGACGCGGCGGGCAAGGGCGGCACGATCAAGCGGTTCATGGAGCACCTCAACCCCCGCGGGGCGAACGTGGTGGCGCTGGAGAAGCCGAGCGAGCGCGAGAGCACCCAGTGGTACTTCCAGCGCTACGTCTACCACCTGCCGTCCGCCGGAGAGATGGTCTTCTTCGACCGTTCCTGGTACAACCGCGCCGGGGTCGAGCGGGTGATGGGCTTCTGCACTCCCGGGGAGTACCTGGAGTTCCTGGAACAGGCGCCCGAGTTCGAGCGGATGCTCGTCCGCGACGGCATCCACCTGGTGAAGTTCTGGTTCTCGGTCTCGCGTTCCGAGCAGCGCACCCGGTTCGTGATCCGCCAGGTCGATCCGGTACGGCAGTGGAAGCTGTCGCCGATGGACCTGCAGTCGCTCGACAAATGGGAGGAGTACACCGCCGCCAAGGAGGACATGTTCGTCCACACCGACACCGAGGAGGCCCCGTGGACGGTGATCAAGAGCAATGACAAGAAGCGGGCCAGGGTCGAGGCCATGCGCCACGTCCTGAGCCTTTTCGAGTACGAGAACAAGGATCACGAGGTCGTCGGCACCCCCGACCCCAGGATCGTCGTCCACGCCGCCGACGTGCTCGACGACGACCGCGCCCGCTGAGCCGTCCCCGCTCAGCGGACTCCCGCGTCACCGCCCGACAGGCGCTGGGCAAGATAGATCGGGACGACCGAGGCGACGATGAGAGCCGCGGCGACCACGTTGACCACGGGCGCCTGGTTGGGGCGGAACAGGTTCTCGAAGATCCACAGAGGCAGGGTCCTGACCCCGGCCCCGGCGGTGAACGTGGTCACGATGATCTCGTCGAAGGACAGGGCGAAGGCCAGCAGCCCGCCCGCGAGCAGTGCCGAGCGCATCATCGGGAAGGTGACCAGCCGGAACGTGGTGAAGGTGTCGGCGCCCAGATCGGCCGAGGCCTCCTCCAGGGAGGTGCCCGTACGCCGCAGCCTGGCCAGCACGTTGTTGTAGACGGTCACCACACAGAAGGTGGCGTGCCCGACGATCACCGTGAACAGCCCCAGACTCACCCCGAACGGGCTCAGCACCGCACGAAAGGCGTTGTTGAGCGCGATGCCGGTGACGATGCCGGGCAGCGCGATCGGCAGCAGGACCAGCAGCGAGACCGCGTTCTTGCCGAAGAAGTCGTAGCGCTGGATCGCGAAGGCCACCATCGTGCCGAGCACCAGAGCGATCACCGTGGCGCCCGCCCCCGCCTGGACCGAGGTCCACAGCGCGTCGCGCACGCCGGTGGAGTTCCACGCCGCCTCCCACCACCGCACGGTGAACCCGCTGGGCGGCCAGGCGAACGTCCGGTCGGTGTTGAAGGAGTTGAGCACCACGATCAGCAGCGGAACGTAGACGACGCCGAGCCCGGCGGCCAGCATGGCCCACAGCGCCGTGCGCGCCGTACGGGACAGGTTCACAGGTTCTCCAGGGCACCGGTGCGGCGGACCGCGGCGAGGTAGACCAGCATGATCATCACGGGGACGGTGGCGACCGCGGCGGCGAAGGGGAGGTTGTTGGCCGCGCCGATGTTGTCGTAGACGACGTTGCCGATCAGCTGCGAGGTGCCGCCCACGATCTTCACGGTGATGTAGTCGCCGAGCGACAGCGAGAACGTGAAGACCGAGCCCGCGAGCACGGCGGGGAGGGCGAGCGGCCACACCACGGTGCGAAACGTCCGCCAGCCACGCGCCCCGAGGTCTCCGGCGGCGTCCAGCAGCGAGTCCGGCAGCCGCTCCAGCCCCGCGTAGATCGGCAGGATCATGTACGGCAACCACAGGTAGGACAGGGTGAGGACGGTGGCGGTCAGCCCGTACCCCCAGCCGAGAAGGCCCTCGGAGCCGAGCATCACCCGCCAGGCGTACGCCTTGACCAGGTAGGAGGCCCAGAGCGGGGTGAGCACGGCGATCACCAGCCAGCGCTGGGCGCGCGGCGAGGCCAGCTTGGCCATCGCGAACGCCATCGGGAAGGCGATCAGCAGGTCGATCAGCGTCACCGCGACCGCCACGCCCACCGAGCGCAGCGCGATCGTACGGTAGACGTCGGCGGTGAGCAGATCCTGGAAGTTCCCCCAGGTCGGCACCCTGACCAGGTCGCCGGTGAAGGTGTCGGTGCTCCAGAAGGCCGTCACGAACAGGGCGGCCAGCGCGCCGAGATAGGCGAGGCCGAGCCAGAGCGCGGGGGCCGACAGCAGCAGCGAGAGTCGCACGCCCGCGTGCCGGTGCAGGAAGGCCGCGAGCCTGCGTCGAGGGGTGCGGGGCGGTGTGGGTCTCGCCGGTGCCGCGATGTTCAACGTCGGCTCCTTCCCGGTCAACGTCGGTTCTCTCCCCGGGCGAGGCGGGCTTCCGGCCCTTCTCGCGGGGCGGGCGCGGCGGGCACCCGGGTGCCCGCCGCACGGGTGGTTCCGGCGGGGCTCAGCCCTTGATCTCGGTCCAGGCCCTGGTCCACTCGGAGTAGTCCTTGCACGTGACGTCGGTGCGCCCGTCCAGGCACTGGGCGATGGGGGTGGTCCAGTACCAGACCTTCGAGTAGTAGTCCTCGTCGGTCGCGTGGAAGGTGTCGCAGTGCTTCGGGTCGGCGGTCAGCTCGCAGGACTTCGCGTTCGAGGGCGCCTCCCCGAAATACTCGGCGACCTGGGCGTTGGCCTGGGGCGAGATGATCCAGTCGAGCCACCTGTAGGCGCAGTTCGGGTTCTTGGCGGCGGCGGCGACCATCCAGGTGTCCGACCAGCCGGTGGCCCCCTCCTTGGGCAGCGTCACCTCGACCGGTGCCTTGTCGGCCAGGGCCACATTGGCGATGACCTGCCAGGTGGTGCCCAGCACGGAGTCACCGCTCTTGAAGGCCTGGACCTCCTTGGTGTAGTCGGACCAGTACTCGCCGATGATCTTCCTCTGCTGCTTGAGCAGGTCTACCGAGGCCTGGAACTGCCCCTCGTCCAGGGAGTACGGGTTCTTGATGCCGAGTTCGGGCCTGGTCGCCATCAGGTACAGCGCCGCGTCCGCGATGTAGATCGGGGAGTCGTAGGCGGTGATCTTCCCCGCGTACGGTGAGGCGGGATCGAACACCGCGCCCCAGGAGTCGGGTGCGGGCTTGACCTGGTCGGTGCGCCACATGAGCAGGTTGGCCCCGCGTCCGTGCGGCACGCCGTAGGCGGCCCCGCCGGCCGAGTTCCACGCCTTGTCCTTCAGGCCGGCGAAGACGTCGGCGTAGTTCGGGATCAGGGCGGTGTTGACCGGGGCGACGGTCCCGCCGGCGATCAGCCGCAGCGAGGCGTCTCCCGAGGCGGAGACCGCGTCGTACTCGCCGGTCTTCATGAGGTTGACCATCTCGTCGGAGGTGCCGGCGGTCTTGGAGTTGACCTGGCAGCCGGTGGCCTTCTCGAACGGGGTGACCCAGTCGACCTTGGGGTCGTTGCTCCCGTCCTCGACGTATCCGGCCCAGTTGACCAGGTTGACCTGCCCCTCTCCCGGGCCCAGCGACTGCAGCGCCTCGATCTTGGGCGGGGTGAAGCCGGTCTGGCCGGGGGCGGCGGCGGAGGCGCCGGGTGCGGGCGCGGAGCCGGTGCCGCAGGCGGTGACGGTGGCCAGGGCGAGCGCGGAGAGGACGACCGCGCCGTGCCGGGTGACAATCCGGGGGGTGGACCGCATGGGATGACGACCTTTCTTACGGGACGATCGCGAACTCGTGCCGGCGGTGCCAGATGAGCCGGACCCTGGTGCCACGCAGGCCCATCACGTCCATTGACGAGACCTGCAGGTTCTGCTGGAGTGCGATGAGCCGCCCGCCCGCGTCGAGCTCGACCACGAACCGGGTCGCGGGGCCCGCGTAGACGACCTCGGCGACGGTGCCCGTCGCGCTGTGCTCCGTGCCGTCGACCGTCTCGTCGAGGCCGGCGAGGCGCAGCTTCTCCGGGCGCACGCTGAACGTGCCCTCCCGGCCGAGCACCGCCTGCGCGGCCTGGCCGGAGATCAGGTTGGAGGTGCCGACGAACCCCGCGACGAACGTGCTCGCGGGCCTCTCGTAGATCTCGGCCGGGGTGCCGACCTGCTCGATCCGCCCCCGGTCGAACACCGCCACCCGGTCGCTCATGGTCAGCGCCTCCTCCTGGTCGTGGGTGACGAACAGGAAGGTGATGCCGACCTCGCGCTGGATCGACTTGAGCTCGACCTGCATCTCCTCACGGAGCTTGAGGTCCAGTGCGCCGAGCGGCTCGTCGAGCAGGAGCACCCGGGGACGGTTGACCAGGGCGCGGGCCAGGGCGACCCGCTGCCGCTGGCCGCCGGAGAGCTGGTTCGGCCTGCGCCGCTCCATGCCCTCCAGCCGGACCGAGGCCAGCGCGGCCAGTGCGCGCTCGCGCCGCTCGGCCCGGGGGACCCGCTTGACCCGCAGGCCGTACTCCACGTTGTCCGCCACGTTCATGTGCGGGAACAGCGCGTAGTCCTGGAAGACCGTGTTGACGTCGCGCTCGAAGGGGGCGAGCCGGGTGACGTCGACCCCGCCGAGCTCGACGGTGCCCGCGCTGGGCGTCTCGAAGCCGGCGATCATCCGCAGCACCGTCGTCTTGCCCGAGCCCGAGGGGCCGAGCATGGCGAAGAACTCACCGTCGGCGATGTCGAGGTCGACGCCGGTGACCGCGTCCACGGCTCCGAAACTCTTGCGGAGGCCGGTCAACCTCACCGCTGGGTCTGACATGACCGAAAACATATGAGGTTAGATGTTTGATGGCAAGAGCCGTTCGGACATCACCGTCGAGGGGACGCGGAGTGAGATCCTCGCGGCGGTGCCGGCCACGCGCGGGCGGCACTCGGGGGACCTCGGACGGGACCCCAGGTGGGAGACTGTATGACCGTCGAAGGCGAGGGAGGGCGCATGGGCATGGCAGACATCTCCGGTGGTGCCCGTCTGGCCGCGTTCGCGCCGGTCGACAGCACCGCGCGGGTCGACGCCGTGGTCAGGCGGCTCACCGACGCCATAGTGCTCGGCCTGGTGGCCGACGGCGAGCAGTTGCCCAGCGAGGCGGAGCTCGCCGCCCAGCTGGGCGTGTCCACGGTCACGCTGCGGGAGGCCCTGATGGCCCTGCGCCAGCAGGGCATGGTCGAGACGCGGCGGGGGCGCGGAGGCGGTAGCTTCGTGCGGGCCCCGCGTGAGGCTCCCCGGGCACTCGATCGACTGTGCGCCTTCACCGCGGAGGAACTCCGCGACCTGGGCGACCACTACGCGGCCATCGCCGGGGCCGCCGCGAGGCTGGCCGCGCAGCGGGCACTGCCGGAGGACATCGCGCCGCTCCGCCGCACGCTGCAGGAGATGGCCGGCTCCCGCGACCAGGCCCACCTGCGCAGGCTGCACGGGCGTTTCCACATCGAGGTGGCCGCGGCTTCCCAGTCGGCACGACTCACTCAGGAAGAGATCAGGTTACAGGCTGACATCGGACCATTGCTCTGGTCCGCTCACGGGGGAGACGATGGAACGTCGGCTCGGCACCACGCCATCGCCGAGGCCATTCACCGCGGAGACGACGACCACGCCAGGCTCCTGGCGGAGCGGCACGTGCTCGACGCGATGGAACACCTCATCGAGCTGCGTCTGCGGGAGCCGTGATCGTCGGATGCCTGGGGCGGATGGATCAAGTGAGTGAACACGGTGCGCTGCTGGCGCCCGGCGGCGCGGCCGAGGCGGCCGTAGCCGTCGGCGGCATCGTCGAGGATGTCTTCGAGGGGCTCCACCAGGTACGCGATGCCGTGGTCGGGCTCGTGGGCACCGCGCCGGTGCGCGGCGACCTGGCCGCGCTGCGCCCGCTGCTCTTTCCCCGGCTGGGCGGGCTGATCTCCGGCATCGGGTTCATCGCCGCGCCCGGCCTGCTCATCGACGCGCCCTGGTATCTGGAGTGGTGGCAGGAGGGCGCCTCGGGGGAGCCCGTGCAGCTGCTCCGGGACATGGACCCCTCCAGCAGCGCCTTCTACGACTACACGCACTGGGACTGGTTCGCCGGTCCGCGCTCCGGTGCCGAGCACACTCTCACCGGCCCGTACGTGGATTTCCTCTGCAGCACCGAGTACTCCCTGACCCTGTCGGTGCCCGTGCTGAAGGGCGGGGAGTTCATCGGCGTGGCGGCGGCCGACGTGTTCGTACGCCGCTTCGAGGTCGCCGTCTCGCCACTGCTCCGCAGGGTGGGAGGACCGGCCTTCCTGGTGAACGCGCACGGCAGGGTGGTGGCCTCCACCACCGCCAGATGGCTCGCCGGGTCGGTCTTCAGGGGAGCCCCCGGTCTGCTCGCGAGGCCATGCCGGACGCTACCCCTCTCCCTGGTTGCGGCACAATTGCCGCATGCCCCTTGACCCTGCCATCGCGGCCCGGCTGAAGCGCACCACCGACGGGCTGGTTCCCGCCGTCGTCCAGCAGTACGACACCGGCGAGGTGCTCATGCTCGCCTGGATGGACGACGAGGCGCTGCATCGCACGCTCACCACCGGCAGGGCCACCTACTGGTCACGCAGCAGAGGGTCCTACTGGGTGAAAGGTGACACCTCAGGCCACGTCCAGCACGTCAAGTCCGCCGCGCTCGACTGTGACGGCGACACCATCCTGCTCAGGGTCGACCAGGTGGGCGCCGCCTGCCACACGGGCGATCGGACCTGCTTCGACGCCGACGAGCTGGCGGTGACCCGGGCGTGACGGCCAAGCGGGAGCTGTGGACCTGGCTGGCGGCCTGCGTGGCCGGCGCCGCGCTCGTGCTGCTCGCCGCCGGGCGCGACTGGTTCACCGTGACGTACGGCACCCGCGAGGTGGTGGTCCCCGCCGCGGAACTGGCCCCCGCGCTGGGGCCCGCGGCCTGGGCGGCACTCGCCGCGGTGGTCGCCGTGCTCGCGACGGCAGGCGTGTGGCGCAGGGTCGTCGGCGCGGTGATGGCGCTCTGCGGGGCCGGGGTGGTGGCCGCCTCCTGGTGGGGGAGCGGCGCGAGCGCCGCGCTGCGGATCTCCGCGGAGCAGGCGCCGGTGGTCGTGGACTCCGTGCCGCGGGTCGCCTCGGCCGTCGTCTGGCCGATCATCGCCTCCGCAGGGGGGCTGCTCCTGCTGGCCGGGGGAGTGACGGCCCTCCTGCGGGGCGGCCGATGGCCGGGCATGTCCGATCGCTACAACCGCCAGGGCTCCGCCCCCGCCGAGAGCGCCCCCAGCGAGCGGGCACTGTGGGACGCCCTCGACGAGGGCACCGACCCGACGGCCGATCAGGACCCCCGGGAGCACTGACCTCGGCGGAAACGCGGCCTCCGCGCGCTCGGTGCGCTCTCCTCGATCCCGCGGCCTGAGATCCGAGGTCCGAGGGGCGTGCGCCCCGGCTACGACTTGCTTACAGGCGTGCCCGGACTCCTTCGGCCCGGGAGTGTTTTCGCTAGGATTTCGCCCGCAACTTAGATAAATGGGAGTCATTCATGAGCTATGGCAATCAGCCGGGTGGTTACGGGCAACCCCCGGGAGGCGGTGGCTATGGCTCTCCGGGTGGTTACGGTTCGTCCGGTGGTTACGGTTCGCCGCCCGGTGGCGGTTACGGCCCGCCGCCCGGTGGCGGTTACGACGCCTACGGCGGTTACGGCGCGCCGCCTCCCCGGGGGAACAACGGCATGGCCATCGCTGCGCTGATCATGGGGATCGCGGGGCTGTTCGTCTGCGGTCTCACCTCGATCGTGGGCGTGGTGCTGGGCCACATCTCGCTGGGGCAGATCAAGCGGACGGGCGAGGAGGGGCGGGGCATGGCCATCGCCGGCCTGGTCCTGTCCTACTTCGGGATCGCGTGCTGGCTGGCGGTGCTGGCCTGGCTGGTCGTGGTCGGTGCCATCTTCAGCAGTGCCTCCCTGACGGGTGTCTGAACCTGACGGTCGGCTGAGGCGGGTCCGCGTCCGGCGCGAGTAGGGTGGCCGGTAAGGGGGTGCCGACGGCCGTGCTCATGGGGAAGATCGCTGGTTCACGCGCGCGGGCCGTGCTGGCGCCGCTCGGTACCGCGCTGGTGGCGGGTGCCGCGGTCGCGTTCGTCGGGGCGGTCGATCCGAACGAGCCCGGTCACTACCCGACCTGCCCGTTCCTCATGCTCACCGGTCTGTACTGCCCCGGCTGCGGCGGCCTGCGGGCCGTGCACGCGCTCGTGCACGGCGATCCGGTGACGGCGCTGGGGCTCAACCCGATCGTCACCCTCATGGTCCCGGTGCTGGTCGTGCTCTGGGGTCGCTGGGTGCTGCGTGCCTGGTGGGGTGGCCGGTCCGGAAGGGAATCGGGTGGGCCGCCCGTGGCGAAATCCATACGTCCGGCCTATGTCTGGTTATTTCTTGCTTTAATGATCGTGTTTTGGATAGTACGAAATCTCCCTTTTGGGGAATTCTTGGGCCCATAGTCGCCTTTGTGCTTCACCCAGTGGCGGGGCGACCCCGGCCGGGCCGATAGCATCGGCGGGACAAGGGCAGTCGATCGGGAGGGGCCTTACTCGTGAGCGAGCGGAGCGAGCGAACCACGGACACGGCAGCGTTCGCGAACCTGGCCTCTGAACTTCGCGGGGAGGGCAAATGAGCGTGCTTGAGGAAATCCTCGAAGGAGTCCGCGCCGACCTGGCCGAGCGGCAGGAGAAGGTGACGCTGGCCGAGCTCAAGGAGCGGGCCGGGCGGGCGCCCGCCCCCCGTGACGCCTACGCGGCGCTGGGCGGCGACCAGGTGGCGGTCATCGCCGAGGTCAAGCGTTCCAGCCCGTCCAAGGGCGCGATGGCCGCGATCGCCGACCCCGCCGCGCTGGCCGGCGACTACGAGTCGGGCGGTGCCCACGTCATCAGCGTGCTCACCGAGCGACGCCGCTTCGGCGGCAGCCTGGACGACCTGGCCGCCGTGCGCGCCGTCGTCGACATCCCGGTGCTGCGCAAGGACTTCATCGTCACCTCGTACCAGCTCTGGGAGGCCCGCGCCTACGGCGCCGACCTGGCGCTGCTGATCGTGGCGGCGCTCGACCAGAACGCGCTGGTCTCGCTCATCGAGCGGGCCGAGTCGATCGGGCTGACCCCGCTGGTCGAGGTGCACACCGAGGAGGAGCTCGACCGGGCGCTCACCGCCGGAGCCAAGATCATCGGTATCAACGCGCGGAACCTCAAGACGCTTGAGGTGGACCGCGACGTGTTCGCCAAGCTCGCCCCCAAGGTTCCCGACGGGATCATCAAGATCGCCGAGTCGGGCGTGCGCGGCCCCCATGACCTGCTCGCCTACGCCAGGGCGGGCGCCGACGCCGTCCTGGTCGGCGAGAGCCTGGTGACCGGCAAGGATCCGCGGGCCGCCGTGGTCGACCTGGTCACCGCCGGTGCCCACCCCGCATCCCGACCCGAGGGGCAGTAAGCAGTGACAACGCACGAAGGAACCGTCCTCACCGCCGCGGACCTCGCCGGGAACGGCCTCCACGGCAACGACCCGGACATCCACGGCAAGTTCGGCGTCTTCGGCGGCCGCTACGTGCCCGAGGCGCTCATCCCGGCCCTGGACGAGGTCGCGGCGGAGTACGACAAGGCGAAGAGCGACGTGGCGTTCCTTCGGGAGTTCGACCACCTGCTGCACACCTACGCCGGGCGGCCGACCACGCTGACCGAGGTGCCCCGCTTCGCCGAGCAGGCGGGGGGCGCCCGGATCATCCTCAAGCGCGAGGACCTGACCCATACCGGCGCCCACAAGATCAACAACGTGCTCGGCCAGGCCCTGCTGACCAAGCGCCTGGGCAAGACGCGGGTGATCGCCGAGACCGGTGCCGGCCAGCACGGCGTCGCCACCGCGACCGCCGCCGCCCTGATGGGCCTGGAGTGCGTGATCTACATGGGGGCCGTCGACTGCGAGCGTCAGGCGCTCAACGTCGCCCGGATGAAGCTGCTCGGCGCCACGGTCGTCCCGGTCACCAACGGCAGCCAGACCCTCAAGGACGCCATCAACGAGGCCTTCCGCGACTGGGTCGCCAACGTCGACCGCACCCACTACCTCTTCGGCACCATCGCCGGGCCGCACCCGTTCCCGGAGATCGTCCGCGACTTCGCCCGCATCATCGGCGTCGAGGCCCGCCGTCAGATGCTGGAGCTCACCGGCGGGCTGCCCGACGCGGTCGCCGCGGCGGTCGGCGGCGGTTCCAACGCGATCGGCATCTTCCACGCCTTCCTCGGGGACACAGGCGTCCGGCTGCACGGCTACGAGGCGGGCGGCCGGGGCCTGGAGAGCGGCGAGCACGCGCTCACCCTCACCGCGGGCTCCGTCGGGGTGCTGCACGGCTCGCGCACCTACGTGCTGCAGGACGAGGAGGGCCAGACCGTCGAGTCGCACTCGATCTCAGCCGGGCTCGACTACCCGGGCGTCGGCCCCGAGCACGCCTGGCTCAAGGACACCGGCCGCGCCACCTACCACGGCATCACCGATGCCGAGGCGATGGATGCCTTCTCGCTGCTCGCCCGCACCGAGGGCATCATCCCCGCGATCGAGTCCTCGCACGCGCTCGCCGGAGCCCTCAAGCTCGGTCGCGAGATGGGTCCCGGGGCGACGATCCTGGTCAACCTCTCGGGGCGGGGCGACAAGGACATGGGCACCGCGATGAAGTACTTCAACCTCTGACTACCGACTTGCCTCCCCTCCGGCGTGCCGGAGGGGACGAACCGCAACGGAAACCACGATGACGACTCTTCAGACGGTGTTCGCCAAGGCCAAGGCGGACGGCCGCGCCGCCCTCATCGGATATCTCCCCGCTGGGTTCCCCAGCAAGGAGGGTGCGATCGCCGTCGCCACCGCCATGGTGGACGCCGGCTGCGACGTGATCGAGATCGGCCTGCCCTACTCCGATCCCCTCATGGACGGCCCGACGATCCAGGACGCCGTGCACCGGGCGCTGACCAACGGCACCCGTATCGCCGACGTGCTGCGCACCGTCGAGGGCGTGGCCAAGACCGGTGCCGCCACCCTGGTCATGACGTACTGGAACCCGATCGACCGCTACGGCGCCGACCGCTTCGCCCGTGACCTGGCGAACGCGGGCGGGGTGGGCACCATCACCCCCGACCTGACCCCCGAGGAGGCCGGGCCCTGGCGCGAGGCCAGTGCCGGGGCCGGGATCGACACGGTCTTCCTGGTCGCGCCCAGCTCCACCGAGGCCCGTATCAAGGCGGTCGTCGACAGCTGCACCGGCTTCGTCTACGCGGCCTCGCTGATGGGCGTCACCGGTGCCCGCGACTCGGTCGGCGCGGCCGCGCAGGGCCTGGTCGAGCGCACCCGCTCGCACACCTCCCTTCCGGTCTGCGTCGGCCTGGGCGTCGGCACCGGCAGGCAGGCCGCCGAGGTGGCGGGTTACGCCGACGGCGTCATCGTGGGGTCGGCGTTCATCCGCCGCGTTCTCGACGCGCCGGACGAGGCCTCGGGGCTGGCGGCGGTCCGTGAGCTGGGCGCCGAGCTGGCGGCGGGTGTCCGCGGCTGACGAGCCCGTTCGAGAGCGGCTCCCTTACTCGAAGAAAGGGGCCGCTCCCGCTTCCGCGCCTGCCAGGCAGGCTTATTCGATGCTTATCAGGCTCGTGATGAGGTTTTCCTCGAATACCTGGCATTCGCCGAAGACGTCTGTGGCCGGGGCTTGGAATAGGAGAATGGTGCTCGTGACCTCTGATAACCCCGCGCCCAATAGGTCGCGTATCGTGATTTCGACGCTACCCTGGGTAACGACCGTCTCACGGCTGGTGCTGGCGGGAGTGCTGATCGTCGCGGGTTGGGGCAAGATCGGCACTCCGGTGCTCTCGGTTCAGGCGGTCGAGGCATACGATCTGCTCCCCAAATCGCTCGCCACGGCGGTCGGGTACGGCCTGCCGATCCTGGAGATCGTCGTGGGGTTGTTGCTGGTCGTCGGGCTGCTCACCCGAGCGGCGGGTGTCATCTCGGCGCTGCTTATGCTGGCGTTCGTCATCGGCATCGCCTCGGCGTGGGCGCGCGGGCTGCGCATCGACTGCGGCTGCTTCGGCGGTGGCGGTCAGCTGGCGGCCGGGGTGGAGCCCGACTACCTCATCGACATCCTGCGTGACTTCGGTCTCTTCGGACTCGGCGTGTTCGTCGCGGTCTTCCCCCCGGGCCGCTTCGCGCTGGACTCCGCGCTTGGGCTCACCCCGGGCGAGGAGTCGTACGAGGACGTCGAGAGCGATGACGAGGAGCTCCAGGAGAAGGAGGCTTACTGATGGGCAAGGCCGCGCGGGAACAGTCGGCGCGTGATCGGATCAAGGCGCAGCGCGCAGAGCAGATGCGGAGGGACAAGCGAAAGCGTGTGGCGACCATCGTGACCGCGGCCGTCGTCGCGATCGCCGCCGTCGGCGGTGGCTGGTGGTTCGCCGCCCAGAGCAGCAAGTCCGAGCAGGTCGGAGCCTCGCTCGCGCCGATCACCGTCGCCGGGGACGGTTCGGTGGTCATGGCCAGACCGGGTGTGGAGAAGCCGGTCCTGGACGTCTTCGAGGACTTCCAGTGCCCCGCCTGCAGGGCGCTGGAGGAGACCAGCGGCCCAACGATCAAGAACCTGGCGGCCGAGGGCAAGGCCAAGGTGGTCTACCACCCGATCACGATCTTCCAGGAACAGACCAACAAGGGAATCACCCGGGCCAACTCGCTGCGCGCCGCGTCGGCGATCCGCTGCATCCCCGGGGGCGCCCCGTGGATCGCCTTCCACGACAAGCTGTTCAAGGAGCAGCCCTCGGAGCTCGTGGAGGGTTTCAAGATCCCTGACCTGATCGCCTGGGGCAAGGACGCCGGGGTGACCGATCCCGGCTTCGAGGCGTGCGTGACCAGCCAGGAGAAGGCGCCCGCGCACATCGCCTACAGCACCAAGGTCATGGAGTCCCAGAAGCTCACGGGCACCCCGACGCTGAAGCTCAACGGCGTCGAGTTGGACACGAACGTGGCTTTCAAGCCGGCCGAGCTACGCCAGGCCGTTCTTGATGCCGCCAAGTAGCCCGGGACACGGTAACGTCACCTGACATGCCCCTCGCCTCGATTCCCAGCCCCTCCCAGGGGGTCTGGTATCTGTTCGGCGTGGTCCCCATTCGGGCCTACGCACTGTGCATCGTGCTCGGCGTCGTCGTCGCGGTAGTCATCGGCGAGCGCCGCTGGCGTGCCCGCGGCGGTGAGCCGGGGACGATCGTGGATCTCGCCGTCTGGGCCGTGCCGTTCGGCCTGGTCGGTGGACGCCTCTATCACGTCATCACCGACTGGCAGCTCTACTTCGGGCCGGACGCACCCAACGAGCCGATCGAGGCGCTGTTCATCTGGAACGGCGGCCTGGGCATCTGGGGTGCCGTCGCACTGGGTGGAGTGGGCGTCTGGCTGGGGTGCCGCAACAGGGGCATCTCCCTGTCCGCGGTGGCCGACACCGTCGCCCCCGGGATCGCGGTGGCCCAGGCCATCGGCCGCTGGGGCAACTACTTCAACCAGGAGCTGTTCGGCAGCCCCACCGACCTGCCGTGGGGTCTGGAGATCGACCCCGACCGGCCGGGCACGGTGCCGGGCGAGGCCACCTACCACCCGGCGTTCCTGTACGAGTCGATCTGGGACCTGGGCCTGGCGCTGGTTCTCATCTGGGCAGGGCGCAAATTCGCGCTCCGCCACGCCCGCCTGTTCGCGCTCTACGTCGCCGGCTACACCGTGGGCCGCTTCTGGATCGAGGGGCTGCGGGTCGACAGCGCCCACCACATCCTCGGCCTGCGGCTCAACCAGTGGACCTCGATCGTTCTGTTCATCGGGGCGATGGCCTACTTCTGGTACGCCAGGAACAAGAGCAACGCCGAGCAGGTCCGCCCGCTGCCCGATCCGGCCGCCGAGCCCGTGCAGGGCGAGATGGCCGACGCGGACAAGGGCGAGGCCGGGGCCGACACCGATGCCGAGCCGGTCATCACCCCGGCCGCCTCGGACGGGGAGGACACCGCCGACCCGGCTCACCCGTCCGGCCTGGCCGACCCCGACGAGAGCGGCGGCACGGCGAAGGAGGACGGTGAGCCGCGGCTCATCTCCGGCACGCTCACGGCCGACGACTCGGTCGACCCGGCCCACCCGTCCGACCTGGCCGACCAGGAGGAGAAAGGATCCCGGTGAGCGGCGACGACTCGGGGGGCCGCGCCGAGATGCACCACCGGCATCGCGACGTCAACGGCGGCTGGCTGCGGCCGTCGGTGTTCGGCGCGATGGACGGCCTCGTCTCGAACTTCGCCCTGATCGCCGGTGTCGCCGGCGGCACCGGCGACACCACGGTCATCGTGCTGGCCGGGGTCGCGGGGCTGGCGGCGGGCGCGTTCTCCATGGCCGGGGGTGAGTACGTCTCGGTGGCCAGCCAGCGGGAACTCGCCCTGGCCGAGATCGACGTCGAGCGGCGCGAGCTTGAACGCCACCCCGAGGCCGAGCAGCAGGAGCTCGCCAAGCTCTACGAGGACCGGGGCGTCGAGCCCGCCGTGGCGGCCGAGGTGGCCCGGCAGATCTCGATGGACCCCGACCGGGCGCTCGAGGTGCACACCCAGGCCGAACTGGGGGTCACCGCCCAGGACCTGCCCTCGCCCAGGGTCGCCGCGATCTCCTCGTTCCTGTCGTTCGGCGTGGGCGCGCTCCTGCCGCTCCTGCCGTACCTGCTCGGGGTCACCAGCCTGGTGACCTCGGCGGTGATCTCCTGCCTGGCCCTGTTCGGCGCGGGCGCGCTGGTCTCCCGGGTCACCGCGCGCAGCTGGTGGTACAGCGGGCTGCGCCAGCTCCTCGTCGGCGCGGTCGCCGCGGCCCTGACCTTCGGCCTGGGCACCCTCCTGGGAGGGGTCGGACTGTGACCCCCCCGGCCGGCCCGCCCGCCACACCCGCGCGCAAGCGCCGCCGCACCTCCGCCAGGGCGCGGACCGAGGACATCACCCGGCTGGACGAGTGGGGGCTGACCCGGCCCCAGCAGCGGCTGCTGATGATCTTCGGGGCGGTGGCGGGCGTGCTGGTCGCCGCGGTCGCCCTCACCCTCGCGATCTCCGCGATCGGCAACGACTTCGTGCCCGAACGGGCCACCGCCTCGGTCATCGGCACCGAGCCGAGGCCCGACGTCTACAAGGGCTGGCCCTCCTCCAAGGTGTTCGCCCCGATCGCGCAGAGCAAGGCCGACCCCAAGCCGCTGACGGTCAAGGACCTCTTCGCCACCAGGACCATCAAGGAGGGCAGGGTCACGCTGAGGCTGGCGGCCACCCGCCTGGAGGCCGGCTGCGCGATGGCGACCTGGGGGCAGGGGCTCGCCGACCTGCTCGCCCAGGGCGGGTGCACCCAGGTGGCCAGGGGCCTGTACGTCAGCGCGGACGGCCGCTACGTCGCTCAGTACACCCTGTTCAACCTCCGCGACACCGCCTCGGCCGACACACTGGTGAACACGCTGACCACCCTGCACCGAGGTGGCTGGGTCCGGCCGCTCCAGGCGGGCAAGGCCGTCTTCCCCGCCGGGGGTCACACCGAGTCCAGCGGGCACGCCATGGGGCACTACGCGGGCCTGGTCTGGATCGGCAGGACCGACGGCGCCGATCCCGGGCCGAAGGACGACTTCGTCTCGCTGGCTCTGACGGTCCGCGGCGTGGAGAAGGCGATCTTCCGCCGCATCGTCGCCGCCTCTCCCGCGCCCGCCCCGTCCAAATAGTCCCCGCCGTCCCCGGGTCCACCCCGGCTCAGTGGTCCCTGGCGTCCCGCCTGTCGAAGTAAGCTCTTTCCCCATGCGCAAGTGGATCGCCGTCACCGTCGCCGTGCTGGTCGTGGTCGCCGGGGTGGCGGCCTTCCTCCTGCTGGGGGGCAGGCCCGACCCGCGCGCCGCCGTCCTTCGCGCGGAGCCCAGTACGGCCCACTACGCGCCCATCGCGACCCGCGCCCTCGACCCCCAGCCGCTGACCGTCGCCGAGATGTTCCCCGGCCCCTCGGTGTCGGCGGGCACGACCAGGCTCGCGCTCAAGACCACCGAGACCCTCGCCGACTGCGCCGAGGCGGCCTGGGGGAGCGCGCTGGACGCGCTTGACGGGTGCACGCAGGTGCTGCGGGCCCGCTACGAGACCGAGGACGGCGAGGTCTCCGGCCAGTTCTTGATTTTCAACCTCGCGGACTCCGCCGCCGCGGACAGACTCGTGGCGGCGCTCAGGAGTGACGGCTTCGTCCGGCCCGCTCCCGACACGCCCGAGGGTTTCGACGGCTCACGCAGCTGGGCACAGGCCCGTGCCCTGGGGCACTACGCCACGGTGAGCTGGGTCGCCCCGGTGGTCGAGGGGGGTCAGGTGGATCTCACCTACCCGCAGGTCGCCGTGGACGGCCTCAGCCTGGCGATCCAGCGCCGGCTGGTGAGCTGAGGGAGCTCTCCACCGCCGCCCGGAGCTCCAGTAGCCGGTGGGCGGGCAGTTCGAGGACCGTGACGTCGTCCGCCCACGGGGCGACGGCGGCGATGACCGCCCTGGCCTGCTTCTTCGTCAACTCGCCCCGGACCTTGATCAGGGCCTCGCGCCAGGTGTTGGCGAGCTTGCCGTGCGCGTTGTCCAGGACGCGGCGCAGGATCCGGGCCGTGTCGTCCTGGTGAGGCGTCGTCCGTACGGCGCGTACGGACGCGCCCTCGACGGTGAGGTCGTAGACGGGGGCGAGCAGGTCGACGGGGAGGTTTCCGGGGGCCGCGGCCAGGGTGACCCGGACCTCCCCGGCGCGGGTGGCCAGCAGCAGCCGGGGCAGCGCGGCCTCCAGCCCGGCCGGTACGGAGATCGCCACCCTGGCCGGGGCACTGGCGTAGGGTTTGGCCAGCCAGGTCGCCAGGCGCGCCCTGGGGGCTCTGGGCAGCACGTCGCGGGGCCACTCGCCCACCAGCACCTCCGGGACGAACCCGCCCTCGAAACCGGCTGCGGAGGCCACCGTGGAGTCCACAGTGGAGGTCACAGTGGACTCCACGGACTGGGGACCCTGCGTGTAGATGGCGGTGCCGGAGGAGTCGGTGCGGGCGGCCGCGGCCGGCCAGGTCCTCGTGGTGGGGCGCAGGACGTACAGGTCGGCGGCCGAGCCGATGGCCTCGGCGCCGAGGTAGCGGTTGAAGTCGGGGTAGATCGCCTCGTTGACCAGGTTGAGCTGGGACAGGGCCTGCTGCACCTTGAGGGCGAGCGCGGGGGTGCGCTCGCTCGCGCCGTACGCCAGCATGATCCGGCCCTGCTCGCGGTCGCGCAGCCCCTCCGCGCAGCGGGCGACGAACAGCCCGACCCCCTCGGGGGTGTAGGGCGGGTCGGTGATCGCCAGATCGGCCCAGGCCTGTGTGGAGGCGGGCAGTCCCAGGCGCAGGTCGGCCCAGCGGGTCCGCACGGCCAGCCCGAGCCGGTCGGCCTGGCCGGCGATGTAGGCCAGGATGCGCTCGTCGACGTCGACGACCGTCACCTCGACGCCGGGGTGCAGCATCGCGGTGGCCAGCGAGGTCAGGTCGTGGTCGCCCACGCACAGCAGCCGGGCGCCGTCCAGCCAGAACCGGGCGTCCAGCAGCAGCGCCCGCCGGACCACGGTGTCGCCGGTCGCGGCGACGTGGTCCAGCGTGTGGCGGCCCCGGGGGGCCTTGGCGATCAGCTCGTCCATCCGCGCGACCAGTTCCGCCCGGTCGGAAAGGAGGTGCGCCACCGGGTCGGCCGGTGCGAGGGTGCTCACCTCCTGCCCGGCCCAGTGGGCGGGAAGCCTGAAGCGGTCGCCGGAGCGTTCCAGCTCCCCGTCCACCTCGCGCAGCAGCGCCTCGATGGTCCGCCGCGACGTCGCGGTCCGCCTGACCAGGTCGGCGAGAGTCCACCAGCGGCCGTCGCCCAGCGCGGCCAGCGCGATCCTCAGCCGCCTGCCGTCGACGCCCAGCCGGGCGACGAGCGCCCTGACCCCCTCGTGGGCGGCCGGGCCGCCCGGCACCTCCGACACGCCCGGGGTGTGCGCGGTTCCGGTGTTTGTCAGGCCGCTGTGGTCGCCCGATTCGGCGGGGGCGCTCGGTTCCATTCGGCCACCTTAAAGCCCGGACCTGGAATGTCGTGCCATCAGCGCGTGTTAAACAAACCGGGCGAATCGGTGCCAAATAGGTGTGACCTGACCGGGTAGGCCGGTATCCGGCAGGGTACGGTAACCTCTACCCACCACGCAGCAGGGCCAACGTCGTCCCTTGCTTGTTCCAAAGAAGCAAGACGACGGGAGGGATTCGATGCCCGCTGCCCACCTCGGCTTTCCCGAGCCCCAGGGCCTGTACCACCCCTCGCACGAGCACGACGCCTGTGGCGTCGCCATGGTCGCGGACGTGGCCGGTCGCCGCAGCCACGACATCGTCGCGAAGGCACTGACCGCCCTGTGCAACCTCGATCACCGAGGAGCCCAGGGAAGCGAGCCGGACACCGGCGACGGCGCCGGGATCCTGACGCAGATCCCCGACACCTTCTTCCGCACGGTGGTGGGCTTCCCCCTGCCGGTGGCGGGCGCCTACGCCGTCGGCACGGCCTTCCTGCCCGCCGACGCGCCGGCCCGCGCCGCGGCGGTGCGGCTGATCGAGGAGATCGCCGAGCAGGAGGGCCTGACGGTCATCGGCTGGCGCGACGTGCCGACCACCCCCGACCTGCCCGGGCCGAGCGCCCGCGCGGTGATGCCGTTCTTCGGCCAGCTGTTCGTGACGTCCCCCAACGGCGAGACCGGCCTGGAGCTGGACCGGCTGGCCTTCTGCCTGCGCAAGCGGGCCGAGCACGAGGCGAACGTCTACTTCCCCTCGCTGAGCTGCCGGACCATCGTCTACAAGGGCATGCTCACCCCGCTGCAGGTCGAGCAGTTCTTCCCCGACCTCAGCGACGAGCGCTACGAGACCGCGATCTCGCTGGTCCACTCGCGTTTCTCCACCAACACCTTCCCCTCATGGCCGCTGGCGCACCCGTACCGCTACATCGCCCACAACGGTGAGATCAACACGGTCAAGGGCAACCGCAACTGGATGCGGGCCCGCGAGGCCATGCTGCGGACCGCGAACCTGCCGGGAGACCTGTCGCGGCTCTTCCCGATCTGCGACCCGGCCGGCTCCGACACCGCCTCCTTCGACGAGACCCTGGAACTCCTGCACCTCGCCGGGCGCCGGCTGCCGCACGCGGTGCTGATGATGATCCCCGAGGCGTGGGAGAACCACACCGAGATGGACCCCGCCCGGCGGGCGTTCTACGAGTTCCACTCCACCCTCATGGAGGCCTGGGACGGCCCGGCCTCGATCACCTTCTCCGACGGCACCCTGGTCGGCGCGGTACTCGACCGCAACGGCCTGCGCCCGGGGCGGTTCTGGGTCACCACCGACGGCCTGGTCGTGCTGGCCTCCGAGGCCGGCGTGCTCGACATCGCCCCCGAGGACGTGGTCCGCAAGGGCCGCCTGCAGCCCGGCAAGATGTTCCTGATCGACACCGAGCTCGGCAAGATCATCGAGGACGACGAGATCAAGGCCGAGCTGGCGGCCGAGCTGCCGTACGCGGACTGGCTGCACGCCGGGCTGGTCCGCTTCGAGGAACTGCCCGCCCGCTCGCACGAGGTCCCGACGCACGAGGCGCTGATCAAGCGGCAGCAGACCTTCGGCTACACCGAGGAGGAACTGCGGATCATCCTGGCGCCGATGGCCAGGGCGGGCGCCGAGCCGATCGGCTCGATGGGCACCGACACCCCCGTCGCGGTGCTCAGCGAGAAGCCCCGGCTGCTGTTCGACTACTTCAGCCAGCTGTTCGCGCAGGTCACCAACCCGCCGCTGGACGCGATCCGGGAGGAGCTCGTCACCTCCCTGGCCACCACCATCGGCCCCGAGGGCAACCTGCTCGACCCGGGCCCGGCCTCCTGCCGCCAGCTGGTGCTGCCCTACCCGGTGATCGACAACGACGAGCTCGCGAAGATCATCCACATCAACGACGAGGGCGCGCTGCCGGGCTTCCGCCCGCACGTGGTCCGTGGCCTGTACGAGGTCGCGGGCGGTGGCGAGGCACTGCTCGGCCGCATCGAGGAGATCCGCGCCGAGGTCTCCGAGGCGATCGAGAGCGGGGCGCGGATCATCGTCCTCTCCGACCGGGGCTCCTCCGACGTGCTGGCGCCGATCCCGTCGCTGCTGCTCACCGGTGCCGTCCACCACCACCTGATCGCTGAGAAGACCCGCACCAGGGTCGGCCTGGTCATCGAGACCGGCGAGGCGCGCGAGGCGCACCACATGGCGCTGCTCATCGGCTACGGCGCGGGTGCGGTCAACCCGTACCTGGCCATCGAGACCGTCGAGGACATGGTCGACTCCGGTGTGCTGCGGGTCGACAGGCACAAGGCCGTGCGCAACCTCATCAAGGCGTACGGCAAGGGCGTGCTGAAGGTCATGTCCAAGATGGGGGTGTCCACCGTCGCCTCCTACACCGGTGCGCAGATCTTCGAGGCGCTCGGCCTGAGCCAGGAGGTCGTCGACGCCTGCTTCACCGGGACCACCTCCCGGCTGGGCGGTGTCGGCTTCGACGTCCTCGCCGAGGAGGCGGCGCTGCGCCACCGGCGCGCCTACCCCCGGGCCGAGAACGCCCACCGCCGTCTGGAGGTCGGCGGCGAGTACCAGTGGCGCCGCGAGGGCGAGCCGCACCTGTTCAACCCCGAGACCGTCTTCAAGCTGCAGCACGCCACCCGCTCGCGCCGCTACGAGATCTTCAAGGAGTACACCGGCCTGGTGGACTCCCAGGCGGAGCGGCTGATGACGCTGCGGGGCCTGTTCAAGCTGAAGGAGGGGGTCCGCGAGCCGGTGCCGATCGACGAGGTCGAGCCGGTCAGCGAGATCGTCAAGCGGTTCTCCACTGGCGCCATGTCGTACGGTTCCATCTCGATGGAGGCGCACGAGACGCTCGCCATCGCGATGAACCGGCTGGGCGGCAAGTCCAACACCGGTGAGGGCGGCGAGGACCCCGAGCGGCTCCATGACCCGGTCCGCCGCTCGGCCATCAAGCAGGTGGCCTCCGGCCGGTTCGGCGTGACGTCGGAGTACCTGGTCAACGCCGACGACCTGCAGATCAAGATGGCCCAGGGCGCCAAGCCCGGCGAGGGCGGCCAGCTGCCCGGCCACAAGGTCTACCCGTGGATCGCCAAGACCCGGCACTCCACCCCGGGCGTCGGCCTCATCTCGCCGCCGCCGCACCACGACATCTACTCCATCGAGGACCTCGCCCAGCTCATCCACGACCTGAAGAACGCCAACCCCGCCGCCCGCGTGCACGTCAAGCTGGTGGCCGAGGTCGGCGTCGGAACGGTCGCGGCGGGCGTGTCCAAGGCCCACGCCGACGTCGTGCTCATCTCCGGCCACGACGGCGGCACCGGTGCCTCCCCGCTGACCTCGCTCAAGCACGCGGGCGCCCCCTGGGAGCTCGGACTGGCCGAGACCCAGCAGACGCTGCTGCTCAACGGCCTGCGCGACCGGATCATCGTCCAGGTCGACGGCCAGCTCAAGACCGGCCGCGACGTGGTCATCGCCGCGCTGCTCGGCGCCGAGGAGTACGGCTTCGCCACGGCACCCCTGGTCGTCTCCGGCTGCGTGATGATGCGCGTCTGCCACCTGGACACCTGCCCGGTCGGTGTCGCCACCCAGAACCCCGAGCTGCGCAAGAGGTTCACCGGCAAGCCCGAGTTCGTGGTCAACTTCTTCGAGTTCGTCGCCGAGGAGATCCGCGAGTATCTCGCCGCGCTGGGCTTCCGCAGCCTGGAGGAGGCCGTCGGCCACGCCGAGCTGCTGGACACCACCTCGGCGGAGAACCACTGGAAGGCCGCGGGTCTTGACCTGGCACCGATCCTGCACCAGCCCGAGTTGCCCGCCGGCGCCTCGCTCCGCCGCGTGGTGGGGCAGGACCACGGACTGGCGAGGGCGCTGGACAACACGCTGATCCAGCTCGCGGAGGGCGCGCTCAAGGACGGTTCCCGGGTCACCCTCGAACTGCCCATCCGCAACGTCAACCGCACCGTCGGAACCATGCTCGGCCATGAGGTGACCAAGCGGTACGGCGGCGCCGGTCTGCCCGACAACACCATCGACGTGCGCTTCACCGGCTCCGCGGGCAACTCCTTCGGCGCCTTCCTGCCCAGAGGCGTCACGCTGCGGCTGACCGGCGACGCCAACGACTACGTCGGCAAGGGCCTGTCCGGCGGCCGGATCTCGGTCCAGCCGCACGAGGCGGCCCCGCTGGAGGGGCACATCATCGCCGGCAACGTCGGCCTGTACGGCGCGACCTCCGGCGAGGCGTTCATCCGCGGCGTCGTGGGGGAGCGGTTCTGCGTCCGCAACTCCGGCGCCACCGCGGTGGTCGAGGGCGTCGGCGACCACGGCTGCGAGTACATGACCGGCGGCAGGGCGGTCATCCTCGGTCCGACCGGCCGCAACTTCGCGGCCGGCATGTCGGGCGGCGTCGCCTACCTGCTCGACCCCGACGTCGAGCGGGTCAACCGCGAGATGGTGGAGATCGAGGAGCTCGACGAGGCCGACTCCGAGACGCTGCGCGAGATCGTCGAGGCGCACCTGGCCGAGACCGGCTCCACGGTGGCCAAGGCGCTGCTGGCCGACTGGGACCCGTCCCGCTTCGGCAAGATCATGCCGACGGACTACAAGCGGGTCCTGCGGGCCGCCGAGTCCGCCCGGCTGGAGGGCCGCGACATCGACGAGGCGGTCATGACCGCCGCGGTCCAGGGGTGAGGCCGATGTCCACGCGCACCCCGGCCGGGAACCCCCGGCGACTCGTCCACACCGCTCAGGCTGTTCAGGGATAAGGGAGGTACGACCGATGGCCGACCCCAAGGGTTTCCTCACTCACGGACGAGAGCTGCCGACGCGCCGCCCGGTGGACGTCCGCATCCGCGACTGGCGGGAGGTCTACGAGGACTTCCCCAAGCCCGCGCTGACCAAGCAGGCGGCGCGATGCATGGACTGCGGCATCCCGTTCTGCCACAACGGCTGCCCGCTGGGCAACCTGATCCCCGAGTGGAACGACCTGGTCTACCGGGAAGACTGGCAGGAGGCCGTCGAGCGCCTGCACGCCACCAACAACTTCCCGGAGTTCACCGGCCGCCTGTGCCCGGCTCCGTGCGAGGCGGCGTGCGTGCTCGGTATCAACTCCGACCCGGTCGCGATCAAGCGGGTCGAGGTCGAGATCATCGACCGCGCCTTCGGCGAGGGCTGGGTCACCCCCCAGCTCCCCGCCTCGAAGACCGGTAAGCGGGTCGCGGTCGTCGGCTCGGGCCCCGCGGGCCTGGCCGCCGCGCAGCAGCTCACCCGCGCCGGGCACGACGTGGTGGTGTTCGAGCGCGCCGACCGGATCGGCGGCCTGCTCCGCTACGGCATTCCCGAGTTCAAGATGGAGAAGCGGCACATCGACCGCAGGCTCGCCCAGATGCGGGCCGAGGGCACCGAGTTCCGTACCGGCGTCAACGTCGGAGTCGACATCACGGCGGCGCGGCTGCGTGCGGAGTTCGACGCGATCGTGCTGGCCGGCGGCGCGACCCAGTGGCGGGACCTGCCCGTCACCGGGCGCGACCTGAAGGGCATCCACCAGGCGATGGAGTTCCTGCCGCCCTCCAACAAGGTCCAGGAGGGTGACTTCCCGGTCTCGCCGATCAGCGCCGAGGGCAAGCACGTCGTCGTGATCGGCGGTGGCGACACCGGCGCCGACTGCATCGGCACCGCGATCCGGCAGGGGGCCGCCTCGGTCACCCAGCTGGAGATCATGCCCCAGCCCCCGGCGGAGCGCCCCGGCAGCCAGCCGTGGCCCACCTTCCCCATCCTGTTCAAGATGGAGAGCGCCCACGAGGAGCTGGCCGACGGCGGCGGCGACCGGGTCTACGCGGTCTCCACCACCGAGTTCGTCGGCGACGCCGACGGCAACGTCAGGGCGCTGCGCCTGGTCGAGGTGGAGGGTCCCGGCAGCGGGTTCAAGCCGGTGCCCGGCTCGGAGCGGGAGATCCCCGCCGAGCTGGTCACCCTGTCGATGGGCTTCGTGGGACCGGAGAAGAAGGGCCTGCTCACCGAGCTCACCGAGCTCGCCGAGGTCGCCGAGGGCGAGTTCTTCGACGCCAGGGGCAACGTCGCCAGGGACAGGGGTTACATGTCCTCGGTCGACGGCGTCTTCGTCGCCGGGGACATGGGCCGCGGCCAGTCCCTGATCGTGTGGGCGATCGCCGAGGGCCGCTCGGCCGCCTCGGCCGCGGACCGCTACCTCACCGGCCAGACGGCCCTGCCGGTGGCGATCCCGCCGACCGCGAGGCCACTGGTCTGAGCACAGCCGGTCTGAACACTGAGTAGGTTGTATTTGGTCCGTGTATGTCACGGCCGGTATGAGCACGTCATGGCATTCCCGGGTGCGGCGCCGCCCGCCGCACCCGGGAACGCCGTGTGTACCGGCTGTTTCACTGACCCCTTCACGGAAAAATGCGCAGAGCGGATGTTGAGTTCGCTTTGTCGCGCGTATCGCTGAAGGATAAATTTTCGTGATCAGGCCAGGTGCGGAGGATCGATGAGACGCGGGATCAGAAGCCTGACGGGCGCGGGAACGGTTCTCGCCCTGGCGGCTACCCTCACGGCGGGAGCCCTGAACGGCGGGGTCACCACGGTCGCGAGCCAGGCCCGCGAGTACCTGGTCTTCTACGCCGACGGTGCCCACGACCGCGCGATCGACGCGATCGACGCGAGCGGCGGCACCGCGCTGTCCACGGAGACGAGGCTCGGCTACGTCGTCGCCAGCGGCCCAGGCTCCCGGTTCGTGGAGAACCTCGCCGGCAGCGACGCCGTCGTGGGTGTCTCCTCCGACCGCAGGATCGGCTCCGCCACCGCGATCCCCGGGACAGGAGCCCCCGCGGCCCTCGGGCAGAGCGGTACTCCAGGCATCCGGAAGACCGGAATCGGCGCACCGGAGCCGCTGGCCGAACGCCAGTGGGACATGAAGATGATCGGCGCCACCGCGGACGGCTCCCACGCCACCGCCCCCGGCAGCAAGAAGGTGCTGGTCGGCGTCATCGACACCGGCATCGACGGCAGGCACCCCGACATCGCCCCCAACTTCAGCTACGCCCTGAGCCGCAACTTCGTGACCGACCGGCCCAAGGACCCCAACGGCAAGCTCCTCGACGGGCCCTGCGAGTTCAAGGACTGCAAGGACCCGGTCGACTGGGACGACGACGGCCACGGCACCCACGTGGCCAGCACCATCGCCTCGCCGGTCAACGGCCGGGGCGTCGCCGGAGTCGCCCCCGGGGTCACCCTGGTGAACCTGCGCGCCGGCCAGGACTCCGGCATGTTCTTCCTCAAGCCCAGCATCGAGGCGCTCACCTACGCCGCGGACGCCGGGATCGACGTGGTCAACATGAGCTTCTACGTCGACCCGTGGCTGTTCAACTGCAAGGCCAACCCCGCCGACTCCAAGGCCGAGCAACTGGAGCAGCGCGGCATCATCACCGGCATGCAGCGCGCCCTCGACTACGCCCGCAAGCGGGGCGTCACCCTCATCAGCGCCATCGGCAACGGCTCCACCGACCTCGGCAGGCCCAAGACCGACGAGAGCAGCCCCGACTATCCCAAGGAGTCCGAGCGCACCCGCAAGATCGACAACTCTTGCCTCAACATCCCGGCCGAGTCCGAGGGCGTCATCTCGGTCTCCGCGGTCGGCCCGACCGGGCGCAAGGCCTACTACTCCGACTACGGCATCGAGCAGACCGACCTGTCGGCACCCGGCGGTGACGAGTTCGACGGCGGCCCCTCCTACGACACCACCAGGGGCATCCTGGCCGCCGCCCCGGAGAACGCGCTGCGGGCCAAGGGGCGGATCAGCGCCGACGGCACGCCGAAGGACACGTCGATCATTCGGGAGTGCCGCGACAACGTCTGCGCCTACTACCAGTACCTGGTCGGCACCTCCATGGCCGCCCCGCACGCCACCGGCGTGGCCGCCATCCTGATCAGCCGCTTCGGCAAGCCGGACAAGAGCGGCCTCACCATGCCTCCCGGCGACGTCCAGCGCCTGCTGTACGCCACCGCCACGAGCAAGGCCTGCCCCTCGCCCCGCAAGTACGTCTACAAGATCGACCTCGTGGCGGACGAGGTTCACAAGTGCGAGGGTTCGAAGGCGCGCAACGGCTTCTACGGCCACGGCATCGTCAACGCCGCCAAGGCGGCCTCCGTCACCCCCTGAGGCTCCGGCCTGGAGGGACGCACCTGGCCGTCAGGTACCGCACCGATAGAGATCGGTGACGTCCTCCAGGTCGACCCGGGCGCAGCTCTCCTGGATCCAGGAGAGCCGGGGGTCGGCGTCGGCCCCCTGGCCGGTGAAGCCGGAAAGCTGGACGAACCGCAGGTCGCCCGCCGCCACCAGGCTCTGCAGTTCCGCCAGGTTCACCGCCTGGTCCGTGGCGTTGTAGCCGCCCATCGCGACCACGTCCTCGCCCGTCGCGATGATGTAGGGCGCGGCGCCGGTCGCGGAGAGCGTGGCGAGCAGGATCCGGGCACCGTCCCGGTTGGCCCTGACGTGGTCCAGCACGCGTTGCCGGTCGGCGGTCAGGGTTCCGGTGGAGACCCCCCAACCGGACGGCCCGCCACCCCCCGTACCCCGGCGACCGCCCCCGCCCGGCGCGAACGACCCTCCGCCGTCCCTCCCGTCCGAGCCCGTACCGTCCTGCCGGGTCCCGTCGGGGCCGGTGCCGCCGGGACCCGCGCCGCCGGGACCCGCGCCGCCCCGTCCCGACAGGCCGCGGCTCGCGCCGGGGCCACCCCTGCCGGGCCCCGCACCGCCACCGCCGGAACCCGTCTCAGGTCCGGCGGTCGGGTTCACCCCGCCCATGCCACCGGGACCGTCGAGGGGTTCGGCCGCCGACCACGCGGCGGGGGCGGCGAGCAGGGCGACCGCCGCCAGTACCGACGCGACCGTCGCGGTCCGCATCGCCCGGCGGCGGAACGCGCGCAGCAGGACCCGGCCCGCCAGCAGCCCCGCCACCCCCAGCGCCCCGGCCGCCGCCACCGCCACCGGCAGCCACGCCGCCCAGTCGGGTGTCCGCCGCACCAGAACGACGGACCACAGGGCCGTCGACCCCACCGCCACCGGCAGCAGCGCCCACGCCGCGCCCACCGGCCGCAGGTACAGCCGCCACATGGTCACCGCCCCCGCGCCGCTCAGCGCCGCCACCGCCGGCCCCAGCTGCGTCGTGTAGTACGGGTGGAAGATGCCCTCGGCGAAGCTGAAGACGGCCCAGCACAGCACCAGCCAGCCGCCCCACAGGACCCACCCCGCCCGAGTCGCCCCGATGGCCGCCGCGCCGGGCCGCCCATTCTCCCCCGGACCGGTCAGCCGTCCTCTCGTGACGTCCATGACGATCGCCGCGACCAGGGCCACCGCGCAGAACGGCAGCAGCCAGCTGATCTGCCCGGCCACCTGGTCGTTGAAGAGCCGGCCCCAGCCGGGATCCCCGCCCATGCTCGGCCCCGCGTTGCCCAGCCCCGTCCCGGCACCGTCGCGCGTCCCCAGCACCCGGCCCAGGCCGTTGTAGCCGACCACCAGGTCCCAGGCGCTGCCGTCCCTGCTGCCCCCGACGTACGGCTTGGCGCCCGGCCACAGGTCCACCGCGGCCCCCCACGCCGTCGACGTCATCAGCATGACCGCACCCGCGGCGACCAGATGCCGCAGCCTTCTTGGTGAAGGCTCCGCGACCAGGTAGGCGCCGAGCAGCGCGGGGGCCACCACCCACGCCTGCAGCATCTTCGTGGTGAACGCCAGGCCCACCAGCGCGCCCGCCGAAAGGAGCCACGCCAGAGGCCGCCCCCGGCCACCTCGCGCACCGGAGGGCCCGACGGCCACGCCCTCCGCCGTCGGCCCGGCCGCCGGTCCTGCCGTGCCGGGGTGACCCGCGCTCGCGGTGACGGCCCGGGTCACCGCGTAGGCGGCGCAGACCAGCAGCAGCACCAGCAGCGTGTCCGGGTTGTCGTTGCGGTTCACCGCCACCGTGATCGGCGTCAGGGCCAGCACCAGGGCAGAGATCGACGCCGCGGCGGGGCCGGCCCAGCGCAGTACGGCCCTGTGCAGCACGGCGACGGCCAGCACCCCCTCCACCACCTGCGGCATGATCAGCGCCCAGCCGTGGTAGCCGAAGACCCGCACCGACAGCGCCTGCACCCACAGCGCTCCCGGGGGCTTGTCCACGGTGGAGACGCCCAGCGGGTCGAACGCGCCGAAGAAGAAGTTCGACCAGCTCTGGCTCATCGAACGGGCGGCGGCCGCGTAGTAGGAGTTGCCGTACCCGATCGAGTCGAGTGCCCAGCCGTACAGCACACCGCCGAGCACACACGCCGCGACCAGCGCCCACCTCGACCACCGCGGCTCTCTGCGCACATCCATGGCCACACCCTGCGGAGACCAGCTCAATGCCCGCTTGGCGTCCGATGAGGATCCGATGAGAACGCCGGCCGCAGGGGCGGGCTCCGGAGGGGCTCCCCGGCGGAAACCGTGCCCCGTTATGTTCGTTTTGTCGCGTTCAAAAGAGGATCAACAGGCGGGTGGAGCGGTCAGGCCGGGGAAGGAGAACGGTTCTCCGGCTCCATCTCGTCACTGTGAGGACCCATGAGACTTCTAGCGCGCCCACACCAGCTTCCACCCCGAACCGCCGCCGGTGTGTTCATCCTGAACTCGGGGCTGAGCAAGTGGTCCGCCGACGAGGAGACCGCCGCGGGGGTCCACGGGATGGCGGTGGGGACCTACCCGTTCCTCAAGAACATCAAAGCGACGCGGTTCGTGAGACTGCTCTCCACCGCGGAGATCGCCCTGGGCACGGCACTGCTGGTCCCCGTGGTGCCCTCGCTGCTGGCGGGCGCCGGGCTGACCGCCTTCGCCGGAGGGCTGCTCGGGCTCTACCTCAAGACACCGGGCATGCGGGAGGAAGACAGCCTGCGCCCCACCCAGCAGGGCATCGTCCTCGCCAAGGACGTCTGGCTGCTGGGCATCGGCGCCGGACTGGTCGTGGAGGAACTCGTCTACGAGTGACCCGCGCCTCCGTCCCGTCCGGTCCGTCCCGTCCGGGGAGCGGGGCCGAACCGAGGGGTCTCCGGCACCCGCGCTGTGGAACCTGAGGTCGCCAGGGGAGCGGCCCGGGCAGGCGGGGATCTGTGCACCTGATGAGAAAGATCGCGGTGCGGGTGACGTGCGGGGCGATTCGCAACCTTCCGTTCACCCAGGGTAGCGTTGTGTCACCGAATTTTTCATCGCTGCTATGACCAACGTCACGACCAAGTGGTCTGTACCAATTAGGGTGGGATCCGTGACTCGTCGCGCGAAAATCGTCTGCACTCTCGGCCCCGCCACCTCCTCTCCCGAACGTCTCCGCGAGCTGATCGCGGCCGGGATGGACGTGGCCCGTTTCAACCTCAGCCATGGCAGCCACGAGCTGCACAAGGAGGTTTACGACAGGGTGAGGGAGGCTGCCGCCGAGCTCGGACGTGGCGTAGGTCTGCTGGCCGACCTCCAGGGCCCCAAGATCCGGGTCGGCAAGTTCGAAGAGGGCCCCGTCCGCCTCGGCTTCGGTGATGTCTTCACGATCACCACCGAGGAGGTCCCCGGCGACCGTGAGCAGGTCTCCACCTCCTACCTGGGGCTCCCCAAGGACGTCCACCCCGGAGACAGCATCCTGGTCGACGACGGCCGGGTCCGCCTGGAGGTGACCCGGGTCGAGGGCCAGCGCGTCACCACCCGCGTGATCATCGGCGGCATGATCTCCGACAACAAGGGCCTCAACCTGCCGGGCGTCAACGTCAGCGCCCCCGTCCTCACCGACAAGGACGAGACCGACCTGCGCTGGGCCCTGCGCACCGGCTTCGACCTGGTCGCGCTCTCCTTCGTCAGGCGTCCCTCCGACGCCGACGTGGTGCGCAACATCATGGAGCAGGAGGGCATCCGCCTCCCGCTGCTCGCCAAGATCGAGAAGCCGCAGGCGGTGGAACGGCTCCCCGAGATCATCGAGGCCTTCGACGGCATCATGGTCGCCCGCGGCGACCTCGGCGTCGAGCTGCCCCTCGAAGAGGTGCCCATCGTGCAGAAGCGGGCCATCGAGCTCTGCCGCGAGAAGGCCCGCCCGGTCATCGTCGCCACCCAGATGCTCGACTCGATGATCACCGCACCGCGCCCCACCCGGGCGGAGGCCTCCGACGTCGCCTACGCCGTCATGGACGGCGCCGACGCGGTCATGCTCTCCGGGGAGACCTCGGTCGGCAACTACCCCATCGAGGTCGTCGAGACCATGAGCCGCATCGCCACGACCGCGGAGAAGAGCTCACTCCAGGCCACCCACAGCCTCGACCGGCTGCCGGAGACCACCGGCGGCGCCATCGCCCGCGCCGCCGCCGAGGTCGGCGCCATCGTCGGAGCCAAGGCGCTGGTGGCGTTCACCATGTCCGGTGAGACCGCCCGCCGCCTGGCCCGCTACCGCTCACCGATCCCGCTGCTGGCCTTCACCTCCGCCAGCCACGTCCGCAACCAGCTCGCGCTGACCTGGGGCGTGGAGACCTTCGAGGTGCCGTTCGTCCACCACACCGACGACATGGTCCGCCAGGTGGAGGCCTCGCTGCTGGCCCACTCCCGCCTGGAGAAGGGCGACAAGGTGGTCATCGTCGCCGGCTCGCCTCCCGGCACCGCGGGCTCCACCAACGCCCTGCGCGTGCACACCATCGGGGCGGCGGTCTCCAACCCCTCCTGATCGACACACCAGCGTACGGCCACCGCTCCGGCGGTGGCCGTACCCGTCTTCGCCGGCCGTCCTCCGACGACCGGCGAACGTCAGATCCCCGGAAACACCCGCCGCAGGTCGTCCAGAGTGACGCCGTCACCGGTGACGGTCACCGACGGCGGGGTGTGCTCGGGAGCCAGCCTGCCGCCGAGCAGACGCACCCACGCCTCCGCCGAGAGCGACAGGGTGTCGGCAGGCTCGGGGACCTCGCTGAAGCCGACGGTCTCACCGAGAGTGAGGCCCAGCACCCGCTCGGGGTCACTCGTCTCGACCCGGAGGGTCGTGGCAAGGCGCGGATCGAGGGCGTCGGGCCTGCCCAAGAAGCCGATCATGAAATCAAGCGGCCCGGAGTACAGATCGGTCAGCACCCCGCTCGTGTCCGGCGCCACGGTGGCCGCCGGGTCGAAGGCGACCATGATGTCCCAGGAGTGCAGGGCAGCCTCGTTCAGCCGCATCCCGGCCACCAGAGCGACATCGCCGGGCGCGGGCAGGAAGCTCAGCTTGACCCGGAGCCGTTCGCGGGCTTCCGCGTCGAGACCCTCGAAGGTGGAGACGATCTCCGCGTCCACGACGAGGAAGTCCTTGGCCTGCCCCTCGGGGTCCTTCGCGTTCCAGCGATCCCAGACCTCGTGGTTGAAATCCTGGCCCGGAGTGTCCTGACCGCCCAGCGCCGCCCGCAACGCCGCCAGACCGATCTCGGCGCCGCTACCGAGGTGGCTGAGCACCTGGGCGACGGTCCACTCCGAACAGGCCGAAGGCCGGGTCAGGTCGGCGGCGTCCAGGCCGCGGACGAAGGCCGCCAGCCCGTCATGGGTGGCGCGCAGGGCCGCGATGGTCCTGTCAGCGAGTGTGCTCATGATTCTCCTACCGAGATGGGTGGTCGCCCCGGACCCGCACCGATTCCTACCCGCCGTCGCCCGGGTCACCATCATCCTGCCCCGCACCCGGCACTCACGGTCAGGTCCCCTCGTACTCCCACGTCCGCAGCGCTATCGGCCGGCCCTTCTCCTCAGCGGGAACCGGTGGCGCGTCCGTCAGGCGGTACCCCGCCGCACGGGCCACCGCCACGCTCGCCGCGTTACCCGCCTCGATCTCCAGCAACAGCCGCGACACCCCGACCGTGTCCCGGGCGAACTCCGTCATCACCCGCACCGCCCCCCGCGCCAGCCCCCGCCCCCGGAAGGCGGCCCCCACGCTGTAACCGATCTCCGCGACATCCAGGCCAAGACCGCTCAACATCAGCAACACCTCACCCATGGGCTCACCCCCGTCCACGGTGATCGCCAACTGCAGCCGCTCCCCGGCCGCCCGCCGCTGCCGGGCACGTTCCAGATAGGCCCGCGCCGCCTGCGGGCCGAACGGCGAGACCAGCGGCGTCCAGTACGCCACCTCGGGGTCGTCGAACAGCTTCACCATCGCCCCCAGGTCGCCGTCCTCCCACTCCCGCAGCACCACCCCGTGCCCGCGGAGCCGCACCCCCTCCGGAAGACGCACCCGCCCCGCACCGGGACCGCTCAGCTCCGCCTGGCCGTTCTCCACGATTCCCACGCATCCCCCTCCGTCACGCCGTCTTGCGAGCAACCTACTCGCCCACCGGGCCGCCCCTCGCCGAACCACCTCAGTACTTCGGCCCCACGAACTCGTCCAACCGCTCAACGGCCGCTCGCCTGGCCACGGAGATGGTGTTGGGCTTGGAATAACGCCATGCCACGCCCAGCATGTCGAGCGCCTCGCCGCAGAGATCGAGGATGTCCCGGGACTCGTTCACGAAGAGGTAGCGCGGATACTCGTACCAGTGGGTCTCGCCGGGTAACTGCCGTCGAACGCGGTTGATGATGCGACAACCGTCGGAGTGCATCAGCCCTCGAACGAGATGGCCCGGATTCGCTGCGACGATCTGACGTTGCCAGGCTTCCAGTTCGATCAGGCGAGTGTGCTTCTTCCCTGGCCCATGTTGTGGGAACAAGTGCGGCCAATGCTTGGAGAAGGAATTGATTTCGGTACAGCCCTGTCTGGGCAGCATGCGGACCTTGTTGTCCGGTCTGATGGATATAAGTGCCTTAATGCACTCTTCCTGTAGTCCTGGCCATGTATCGGCGCACATGATGCGCAATGACCACACTTGCTTGGAAGGGTCGCCGATGGTGCTGATGTAGCCGTCTCCAAGGTAGAGGCCGAGAAGGTAGGCGTACTTGTCTGGTGGAGCGGGAAGTTCCGGAATCTCCAGGCAGCGAGGGCAGGAAGCCACCCGTCGGACTAGGTGGTCCGGACGTTCCCGCCATGCCCTGACGGTCGACCGTGAAATGCCGGTGCGGCGGCTGACCGCGCTGATCGTCTCGCCCGAGTCGAGGAGATTGCGAACTCTTTCACGGATAGTTACGTCGTACATACGGAAAGTGTTTCAGCTGGGTACGACAAAAACCGCCCAGCCATGTGGCTGGGCGGCTGAAGCGTGCCCCGGGTGGGATTCGAACCCACACTGTGCGCTGTTTGAGAGCGCCCTCTCTGCCGTTGGAGTACCGGGGCTTGTTCAATTCAAGGTGAGCAATTGCATCATAACGCTCTCATGCTTCGCCCTGACGTGGTTCCAATCTAGCGGACGTCGGTACTCTCTTGCTCGTGAGTACGCAGCGGCGAGTGGTGATCGCGGAAGATGAAGCACTGATCCGTCTCGACCTCAAGGAGATGTTAGAGGAAGAAGGATACGAGGTCGTCGCGGAGGCCGGGGACGGGGAGTCGGCGGTCAAGCTGGCGATGGAGCAGCGGCCCGATCTGGTGATCCTGGATGTGAAGATGCCCGTCCTGGACGGGATCTCGGCGGCCGAGCAGATCGTGTCGCAGCGGGTCGCGCCGTGCCTCATTCTCACGGCCTTCTCGCAGCGTGACCTGGTGGAGCGGGCGAGGGACGCCGGTGCGATGGCGTACCTGGTGAAGCCGTTCACGAAGTCGGATCTGGTGCCGGCGATCGAGATGGCGGTCAGCAGGCATCAGGAGATCGCCGCGCTGGAGCGGGAGGTCGGGACGCTCTCCGAGCGGTTGGAGACGCGCAAGCTGGTGGAGCGGGCGAAGGGTCTGCTGATGGAGCGGCACGGGTGGAGTGAGCCGCAGTCGTTCCGGTGGATTCAGAAGGCGTCGATGGATCGCAGGCTGAGCATGCGGCAGGTTGCGCAGATCGTGGTCGCGGACGCGGATCGGGGCGGGGGTGGCTCCGAGATGGGGGCGGAGGAGCCCTGAATCGGACTCTCCGGTTCTTTTCGCAGGCCCGTGCCTGTCGGGGGTGTGGCTCGCGGAGGAGGCGATGTGGACTTTCCGGGGGCCGGTGTGATGGCCGTTGGGGCGGCGAGGTCGCCGGTGACCATGGCTTTTGCGGCTGATAGCCGAAAAGGATCGGTGTTATAAAGAAACGGTAACGGCGGGCCGTCCTGTATCGACCCGTGACATCGGCTGGCTGTACTAACCGACACAACCCCCTGGCCACCCGCCAGGGAAGGGCATCTGTGAACCCGGTCCTGACGAGGGAACGGGCGAAAGGAAGGCAACCTTGCGGCCTAAGACTGCACGCCTCGGTGGAGTGCTTGCCGCCGGTGTGGCGCTCACCCTCGGTCTCGCTGCCTGCGGTGACGGTGGTACGGAAGCCACGCCGGCTGAGGGTGGCTCCAGTGCTGCCGCCCCCGGTACCATCAAGCTTGGCTTCATGGGGGACCTGACCGGCGCCAATGCCGGCATCGTCATTCCCCCCCGGAACGGTGCGAAGCTCGTCATCGACGAGTACAACAAGACCAACCCGGCTGTGAAGATCGAGCTGGTCGAATACGACAGCCAGGCGGACCCGTCGAAGGCGGTCGCCCTGGCCCAGCAGGCGATCAAGACCGACAAGATCGTCGGCCTGATCGGTCCTGCGTTCTCCGGTGAGTCCGCCCAGGTGGCGCCGGTGCTGGAGGAGGCGAAGCTGCCGAGCGTCTCGGCGTCCGCCACCAACGCCGCGCTGTCGGCGAACGGTTGGAAGTACTGGCATCGGGTGCTGCCGAGTGACAACGTTCAGGGCCCCGGTATCGGTGACTTCATCGCGACGGGCCTCGCCGCGAAGAACGTTTTCGTCATCGACGACAAGTCCGAGTACGGCAAGCCGCTTGCCGACGCGGTCAAGGGCGCGCTTGAGGCCAAGAGCGTGAAGCTGACGACCGACTCGCTTGACCCGACCGAGAGTGACTTCTCCTCGGTGGTGAACAAGGTCGCGGCCGCCAAGCCTGACGCGATCTTCTTTGGTGGTTACTACGCCGCGGGCGGCAACCTGCTCAAGCAGCTCCGCGACAAGGGTGTCAAGGACGCGAAGTTCCTGTCCGGTGACGGTTCGCTGGACAAGGGTCTGATCGACGGCGCCGGTGCCGCGAACGCCGAGGGCGCGCTGGTCGGCTGCCCGTGCTACATCGCGACCCCGGATGTGACCGACGCCAAGGTGAAGGCGTTCGCCGACTCCTACAAGGCCGCTTACAGCGCGGACCCGGCGATCTACGCGGCCGAGGGTTACGACGCCGCGACGGTCTTCGTCGAGGCGATCAAGGCGGGCAACACCACTGCTGAGAAGATCAACGAGTTCATCTCCACGGTGGACTTCGCGGGTGTCTCCAAGCAGGTCAAGTTCGAGGCCAACGGTGAGGTCTCGGCGAAGGACATCTACATCTACCAGGTCAAGGATGGTGCCATCGGCCTGCTGGGCAAGGCCACCGAGGCCAAGCTGGGTTAGTCCGGCGCTGAAGGAGATTAGGTAGTCGGCGCGTGAGAAGCGGGAACGCGCAGCGCGTTCCCGCTTCTCGCGTACTTCCAGAGAGTCCACGAGGTTCTGCTGGAGGCGGTGTGCTACCCGGAAGTGCAGGCGACCCCCGCTAGAAGTGGTAAACCCTAGTGCTCAATGACTTCATCAATCAGTTCTGGCCGGCGACGATCGACGGCCTGGCCTTCGGCTCGATCTACGCCCTGATCGCACTCGGCTACACCATGGTGTACGGCGTGCTGCGGCTGATCAACTTCGCGCATTCAGAAGTTTTCATGATCGGCACGTTCGGCGCGATGCTGGTGCCGTTCGTGTTCGGCATCAACTCGGCGCTGACCGGCATCGCGTTGGTCGGTGTCGTGTTGGCGATGATCCTGGCCGGCATGCTCGCCTCGGCGGGCACCGCGATCACGCTGGAGCGGATCGCCTACCGGCCGCTGCGCAAGCGCGGCGCGTCCCGGCTGGCGGCGCTGATCTCGGCCATCGGCGCCTCGATCTTCCTCCAGGAGTTGTTCGCGCTCCTGGTGATCCCGAATGTCTTCAACCGTCCGGAGCAGGGTCGTATTCAGATGGCTCTGCCCCGGCTGATGGAGCGGAGCGAACTTTTCTCGATCTTCGGGCACCCTGTCCGGATCGACCAGATATTCGTTATCCTCGCGGCGATCGGCATGATGATCGCGCTGGACGCCCTGGTGAACCGCTCGAAGATCGGCCGAGGTATTCGCGCTACCGCGCAGAACCCCGAGGCGGCCGTGCTGATGGGCGTCGACATCAACAGGATCGTCCGGATGACCTTCCTCATCGGCGGCGGCATGGCCGGTGTGGCGGGTGCGCTCTATCTGATCTCGTACGAGAACACGCACTACTTTGTCGGATTCCTCTTCGGTATCAAGGCGTTCACCGCGGCGGTCCTGGGTGGCATCGGCAACCTGCGCGGCGCCCTGGTGGGTGGAATCACGCTCGGGCTGGTGGAGAACTACGGAGCCATCTTCTTCGGCTCCGACTGGAAGCACGTGATCTCCTTCACCATCCTCGTCTTGGTCCTGATGTTCCGCCCCACCGGAATCCTCGGTGAATCACTCCAGCAGGCGCGCGCATGAACCAGAAGAATTCCCTGGCAGGTATCCGCAATGGCCTCGGCCGCTTCGGCGACGCCATGCACGATCGCTGGCTGAGCACTCCCGGCTGGCAGCGCTGGGTGCTGTACGTGCTCCTGATCGTCGGGGCGCTGCTGCTGCCGTCGGAGAGTCTCGCCCCCTTCATGTCGCCCTACACCGACTGGGCGAGCATCCTGTTCTTCCCGATCGGGACGTATGTGGTCCTGGCGATCGGCCTGAACGTGGTGGTCGGTCAGGCGGGTCTGCTCGACCTGGGTTTCGTCGCGTTCTACGCCGTGGGCGGTTACGCGATGGCGCTGATCGGTACCCGGCTGGGCTGGAACTTCTGGCTCATCCTGCTGGTCGGCATCGGGATCTGTGCCCTGTCGGGCCTCACGCTGGGCGCTCCGACGCTGCGGTTGCGCGGTGACTATCTGGCGATCGTCACGCTGGGCTTCGGTGAGATCATTCGGATCACCGCCCGTAACACCGACGAGATCGGTGGCCCGAACGGCATCCGCGGCATTCCGCACCCGCCGAGCATCGAGGACTTCCAGCTCTTCGGGATCAACTTCTCCGAGGTGTTCGGAGTGGATCCGCTCAAGTACGGCGTGCTGGACCCGCGTCCCTACTACTACCTGCTGGTCGCGCTGGCCGTCGTCGTGATCATCCTGGTCAAGCGCTGGGAGAAGAGCCGGGTCGGTCGTGCCTGGGCGGCGATCCGTGAGGACGAGGACGCGGCCGAGGTCATGGGCGTGCCGACGTTCCGTTTCAAGATGCTCGCCTTCGCGATCGGTGCCTCCATCGGTGGCGCGATGGGCGTGCTGTGGGCGGCGAAGGCCATCTCGATCAACCCGAACGACTTCCAGTTCCTGCTGTCGGCGACGATCCTGGCCGCGGTGGTCATGGGTGGTTCGGGCAACCTGCCGGGTGTCATGCTGGGTGCCTTCCTGGTGGCCTGGCTGCCCGAGCGGTTCCGTGGCCTGCAGGAGTACCGCATGCTGATCTTCGGCGCGGTGCTGGTGGCGTTGATGATCTTCCGTCCGGAGGGTCTGCTGCCGTCGCGTCAACGCAAGGCGGAGTTGCAGGAGGGAACAGGCGGGATGGGTACGCTCGGGGCCGAGGTTCCCGGGCCCGATTCGCAGGTTGAGGAGGTGGCTTCCAAGTGAGCGCCGAGGTGAATCCGGCCACTGTGACCTCGGAGGTGGCACAGCCGGAGCGGAGCGGCCGCACCATGTTGGAGCTGCGGAACCTCGTGATGCGGTTCGGCGGTGTCACGGCGCTGCGCGAGGTCGACCTGACCATCAAGGAGGGGGAGATCTTCGCGCTCATCGGCCCGAACGGCGCCGGCAAGACCACGGTCTTCAACGTGGTGACCGGGGTCTACCAGCCGACCGAGGGCGAGGTCCGGTTCCTGGACGAGAAGATCAGCGGCGTCAAGCGCTTCAAGATCACAAAGCGGGGTATCGCCCGCACGTTCCAGAACATCCGCCTGTTCCACAACATGACGGCCATCGAGAACGTCATGGTGGGCGCGGACGCGCACCACAAGTCGGGCATGGTCAGCGTGGCGCTGGGGCTTCCCTGGCACCGCAGGGCCGAGCGCGACGGGCGTGCGCTGGCGATGGAGCTGCTCGACTTCGTCGGCATCTCGCACCGCGCGCAGGACCACGCCAAGAACCTGCCCTACGGTGACCAGCGCCGTCTGGAGATCGCCCGCGCCCTGGCGACCAACCCGAAGCTGCTGCTGCTGGACGAGCCCGCCGCCGGTATGAACCCGGCGGAGAAGGTGGCGCTGCAGCAGCTGATCCGGGATATCCGGGACGCCGGGCGGACGATTCTGATCATCGAGCACGACATGAGCCTCATCATGGGCATCAGTGACCGCATCGCGGTGCTGGACTTCGGCCAGAAGATCGCCGATGGCCTGCCGGACGAGGTGCGGACCGACCCCCGGGTCGTCGAGGCGTATTTGGGAGCTCCCGCCGATGCTTCTTGAGGTCAAGGACATCCATGTCCACTACGGCAAGATCGAGGCGCTCAAGGGCATCTCGGTCGAGGTGAACGAGGGCGAGATCGTCACGCTCATCGGGGCGAACGGGGCGGGTAAGACCACCACCCTGAAGACGATCTCGGGCCTGCGCCCGCTGTCGTCGGGGCGCATCACCTTCGACGGCAATGACATCAGCAAGATGCCCGGTCACCAGCGGGTCGTCGCGGGTCTGGGGCAGGCGCCCGAGGGCCGGGGCGTGTTCCCGGGCATGACGGTGCAGGACAACCTGCTCATGGGCGCCTACACCCGCTCGGGTGATTTCAGCGCCGACCTGGACGAGGTCTACGAGCTGTTCCCCCGCCTGCTGGAGCGCAGGACCCAGATGGGCGGCACGATGTCCGGAGGTGAGCAGCAGATGCTCGCCATCGGCCGCGCGCTGATGGCCAAGCCCAAGCTGCTCCTGCTCGACGAGCCGTCGATGGGTCTGGCGCCGCTGATCGTGCAGCAGATCTTCTCGATCATCGAGGAGATCAACCGCCGGGGCACCACGGTGCTGCTGGTGGAGCAGAACGCCCAGCAGGCGCTGAAGCTGGCCCACCGCGCCTACGTCCTGGAGACCGGGCAGGTGGTCAAGAGCGCGCCCGCGGACGAGCTGCTCAACGACCCGGCCGTGCAGGCCGCCTATCTGGGTGGTGGAGCGGCGCACGACCTGGTCGAGGAGGCGGCGGGTGCTCCCGGCTCCGCCTCCGCTTCGGAGGAGCCGGCCTGATCCGTGCCTTCCATGGCAGGGGGCGGGCCCGCCGCGCGTCGGCGCGGCGGGCCCGCCCATGCCGGGGAGGCTCAGGACAGTGGCACCCGCACGCCGTCGGTGGTGCCCCCCACGCCGAGGGGCGGGTCGCCGAACAGCCTGATCGCGGAGACCTGCGCCTCGGAGGGGACGTCGTACCACAGGTCCATTTCGATTCTGACTCCGGCACCGAGCGGGAGCGTGTCCGGCTGCCGCTTGGTGGCCTGCGCGAACCGGTCGATCGTGTGGACGGTGCCGTCGGCGGTGATGAGCTGCTGCCGCTTGGCGTCGAAGCGGGAGTTGGTGCGCCCGGGGTTCTCCACGAGGATCCGTACGACCACGTACTGGCCCTTGGCCTGCCACTCGGCGTGGCTGCCGAAGAAGCCGCTCAGGCCCTTCTGCAGGCCGATCACCTGGAACCGGGTGTCGCCGTCGGTCACCGGCGCGGCCCGGATGGGGCTCTCGCCCGGCCGAACCGGGCGCGGCGGGAGTTCGTAGGTCGGGGTGGGGGTGGCCGAGGGGGAGGCGGATGCGGCCGGTTCCCCTGCGGTGCAGCCGGACAGGACGGTGACGGCGAGAGCGACACCGGTGAACAGGATCAGGGGGGCGCGCACATCGGGCAACGTAACCGAGTCGGACCCCGAAGTTCAACGACCGGCCCGGCCGGCGTTGACGATCCGGCAAGTGTTCGCATTCCGGTCCGCGGCTGGAGCAGGGTGTGGATTGGGGGACTCCTGACACGGTTGTTGTCCGAATTGTGTCATACCGGTGATCTGCACGATTATGCAGGTGATGGAGCATGACCTGCATTGAGGTATCCATAAAAGAAGCGACATTTGACCGTAAGGAGGCCTTTGTGGGCCTGAGTTTTGTTTCCCGTCGTGCACTCACGGTGGGCGCCATGGTCGTCGCCGGTGCGCTCGGCCTTGCGGCCTGCGGTGGTGGCGAGACCACCAGCGCGAGCCCGAGCGATGGTGCCTCGGCAAGCGCTCCCGCGGCCGCGGCCGGCCCGCAGGTGATCACCCCTGGCAAGCTGACCACCTGCACCAACCTGCCCTACGAGCCCTTCCAGTTCAAGGAGGGGGAAAAGGTCGTCGGTTTCGACGTCGACATCGTCGACCTGGCGGCCAAGAAGCTCGGCCTGACGCAGGAGATCGTCGACATCGACTTCGCCGTCATCAAGAGTGGCGCGGCGATGGCGGCGGGCAAGTGTGACGTGGCCGCCGCCGGTATGACGATCACCGAGGAGCGCAAGGCCAACATCGACTTCTCCGAGCCCTACTTCGACGCCACGCAGGCACTGCTGGCCAAGAAGGGAGCCGGCGTGGCGACCCTTGACGAGATCAAGGCCAAGGGCCTCAAGCTCGGCGCCCAGGCCTCGACCACGGGCCTCGACTACGTCAAGGGCAAGGGCATGGACCCGAAGGAGTTCGCCGACTCTCCCAAGGAACTGCTCGGCCTGCAGTCCGGACAGGTCGACGTGATCGTCCAGGACCTTCCCGTCGTGCTGACCTGGCTGAAGAAGCCTGAGATCGCGGAGAAGTTCGAGCTGGTCGCCAGCCTCGACACCGGCGAGCAGTACGGCGTCGGCCTGAAGAAGGGCGCCGACCCGGTCCTGCTCAAGGCGATCAACGACGCGATCACCGAGGCCAAGGCGGACGGCACCTACGAGCAGATCTTCGTCAAGTGGTTCGGTAAGAAGCCCGGGGAGCTCGGCTAACCGATGACGGACCAGCCAACGACGACCGAGCCCACTCCCGGCGGGGGTGCTCCCGCCGGGAGTGGGCTCAGTCCCCGTAAGAGACAGCAGATCAGCCGCGCCGTCCAGTACGTCGTACTGGCGGCCGTGGCCGTCTTCCTGGCCCTGACCATCGAGTGGGGCGAGCTCGGAAAGAACTTCGCCAGGCTCGACGTCGCGGAGAAGACGCTTCCAGAGCTGTTCACGATCGCGCTGAAGAACACCATCATCTACTCGGTCGGTGGGTTCGTCTTCGCCTTCCTGCTCGGTCTGCTGTTCGCGCTGATGCGGATGTCGTCGGTGCGGCCCTACCGGTGGATCGCGATCGCCTACATCGAGATCTTCCGCGGCCTGCCCGCGCTGCTGATCTTTCTGCTCATCCTGTTCCTGCCCCTGGCCCTGAGCGGCTTCCAGGTGCCGGGCGGCACCTACGGCGAGGGCATCCTGGGTCTGACGATCGTCGGTTCGGCCTACATGGCGGAGACGCTCAGGGCGGGCCTTCAGGCGGTGCCCAAGGGGCAGATGGAGGCGGCGCGCTCGCTGGGCATGTCGTACACGCGGGCCATGGTCTCCATCGTCATCCCGCAGGCCGTGCGCATCGTGATCCCGCCGACGACCAACCAGTTCGTCTCCCTGCTCAAGGACTCCTCGCTGGTGCTGTTCCTCGGTGTCTCCGGTGACTACGTCGAGCTCACGAAGTTCGGCAACGACATGGCCTCGACCCATGCCAACGCCACGCCCATCCTGGTCGTGGGCGTGACATACCTTCTGGTCACCATCCCGCTGGGCTATCTCGCGTCCCGGCTGGAGAAGCGCCAGGCGAAGGGACGGTGACTCCGGTGAACCACGCGGTTGAGATCCGTGACCTGCACAAGTGCTTCGGCAAGCTCGAGGTTCTCAAGGGCATCGACTTCGCCGTCGACCCCGGCCAGGTGGTCTGTGTCATCGGCCCCTCGGGGTCGGGCAAGTCCACCCTGCTGCGCTGCGTGAACCTGCTGGAGCAGCCGACGTCGGGCAAGGTGGTCGTCCACGGAGTGGAGCTGACCGACCGCGACGTCGACATCGACGCCGCCCGCCGCGGCATCGGGATGGTCTTCCAGCAGTTCAACCTCTTCCCGCACATGACGGTTCTGCAGAACGTGATGATCTCGCAGCGCCGGGTGCTGAAGCGGGGCAGGGCCGAGGCCGAGAAGATCGCCAGGGAGAACCTGGACAAGGTCGGCATCGGTGAGAAGTGCGACGCCTACCCCACCCAGCTCTCCGGCGGCCAGCAGCAGCGGGTGGCCATCGCCAGGGCGCTGGCCATGAGCCCGGCGCTGATGCTCTTCGACGAGCCCACCTCGGCGCTCGACCCCGAACTCGTCGGTGACGTGCTCACGGTCATGCGCAAGCTCGCCGAGGAGGGGATGACGATGCTCGTGGTCACCCACGAGATGGCGTTCGCCCGCGACGTGGCCGACCGGGTGGTCTTCATGGACGGCGGCGTGATCGTGGAGGACGGCCCGGCGGAGCAGGTGATCGGCGCTCCGCGGCACGAGCGCACGAAGACCTTCCTGCGCCGGGTGCTCGACCCGACGCACACGGACATCTGAGTTCCGTCTCTCAAAGGCCCGCACCCGCCCGGTGCGGGCCTTCGCGCGATGAAGGTCGAAGCCCAGGGAGCCCGGGGGAGGCCTTTGGCGCCGTACGGAGCTTCCCCGACCCCGTACGTTTTCTACTCGGCCTCCCCGCGGGCATCGCCGTCACCCACCGTAGCGGAATCATCGCTCGATGACGGCAAAAAGGCGGTCCGGGTGTGTTCAGACGTCGCGCAGCATGCAGGTGAGGCGCGCGCTGCACACCCGGCGGTCGCGCTCGTCGACGATCTCGATGTCGTAGGTGGCGAGCGTGCGGCCGCCGTGCAGCCGGGTGGCCACGCCGGTGACCAGCCCCGAGGTGGCCGAGCGGTGGTGGGTGGCGTTGATCTCGATGCCCATCGCGATCCGCCCGGGGCCCGCGTGCAGTGCCGCGCCGACCGAGCCCAGCGTCTCCGCCAGCACACACGAGGCACCGCCGTGCAGCAGGCCGTACGGCTGGGTGTTGCCCTCGACGGGCATCGTGCCCGTCACCCGCTCGGGAGTGGCCTCGGTGATCAGGATGCCCATCCGCTCCACCAGCGTGTTCTGGTGTGAGGCGGCCAGCAGTTCCTCGATGCGAGCGGCCTCGTCGGGGTCTGTCATGGTCAAGGGGACGTCTCCTGTCAGGTGAGTCAGGCGTTCTGTCGTACCAGGAGACTAGGCTTTCGCTGTGCCGAAGAACGAAGCGACCCCCACTCGTCCGTGTCTCCTGCTGCTGGATGGGCATTCACTCGCCTATCGGGCCTTCTACGCCCTGCCGGAGGAGAACTTCTCCACCACCACGGGCCAGACGACCAACGCGGTCTACGGGTTCACCTCGATGCTGGTCAACGTGCTCCGCGACGAGCGGCCGACCCACGTGGCGGTCTGCTTCGACCGTTCCGAGCCGACGTTCCGCCACGAGGAGTACGCCGACTACAAGGCGAACCGGAGTGCGAGTCCGGACAGCTTCCGCAGCCAGATGAGCCTGATCCACGAGGTGCTCGACGCGGTGCGCGTGCCGCACCTGTCGCTGGCCGGATACGAGGCCGACGACCTGATCGCCACCCTCGCCACCCGCGCCGCCGAGCAGGGCATGAACGTGCTGATCGTCACCGGCGACCGCGACGCGCTGCAGCTCGTCGACGAGCGGGTCACCGTGCTGATGACCCGTGTCGGCATCAGCAACATGACCCGCTTCACCCCCGAGGCCGTCCTGGAGAAGTACGAGCTCACCCCGGCGCAGTATCCCGACTTCGCGGCCATCCGCGGCGACTCCAGCGACAACCTGAAGAACATCCCCGGCGTGGGGGAGAAGACCGCGGCCAAGTGGATCCGCGAGTTCGGCTCGCTGGAGGAGCTGGTCAACCGGGTGGACGAGGTCAAGGGCAAGGTCGGTGACAAGCTCCGCGACCACCTCGACCAGGTGCTGATGAACCGGCGCCTGACCCAGCTGATCCGCGACGTCCCGCTGGAGCAGGAGATCTCCCGGCTGACGGTCGGCGCGGCCGACCGCGACGAGATCAACAAGATCCTCGACACGCTGGAGTTCCGCGGCGAGATCCGCGACCGGCTGTTCAAGACGATCGGCTCGCCCGAGGCGGAGACCGAGGAGGGCTTCGAGGTCGAGGTCGTCACCCTCGGCCCCGACGAGGTGGACCCGTGGCTGCGCGCGCTGCCCGAGGGCCGCGCCGGCCTGGCCTTCAAGGGCGCGTACGGCAGCGGCACCGGCCGCGTCGACAGCATCGCCGTCGCGGCGGCCGGAGCCGGGGCCGCGTTCATCGACCCCACCACGCTGACCGAGGCCGACGAGGCGGCCCTGCGCGCGTGGCTGGCCGACGCCTCGAAGCCCAAGGCGGTGCACGACGCCAAGGGCCCGATGCTCGCGCTGTGGGCGCAGGGCATGGAGCTGCGCGGCCTCACCTGCGACACCGCGCTCGCCGCCTACCTGGCGACGCCCGGGCAGCGCTCGTTCCCGCTGGAGGACCTCGTGCGGGTCTATCTGCGGCGCGAGTTGCGCAGCGAGGCCGACAACGGCGGCCAGACCAGCCTCTTCGACGACCAGGACGACGACGGCGCCCGCGACCTGGCCCTGCGGGCACTGGCGGTCGGCGAGCTCGCCGACGCGCTGGAGGCGTTCCTGGAGCCGCTGGGCGGCATCCGCCTGATGCGCGACGTGGAGCTGCCGCTCGTCACCGTGCTGGCCGAGCTGGAGCGGGCCGGCATCGCCGCCGACCGGGAGTATCTCAGCGGCCTGGAGGCCGAGTTCGGCGCCGCGGTCAAGCAGGCGGTCGAGGCGGCGCACGCCTCCGTGGGCGGTGAGCAGTTCAACCTGGGCTCGCCCAAGCAGCTTCAGGAGATCCTGTTCGTCAAGCTCAACCTGCCCAAGACCAAGAAGACCAAGACGGGCTACACCACCGACGCCCCCGCGCTGGCCTGGCTGGCCGCCCAGACCGAGCACGAGCTGCCGACGATCATGCTGCGCCACCGCGACCAGGCCAAGCTGAAGGTCACGGTCGAGGGCCTGATCAAGGAGATCGCCGACGACGGCCGCATCCACACCACCTTCAACCAGATCGTGGCGGCCACCGGGCGGCTCAGCTCGGAGAAGCCCAACCTGCAGAACATCCCGATCCGCACCGCCGAGGGCCGCCGCATCCGGCAGGGCTTCGTGGTCGGCAAGGGCTTCGAGACCCTGCTGACCGCCGACTACAGCCAGATCGAGCTGCGCATCATGGCCCACCTGTCCGGCGACGAGGCGCTGATCGCGTCCTTCGAGTCCGGGCACGACTTCCACCAGGCCACCGCGGCCCGGGTCTTCGACATCGAGCCCGAGCAGGTCACCGGGGAGATGCGGGCCAAGATCAAGGCGATGAACTACGGCCTGGCCTACGGACTGTCCGACTTCGGGTTGTCGGAGCAGCTCAACATCCCCGTCTCCGAGGCCAGAGCGCTCAAGGAGGGGTATTTCGAGGAGTTCGGCGGCGTCCGCGACTTCCTCAACGCGATCGTCGCGCAGGCCAGGAACGACGGCTACACCGAGACGATCATGGGGCGGCGCCGTTACCTGCCCGACCTCAACAGCGACAACCGCCAGCGCCGCGAGATGGCCGAGCGGATGGCGCTCAACGCGCCCATCCAGGGTTCGGCGGCCGACATCATCAAGGTCGCCATGCTCAACGTGCAGGGCGCGCTCAAGGAGGCGGCGCTCGGCTCCCGGATGCTGCTGCAGGTCCATGACGAGCTCGTCTTCGAGGTGGCCCCCGGTGAGCTGGAGACGTTGCGCGAGCTGGTCACGGACCGGATGAACGCCGCCTACGCCCTGCGTGTCCCGCTGGCCGTCTCGGTGGGCGTCGGCCGCACCTGGGAGGACGCCGGACACTGACGGCCGCCCCCAGGGGCCGGGGACCTCGCGCGAGCCGGTCGCCGACCGGATGAACGCCGCCTGCTCCCCGCGGGTCCCGCCGGGTGCCGGGCACCGACGACCACCTCCGAGCGGGCGGGTGACCGCCCCTCATGGAGGGCTGAACTCCACCGATTGGTCGGGCCTGTCCGAGTCTGTTCTAGGCTGGTGATCCAGTCCGAATAAGCTCGATGGGCCTGGGAGTGTTGTGCGGAGTTCAATCCCCCTGACGCAGATCATCATGCTCACCAATGTGGTGGTCGTCGCGGTGGCGGTGGTGGTGCTCCTCGTGCTTCCCGCCCCACCTGCCCCATCCGGCGCCCCGGGCGCCTCCGGGGCGGGACAGGCGGCGCCCGGTCCGTCCCAGCCGCCCGCGACGCCCTCGCCGACCCCTGACCTTCCCTCGGCCGAGCTGCCGCCGCCGGTCACCGCCACGGCGGAGTTCGCGCGGCAGGTGAAGGCCAACGAGGCCGGCATGGTCCCGATCCTGATGTACCACCGGATCATCGGCAAGCGGCTGGCGTCGATCGACCGCACGCCCGCCCAGCTGCGCAAGGAGCTGGAGATGCTCGCCAGGGACGGTTACGTGCCGGTCACCGCGCGGGAGTTCGCCGCCGGGAGGATGGACATCCCCGCGGGCAAGTACCCGGTGGTGCTGACCTTCGACGACGGTCACCCCAGCCACTTCGCGCTGGAGGCGGACGGCACCCCGGCCAGGAACACCGCGGTCGGAATCATCTATCAGGTGGCAAAGAAACACCCAGATTTCCGGCCCGTCGCCACTTTCTGGGTCAACCAGCAGCCCTTCGGCCTGCAGAACGCCAAGGATCAGGCGCAGGCCGTGCAGTGGCTGACCTCGCGGGGTTTCGAGGTGGCCAACCACACCTGGGGCCACCCCTACCTGCCGGGCCTGCCCAAGAAGAAGATCGCCGAGCAGCTCGCCAGGGTCGAGCGGCTGCTGAAGCAGCTCGGCGTTCCCCCCTCCGAGACGATGGCGCTGCCGTTCGGCGCGATGCCCCGTAAGAGGTCCACGGTGCAGTCGGGAAGGTGGCAGGGAGTCTCCTACCGGTTCAAGGCCGTCTTCCTGGCCGGTGCCGAGCCGTCGGTCTCGCCGTTCACCAAGAACTACGACTGGCGATCGGTCCAGCGGATCCAGAGCAATGGTAAAAAAGGCGAGTGCCGGAAATGGTGTTCCCAATACTGGCTGGAGTGGCTGGACAAGCACCCCCGCCAGCGCTACACGGCGGACGGCGACCCCGAGCGCATCTCCATCCCACGGGGGCTTCGGGGTAGTATCAGGGCTGACCGGAGAGAAATGATCAACGCCTATTAGGCGAGATCGTTATCCTTTCGGCACGCGGGAGCGTAGTGTCGTCGGATTGACCATACCCGTCTCGTCTCATATGCTGATCGCTGCGTTGTGGGCTCGCGCGTGTCTCGGACGGAGTGGGCTCGCGCTCGATCACGCCGATGTGAATTCTTCGGCTGACGGTAAGAAGCCTGCCGCGCGTTCGCCACATCGACATCTGTCCGCGTTCGGAGCAACTCCACACATGACGAGCAGCACTGAGGCCACCTCGAGCACCCCGCAGGTAGCGGTCAACGACATCGGCTCCGAGGAAGAGTTCCTCGCAGCGATCGACCTGACCATCAAGTACTTCAACGACGGCGACATCGTCGAGGGCACCGTCGTCAAGGTCGACCGAGACGAAGTTTTGCTCGACATCGGCTACAAGACCGAGGGCGTCATCCCCTCGCGTGAGCTCTCGATCAAGCACGATGTCGATCCGGCGGATGTCGTCGAGGTTGGCGAGCACGTCGAGGCCCTTGTTCTCCAGAAGGAGGACAAGGAAGGCCGCCTGATCCTGTCCAAGAAGCGCGCTCAGTACGAGCGGGCCTGGGGCACGATCGAGAAGATCAAGGACGAGGACGGCATCGTCACCGGCACCGTCATCGAGGTCGTCAAGGGTGGTCTCATCCTCGACATCGGCCTGCGTGGCTTCCTGCCGGCGTCCCTGGTCGAGATGCGGCGCGTCCGCGACCTCCAGCCCTACGTGGGCCGCGAGCTCGAAGCGAAGATCATCGAGCTCGACAAGAACCGCAACAACGTGGTTCTGTCCCGCCGTGCCTGGCTTGAGCAGACCCAGTCCGAGGTTCGCCAGACGTTCCTCAACACCCTGCAGAAGGGTCAGGTCCGCAAGGGCGTCGTCTCCTCGATCGTCAACTTCGGTGCGTTCGTCGATCTCGGCGGCGTCGACGGTCTGGTCCACGTCTCCGAGCTCTCCTGGAAGCACATCGACCACCCCTCCGAGGTCGTCGAGGTCGGCCAGGAGGTCACCGTCGAGGTGCTCGACGTCGACATGGAGCGCGAGCGCGTCTCCCTGTCGCTCAAGGCGACGCAGGAAGACCCCTGGCAGCAGTTCGCCCGTACCCACCAGATCGGTCAGGTCGTCCCGGGTCGCGTCACCAAGCTGGTGCCGTTCGGTGCGTTCGTCCGCGTCGAGGAGGGCATCGAGGGCCTGGTCCACATCTCCGAGCTGGCCGAGCGCCACGTCGAGATCCCCGAGCAGGTCGTCCAGGTCGGCGACGAGATCTTCGTGAAGATCATCGACATCGACCTGGAGCGCCGCCGGATCTCGCTCTCGCTCAAGCAGGCGAACGAGGGTGCGATCGGCGCCGACGTCGAGTTCGACCCCACGCTGTACGGCATGGCGGCGACCTACGACGAGTCGGGCAACTACATCTACCCCGAGGGTTTCGACTCCGAGACCGGCGAGTGGCTCGAGGGCTTCGACAAGCAGCGCGAGGAGTGGGAGCGGCAGTACGCCGAGGCTCAGACCCGCTTCGAGGCTCACAAGAAGCAGGTCGAGGAGGCCCGCAAGGCCGAGGCCGAGGCGGGCGAGGCTGCCCCCACGTCCTACTCCGGTGAGACCCCGTCCACTGGTGCCAGCAGCTCCAGCAGCGGCTCCTCCGCTCCGGCGGCGGGTGCCCTCGCCTCCGACGAGGCTCTCGCGGCCCTGCGCGAGAAGCTCGCGGGCGGCCAGAGCTGACCTGTGCGGTAGAAGTTCCAACGGAAGGGCCCCGCTCCGGCGGGGCCCTTCCCGCGTTTCCTGCCCCCTGCCCGCCCGCTAGGGTGGCGCCGTGGCCGTGATCGAGTGGGCGGAGCCCGAGGACGCGGGCGAGATCCTGACCGTGCAGCGCGCCGCCTACGTGGGCGAGGCCCAGCTCTACGGCGACCCGTTCATCGCGCCGCTGGTGGAGTCGGCCGGCCAGGTCCGCAGGGCGGTCGAGACGGCCATCGTGCTCGTCGCCCGCGACCGGGCGCGGATCGTGGGCGCGGTCCGGGGCCGGATGTCCGGCACGACCTGCCTGGTCGGCCGCCTGGTGGTCGCCCCCGACAGGCAGGGCGCGGGCATCGGTGGCGCGCTGCTGGCGGCACTGCACGACGAGGCCGCCGCGGCGCTGGCCTTCGACCTGTTCACCGGGCACCTGTCGGAGGGCAACCTGCGGCTCTACCGCCGCCACGGCTACCGCGAGACCCGCAGAGAGCGGATGAGCGACCACCTGACGCTGGTGCACATGCGCAGGGAGCTGTAGGGCACTCAGACGCCCTCCGGTGCGGCAGACGGCAATAAGGGCCGTACCCGCACGAAAGGGTGGCAGGCGCCACCTCCAGCGCCGCGAAGAGCGGCTCTGGTCCGTCTGTCGACGGGCTGGCAGGGATGTGCGAGACGGGGGAGACGCCGACCGCCCTGTTCCGGTGCGGCAGATGGTCTCCTGAGGCCGTACCCGTACGAAAGGGTGGCAGGCGCCACCTCCAGCGCCGCGAAGAGCGGCTCCGGTCTGTCCGTCGACGGGTTGGCAGGGATGTGCGAGACGGGGGAGACGCCGACCGCCTTGTGCGGCGGCGGAGGGCGAGGTGGCCTTCCGGGGCGGTCTCGGCCCGGCCCGCCATGATGCGAGGACCGCGCTGCCGGCGGGCGGCCCGTACCGCGTATGCTGCGGATCATGTTGAAGGTGGGTCTTACCGGCGGTATCGGGTCGGGCAAGAGTGAGGTCTCCCGGCGGCTGGCCTGCCGAGGCGCCGTGGTCATCGATGCCGACAAGATCGCCCGTGAGGTGGTCGAGCCGGGGACGCCGGGCCTGGCGCGCGTGGCCGGGGTCTTCGGCACCGAGATCCTGCGCGAGGACGGCTCGCTGAACCGGGAGAAGCTCGGCTCGATCGTCTTCGCCGACTCCGAGAAGCTGGCCGCGCTCAACGCCATCGTGCACCCGCTGGTCGGCGCGAGGGTCGCCGAGCTGCAGGACCAGGCGGCCCCCGGCAGCATCGTGATCTACGACGTCCCGCTGCTGGCGGAGAACCGGCTCGCCCCCATGTACGAGGTGGTGATCGTCGTGGACGCCGCCGACGAGGTGCGCGTGGCCCGGCTGGTCGAGCTGCGCGGCATGAGCGAGCAGGACGCCAGGGCCAGGCTCGCCGCCCAGGCGACCCGCGAGGAGCGCCTGGAGATCGCCGACATCGTGGTGCCGAACGAGGGCACCCTGGAGGAACTGGAGGCCAGGATGGACGGCCTCTGGAAGGACCTCACCACCCGCGCCGCCGCCTGAACGAGGTTCGGCCGGGCAGCGGCCCCCGTTGTCGCACGCTCGCCCCACGATGCCGGGTGGGCTTGTGAACCACTGGGAAGGAGACGGCTCGAGACGCGCGCTTCGGGGCACTCCAACGCCGTCCGAGACTGTGATTTGACGGTCGTTTCGTGGGCGACGGCAGGAGCCGGGAAGCAGTCGGCGGGGCTGCCATTCACGCGCAACTGAGCAACAAGCGGCGGTTGGGAGCCTGGCCTGGTTTCAGGCGTTTCCCAAGGAGGATCCGTGCGCTTACGAAGATCGTTCCTGACCGCCGCGATCGCGCTGCTCGCTCTGATCTGCGTGCCCGCCCTACCGGCCCAGGCGTACCCGGTACAGGGCGACCTGCCCTGGTCGGTGCTGCTGTGCAAGTTCGCCGACCGTCCGGAGGAGCCCAAACCTCCGCAGTTCTTCCGGGAGCTGTTCACCGACGCGGGCAAGGGCCTCGGCGGGTTCGCCGACTACCTGGCCGACCAGTCGGGCGGCCGGACGAGCGTGGCGGGATCGGTGGTGAAGGGCTGGTACACGATGCCCTTCACGCTGGAGCAGGCCAGGACCAAGGGCCGGTGGCAGAGAATCGAGGACTGCGTGCAGACGGCCGCCGCCGCCGGATACACCGTTCCGTCCAACCACTGGACCGCCGTCATGATCAACGCCCCGGTGGACTCCGGCAGCTGGGGAAAGCGGGTACTGCTGGACCCGCTCGCCTGGAACCTCGGCTTCACCACCCACGAGATGCTGCACGGCTACGACAGGGACCACTCCTTCTCCGACGACCCCACTTTCCGCCTGGTCGACTGGGCACAGATCGGCGAGTACGACGACCAGTGGGACATCATGAGCGCCATGCACATCCACAGGTACGAGACGGAGAGGTTTGGCACCAGCGCGGTCGGCCTCAACGGTCCCACCCGTGACGAGATGGGCTGGCTGGAGCCACACCGGATCGTCACGCTCGGCGCGGACGGTGTGGCGAGCCGGACCGTGCGCCTCGTACCGCTGGACCAACCCAGCAAGATCGGCACGCAGATGGTACGCGTCCCGTTCGACGTCGCCGACCCGTTCCACTACTACACGGTGGAGTTCCGCAAGAAGACCGGCCAGAGCGCCGGCATCCCCGCCGACATCGTGCTCCTGCACGAGGTCAAGAACGGCGTGTCGTACCTGCTGAAGGACCGGATAACGCGCAATCCCGTGACCTCGCTGAACACCAATGGGGTCAGCATCTCGATCGACTCCGTGGGGCAGGACGAGGCGGTCGTCACGGCGAGCACCGGCATCACGCAGAAGTGCCTGGATGGCTACGTCTACCGCAAGGCGACCTACGACGACCTGGTGTGCGTGACACCGGCCGTCTATGAGCAGACCCAGGCCGACACCGCGGACGCCTCCAATTGGGAGGAGAACGGCAAGTGCATCCCCTCGTACACGCGGCGACTGGCCACGCCGTCTGACAAGGTGTGCGTGCCCTCCAGCACGCGCCGTCAGGTGGTCTCCGACAACGCCACCGCCGCCTCGCGGATCAACCCGGCCAGGCTCGTCCTGGGGCCCAACGCCTGCAAACCGGGCTACGTCTGGCGGGGAGCCGACAGCTTCGACCAGGTCTGCGTCACCCAGGAGATCCGCGACCAGGTGATCGCCGACAACATGATGGGGGCCGGTCGCTGGACGGACCCGTACGGGTCGCGCACCTGCATCCAGGGCTACGTCTGGCGTGAGGCCTTCGCCGGCGACAACATCTGCGTGACACCCGACCGGCGCGAACGCGCCCTGCGTGACACGCACACCTCCTGGGAGCGGGTCCTGCGCCCAGCGGGTTAGCACGGCAAGCCGACCAGTCCGGCATCCAGCGGGTGGCCACAGGATGCCGCCGTCGTGAAGATGGGACGAGAGCGGCTCTCCGCTCCCGGCGGTGCTCTCTGTGTCAATCTCAAATGGGGCACCTGGGAATGAAGTTCTTAGAGGGCGTCCGATGCCCGGGCTCCTGCTGCGTTCGGCGCGTCAGGCGGTCGCACGGGTTCGATGAGCGGACGGGTCGCCGGGGTACGGCCGCTGCTCGGGCTTCGGCGTACCGCCCGGTGTGTCGGCCGCCCAGACCCGTTGGGGCATCCGGTGCCGAGGTCGGCGCGGAGGTACGGGTGCCGATGCTTACCTTCATGTTGACCGGCACCGTACTGGTCGTGGTGCGTGTGCCTGCCACCGGGGCGGCACTGCTACCCACCGCCTGAACCGTCAGGGCGGTCGATCGCCCACCCGGCTTTACTGAACCTGAAAGTTTGACGTGACACACGATCATGCCTCTGAACTGCAGCGACAGGAAGTCTCCAGGTAGCGCCCGCCTTTGATCGTGTCAGTACAGCGGCATCGGCGACTGGCTCATGTGATGGGACCCTGCTCGTGTACCGCATTCAGCGGTGTTCACCCGAATACCTTCCGATCCGTATAAAGCAGCGAAAACGATCCTCGTGAGGATCTGGAAGAGGTTTCGCCACCTCGTTTTTCGTAAATATCTTGATCTTGTATGGTTTGACGCGCCACATCAGCGTATTACGGCGACACGAAGACGGTGTGACTGTATGCGCATGCGTCGGAACAGTACGCCAAGATTGCCCTGCCTTTTGAGAGGCGTAGAGGGAATTCGGAAAGGGAGACATGGAGTTTCGCGTACTCGGACCGGTGGGGATCTGGCGTGACGAGCGATTCGTATCAATCGTCGGGCAGAAACAGCGGACCCTGCTGGCAGTCCTGGTGCTGAACGCGAACCGCGTGGTCTCACATGACCGACTGCTGGTCGCGCTGTGGGGAAGTGCCGTCCCCGCCTCCGGACGGCGGCTGCTCCACAACCATCTGTGGTCCCTGCGCCGTCTACTGGGTGATATCGCCGCTCTCGCGAGCTCACCCGCGGGGTACGCGTTACAGATCCCCGCCGGTTCCTCAGACCTTGACGTCTTCGACACCAAAGTGGAACAGGCTCGGACAGCCTTGTCCGCAGGTGATGCCGTACAGGCGGCGGAGCGGTTCCGCGAGGCCCTGTCGCTCTGGCGTGGTCCTGCGCTCGCCGGTACTCACCCCGAGTTCCAGCTGACCGAAGGTCCCGGATTGGAAGAACGGCGGATCGTCACTCTCACCGAGCGAATCGACGTCGATCTCGCCCTGGGCGGGAACTCGGAACTCATCGCCGAGCTAAGGCGATTCGTTGCCGAGAATCCACTGCATGAAAAATTTCGCGGCCAGTTGATGCTCGCCCTCTACCGTGCGGGGCGGGCAGCGGAAGCGTTGAAGGAATACAGGCTCGCGCACCGGTACTTCCGGAACGAGTTGGGGTTGGAGCCGGGAGAGGACTTGGCCGGCCTTCATCAGGCGATTCTCTCGGCTGATCCGTCACTCGATCCGGAGCCAAGGCATCTCGAAACGTCTGCCGCTCCACGCTTGCTGTCGATTCCCCGCCAGTTGCCCTCCGACATTGCCCGCTTCACCGGTAGGAAGGACGATCTGCGGCAACTGGACCTGATGCTGTCCACGGGTGAAGGCGGTATCCCGGCGATGGTGATCACCTCCATCGCCGGTACGGCGGGAATCGGGAAGACCGCGCTCGCGACACACTGGGGACACCGGGTGGCCGGACTGTTTCCCGATGGGCAGTTGTACGTGAATCTTCATGGCTATTCACAGGGGCAGCCCGTAGAGGCGGCACAGGCACTGCATCGCCTCCTGCGCGGACTGGGTGTGGCCGTGGAGGAAATTCCGAAGGAGGCAGATGAACGGGAGACCCTCTATCGGTCGCTCCTGGCCGACAGGCGGGTTCTCGTCGTGCTCGACAACGCGGCGAGTCCCGATCAGGTCCGCCCGCTGCTCCCCGGCTCGCCTTCGTGCAAGGTGGTCATCACCAGCCGGGATTCCTTGCGAGGGCTCTGGGTCACTCACGATGTTCGCGGTATGACTCTCGATGTCCTCTCGGCCGACGAGGCGCGGGATCTGCTCGTGGCCATCCTGGGAACCGAGCGGACCCGCGGAGAAGCCGAGGCGCTGTCCCAGCTGGCCGGTCTCTGTGGTCACCTGCCTCTGGCGCTGCGCCTGGCCGCGGCTCACCTCGCAGGCCAGCCGAGCCTGTCCATTGACGACATGGTGGCGAGGCTCCGGAATGAGAACCCGCTGGTCGCCCTGGAGATCGGAGAGGATCCGCATACCGGGGTTCGCGCCGCTTTCGAGCTTTCCTATCGAGCGTTACCCGAAACCGCTCGGCGGGTCTTTCGGCTGATGGGCTTCCATCCCGGACCCGACATCGGCGTCGACGCCGTTCTGGTCCTGGTGGGTCTGCCTTCCGGCGAGGGGCGATCGGCGATCGACAGGCTTGTCGCAGCCCACCTGATCCAGCGGGGGGATGGGGGACGGCTGGCGATGCACGATCTGGTACGTGTCTACGCGCGCGACCGCAGCGAACTTGACGATCGGGCGGTCGACCGGTGCGACGCGTTGTCACGTCTCTTCGACTGGTATTTGTACACGGCCGACGGGGCTATGAACCTCTTCGACCCAGGTCGGCTCAGCATGCTGACGGACATTCCAGCCGAACACAGTTGTAAGAAGGTGTTCGGCCGACCCGAGGCGGCTGCCTCCTGGTTGGACGAGGAATATCCGTCACTCGTTTCGATGATTTCCTACTGCGCTGTTCAAGGCTGGCGGGACCATGCCTGGAAGATTGCGCGAACCCTATCTCGTTTCTTCTATATGAACGATCGTATAGATGATTGGATCACTACTCATCGGATCAGCCTTGCCGCAACCCGGGAACTCGGTGACCTGCATGGCGAAGCCGAAGTGCTGGGCTCCCTGGGATACGCCTATATTTTTGTTGGAAAGTATGACGACTATCTGGAGCTTCAGCAGCGGGCTCTGTCCCTGCGGCGTGCGACAGAAGACCGCAGAGGTGAAGCAAAGGCATTACGTGACATCGGTTACGGTCTTATCCGTACAGGGCGGCCGGGCGAGGCGATTGAAATCTGCCGACAGTCTCTCGCGATCGAACGAGCACTCGGCGAACGTCCTGACGGGCAAGGCGCGCTGTACCATCTGGCGATAGCATACCTACAGGTAGGGCGGCTTGAGGAGGCTGTTGAGAGCCTGCAGGAGTGCCGTTCCTACGTGCGGAAGGAGGATAGTCGGCATAAAGATGCCTACATTCTCCTGTACCAAGGAGACGCCTATCTGCGGCTCGGCCGGATCGACGAGGCTTTGAAATGTCATACGGAAGCCCTTCGGATCGGACGAGAGATGAAGAATCCTCGCCTTGAAGCGGATGCCATCAATAACCTCGGCAGGGATCACGGACGGAACGGACTTCACGCCAAGGCGATCGAGTATCACGAGAAGGCTCTCGCTCAGGTAAGGGAGTTGCGTGACCGAGAGCTCGAATGTGAAATTCTTTGCGACCTGAGTCATACCCTCCTTGCCGACGGCAATCCGATCGAGGCCGTGAAGCACTCTCGGGCCGCCCTGCAGTTGGCCACGGATCTGAAGTACGTCTACTTCCAAGGGTACGCGCACAAGGGGATTGCCGAAGCCATGGAAGCCCTAGGTGAAAAGGAAGAGTTCAAGATTCACCTAGAGAAAGCCCTTGCCGTTTTCGCCCCGATGGGAATTCCCGAGGCGGATGCTGTCGCCGAACGGTTGGCGGCGCTCTGAATAAATGCTCGACAGGGCATTCCTGTATCGCGATCCCCGGGGCGGTGCTCCAAGTCCCAGGCGATCTCAAGGTTCATCCTGATCCGTTGGCCGATCGCCGCCTTGACCAGGGGCTCTCCCGCTGGGCGCGGATGCGTGATCCACGGGCGGAACGTTTGACGGTGCTCTGCGGCGGACGTCGACGCACATGCCCTCGCTGTTGGGCGGATGAAGCCTGAGCGCGACCAAGATCGCGACATTTTGCCAGACAAGATCAATAGCACTGTCCGGGATCCTTGCCGTGATCATCTTCGGCCGGGCTCTCTCGTTCCCCGCCCGGCCGTTCAATCTCCCTTTCACGATGGAGGAACCGGTGGGGTTTCCCTTACCGAACCGTCCTTTCGCGCCGCCCCCACGGCGCGGACCGAACAGACGGGTCACGACCACGGTCGTGACCGTCTCGGCCCTGGCCGCCTCGCTCCTGGTGTCGGGCGGCGCTCTGCCCGCCCAGGCCGACCCGACACCCACGCCGGCCCCTTCGGCGCCGGTCCAGACGCCGTTTCCCCGCCCGGAGGACCCCGACGCTCCGCTGCGCGCGGCGGTCGCGGAGGCCAGGAAGCAGAACAAGCCGGTCGAGGCCACAGGCGCGTTCACCGAGACCGCACGCACCTGGGCCTTCCCGGACGGCAGCCTGAAGACGGAGTCGTACTCCGGTCCCACCCAGGTCAAGCAGGACGACGGCACGTGGGCGTGGATCGACACCACGCTGGTGGAGAAGGACGGCGTCCTCAAGCCCAAGGTGGGCAAGGCCGACCTCGCCTTCTCCCTCGGCGGCGGTGACGTCCCGTTCGCGGTGATGAAGCGGGACGCGAAACAGAGCCTCAGCCTCTCCTGGGACGGGGAACTGCCCCGCCCGGTGGTGAAGGGCAACGTCGCCACCTACCCGGACGCCGCAGGACCCGGGGCCGACCTGGTCGTCACAGCGCTGCCCACCGGCTTCCGGCACGATGTGGTGCTGCGCGAGCGCCCCAAGGGGCCGTTGGAGATCCGCATCCCGGTGGAGTCGCCGGAGTTGACCCTCACCAAGTCCAAGCAGGGCGGCCTGCAGCTCACCGACGGCAAGGACAAGGTCATCGCCCAGGCGCCGCGACCGGTGATGTGGGACAGCGCGGGCGACGGCGCGGGCTCGCGGAGTGCCCCGATCGCCACCTCCGTCGTCGATGACGGCGGCAAACGGACGCTGGTCCTCAAACCTGACGCCGGCTGGCTGGCGGACCCCGCCACCACCTTCCCGGTCGTGGTGGACCCCACCTCCACCCTCACCGTCAAGACCGACACGCTGCTGTCCAGCGGCGCGGACTGCAACACCAACGACCAGCCGGGTGCCACGCTGCTGAAGGTCGGCGCGGCCTACCACGGCTGCAACGGGGTGGATGCGGTCAACTACTGGCGCTCGTACCTGAGGTTCGACGTCGCCGGCCTGGCGAACAAGCCCATCATCTCCTCCACCATGCAGCTGTGGCGCACCGAGTCACCCGCCTGCCATCTGCGCGGCGACGGCAAGGTCTACGCCGGCCAGGTCAACGCCAACTGGACCACGGGCAGGATGACCTGGTCCAACAAGCCCGGCACCGTCGACTTCGTGGCCACCCCCTGCCCGACCACGAACGTCCTCACCCCCGGCGTCATGACCTGGCCGATCACCAACTGGGTCAAGGCCTGGGCCGGAGGCCAGCCCAACTACGGCGTCGAGCTCAAGGGGCCCAGCGAGAGCGTCGACCGCTACAGCGGCTACTCGGCGGTCTTCCACTCCGCGGAGATGACCGGCACCGGCGCCACCCCACCCAAGCTGATCACCCAGTACATCCTGCCGCCGGAGATCCCCACGGTCACCGCCGAGTCGGTCGACTCCATGGACGGCGAGCATGCGATCGTGCGTGAGAGCTCGGCCAAGGTCGGCTACAAGAGCACCTCCGTCGACGGCAGGAACATCGACTACTACGTCTCCGTCGTCGACTCCACCGCCCCGCTCCCGACCTGGACCACGGGCGGCGGCGAGGTCGGCAAGTGGAGCTTCACCGAGGGGACCGGGGGCACCGATTCCAGCGGCAAGGGCAACACGCTGGTCTTCATCGCCAACCGCTACTCGTGGATCAACGGCAAGGACGGCAAGGCCCTGTTCCTCAACGGCACCGCCGGCAACCCGTCCACCGCCTCCACCGAAGCCCCGGTGCTGCGCACCGACAAGAGCTTCTCCGCGGCCGGTTGGGTACGCCTGGACGTCGGGACCAACACCATCCCGCTGATCAGCCAGAGCGGTACCGTCAACAGCGCCTTCACCGTCGGCTACACCACCACCGGTGGCAAGTGGAACATGCAGATGTACCACGACAACACCGCCGGCAGTGCGGTGACGGAGATCAAGTCCTCCGCGGCGGCGCAGATCGGCACCTGGACCCACCTGGCCGGCGTCTACGACGCCGCCGCCAAGAAGATCCGCCTGTACGTCAACGGCGTCCAGGCCGCGGAAGCCGACTACACCGCCACCCCCTGGCAGGCCGACCAGATCTTCGAACTCGGCAACGGCAAACACGCGGGAATCGGCTACTCCTCGGTCAAGGCCGCCTACGACGAGATCCGCGCCTACGACCGGGCCCTGAGCCCCACCGAAATCCAGTGGATGCTCAACCTCACCCCGCCCACCAACGCCAACCTGCCCTCCGGCCAGGCCGCGTCCATCACCTACGACGTCAGCAACGTCGACAGCTTCAAGATCTCCGTCCGAGCCTGCATCAACGGCGCCACCCCCCTCACCTGCAGCGAAAGCCCTTACTACCGAATCACCACCGACGCGCCTTACCTACCGATCCAACCTCAGACGCTGCTGACCGATCCATTACATCCCATTCTCTCTGCAGTGGTTTCTCGCCCTTCAGGCGGCCCTGTGACGGGTAAGTTCTACTTGTACGATGTGGCAGGTAATCCAGTTGGTGCCAGTCCCCTTGGGTACGGGACCGTTGATGGCGGCAAGCGTATTTCGATGAGGGTTCCGGACGACACCGTCAGGTCTGGGGCAACGTACAAGTGGCAGATCCAAGCATGTGTCGAGGATTTTTGCACGGCAAAAACGGAACCTGAGTTCTTCACGGTGCCAGGTGAAGTGCAGCTTCCCGACATCGGCTCCGTATTAAAGATCAACCTCCGACAGGATAATTTCGTCATCAGGAGCGGTAAAAGTGGCGCGGATGCGTGCGACGGCTTGCCGTGTTCTCTCGCGGTTTCCACTACCGTAGAAGCTGGAGGTACGAACGCCCAGAAAACCTTGTCCGTCCTGAAGGTTAGCTTGGCTGACGTTCCAGAAGGAGCCATCCCCGTAAAAGCGACGCTACGGTTAGGCGGTCCGTCCTGTGGAGCCGAGACATGTCCAGCGGGAACGACTGTCGAGATCTCTCCGATCTCCGGTGACGTGACCTCGGAGACGAAGGCGTCGGATGTCCGCTCGATGCTTAACAGCGAGGCTGACTACTCGCTTCCGGCCGGGTCGCCGAGCGCTGAGATCGGGGAAAACATTCTGAGCTGGATGGTCGTTGAGTCGGACAGCGCCATACCGCTCAGCTATGGAGGCGGTGGTCAGATGGAGCTTGAGCTGTCCTACCTGCCTCCGACTGCCCCGAGTGAAGTGCGTGACCTTATGGTCAGGCCAGGCGACAAGAGTGCGTTGCTCGCGTGGGGATTTCCTTCCAACCCGGGCTCCACGGCGCTGATCGAGACATATGACGTCAATGTGCTGGATGTTAATGGGCAACTCATCAAGCAGTTGTCCGTCGGTGACGTGCAGGCGGCAATATCAGGCCTATTGACCGGAGCTAGGTACACGTTTCAGGTTCGCCCCAAATCTCGGTTCGGAGTCGGCCCCTGGAGGTCTGTGGAAGCCACCATTCCGCAGCCACCCCCATGTGACCCACAGGTTTTTACGAACGCCATCCGAGGTTTCGAGGAATCAAAAAACAGTCTCCTCCAAAACGATGCCCAGAGCGTGGCGGAAGTGACGAATAATAAGACTTACGGAGGCTTGGTAAAAGCAATCCTCTATACAAATGAATCAAACCTAACATGGTGGGCGGACAAGGCTGCAGAGAGAGGAATAGAGCAGCAAAGCTCACAGGTTTCGCTTGCGGACGTCCTGACTTTCCCGGTTGACGACACCTCTGTCGAGGTTCAGGCAACGGTCTCTCAGGACTATGTGTACGCGGGTGGTGTCGACACCGCCGTTCAGGAGACTTCTGAGGACCACGCGAAGTCCGTCCTTCGCTACGTATTCTCCGTGGATGGATGCGGTAACGTCCAGCTGAAGAACTCCACGAGTTGGGGGAATGTCATTTCGGTGACCCCGGACGTGAACGCATACCCCTCTGGGCAGCCGGGTGAGATGCCCACGGAGGGCATGGAGTTGCCGGTAGATGACGACGGCTTTCCTATCTACGAAGCCGGGAGTCTCCAGAGATCGTCATCGTCTCACGGTAGTGTGGATCGCATACGAGCAGCAGCATGGGCGGTCGATCACTTCAACGACCCCATGGTGTTCAAAGACAATGACTGCGCCAACTTCATTTCGCAGGCTCTGCATCATGGTGGCAGGGCGCGCATGTACGCGGATGGGATGATCTTCCATCCGTCGAAGAGAGACGACAACAGCGAGTGGTGGCAGACTTGGCCGTACCGATACATGAGTACCTACTCATGGTCCGGCGCCGACAACTTCTTCAAGCACTTTATGGTCACGAAAGGTCGCGCAGAGTGGGTCACATCCTGGAACAACGTCAGGGTTGGGGACGTCCTGCTGTGGGACTGGAGTGGCGGTAGTCTCGACATCGGTCATGTAGCGATAGTGAGTAATATAAGAAGTGGAACATGGAAGGGTGTAGAATACGCCCAGCACTCTGGTCCGTATCAGTACAGGCCGTTCGCTGTCTCTTTTCCGTTGGCTAAGAAACAGTATCCGAATGCCAAGGTGTTCGCCATCCGCGTTCTAAAGTGAAATAGTGCGGCCGCGAGAACGATCGCGGCCGCACTTTTCAGAAAGTGAGGTTCGTGAACTTCTCTGATATGAGGTCAACAGCGTTGACCGTTTTTGTTATTTTGGTGTCGATCTTGACATCATCGTGTTCCGTTTGCGATACGGACAAGCTCAGAGACATACCCATTCCTGCTGCGGGCTCCTCCCCTGATCGTGTGGTCAGAGCCTATCTGGATGCGCTCTCTGCCCGTGATATTGACACTATGCGAGCTATCTCCTCCGCAAATTTCTTTGAGCGGCAAGCAGGGGGTCCGGACGCCGCAATTTGCAACTTGATAAGTCTTGAAAAAATCAGTATTGGAACCCCGCATTCCGATGTGTATGGGCCGGGCGGGTATCGGCAGGTGAGAACAGTCTTAGTGAGTTTTGTCATGGAACAGCACGAAGAGGTATCGATGGAGAACGGCTGGAATGCGTGGGGATATATCCTTGGCAGGAATTCGGTGCATGAGCCCTGGCTAATTATTGATGCGGGTGTCGGGTAGGGGAGGATTTTCGTGGTGGCACAGCCGGCGCGATCATGTAACCTTCCTGGCGACCAAGAAGAACGCGCACTTCATCCTGATGGTGAAGAAGAACAAGCCAAGCTTGTATGCCCGGCTCAAACGGTTGTTATGGAAACAGGTTCCGGTCGCCGACCGGCAGTTCGACCGGGGACACAGCCGCGAGGAACGCCGCACGCTGAAGGCGGTGACAGTGAGATCCGGGCTGGCCTTTCCCTGCGCGACCCAGTCCATCCAAATCAAACGCCAGGTCAGAGATTTGAAGAAAGGCACCTGGCGGACCGTGATGTCGGCGTATGACCTCGTGTGCCGACGGGTACCGGGTCGAGTTGATCGACGTCGTGCCGTTGCATGTGAAGCGGGCGGCGCGGCTGGCCGGGGTCACCGCGTGGCAGGGGGACGCCAGGGAGTTGCCGCTTCCCGATGAGAGCGTGGACGCGGTGTTGCTGCTGGGCCCGCTCTATCATCTGGCCGAGCGGGCCGACCGGGTCCGGACACTGGCCGAGGTGGTCCGGGTGGTGCGGCCCAGTGGGTTGGTGGCCGCCGCGACTATCAGTCGTTACTTGGCTGTGCATGACACGATCTATCTGAGGTCGTACCTGCTGGAAGAGCAGCGGAAGATGGCGGATTCGGCCGCGGTGGACGGGGTCATACTCTCCTCGAACTCTGGGTTCACCGCCTACTGTCACGATCCTGACGAGGTCCCGGTGGAGTTCGCCGACGCGAGCCTTCCAGAGGCCGCCCGCTACGGCTTGGAGGGACCTTTCTCCCTGTACGGCGATATCAACGACTGGCTTGACGATCCGGATCGCCGAGCTCTCATGCGCGATGCGCAGCGCCGCCTGGAATCGGTCCCCTCGTAGCTGGAAGGTGCGTTGGAGATTGCCGAATCACGGACTATAGGCATGACTTCGAAGCGATCCTGAACCTAAGTTTCAAGGGCAGTGAAGGCGATACCCTCCACAGAAGCGTTATCATCAGTCACGACTGCCTGATTCATCGCAAGCAAAGGGTTTCGCACACTGCAGAATATCGATGCCTGCAGCGCATAACCTCTTCCGGCGTCTCGAAAGAGAACCAATCTCTTCCTCCCGTTGAGGAGTAGACAGCAGAACTCGCTAGGTTAACGAATCCAAAGTGAGAATGTGCCCTTCTGTCTCCGGAAAGGGCGCACTCTCTTGAGTGGCTGGCACTAATAGCTTCCGTACATCGTAATCGCGGAGCGATATAATCATTCAATTAGGGGCTAAAATTAGAAAGTTTTCTATTATTGTTACGATGGTACTGTTATCGGCTGCTGTCGTAGGAATTTCCGCAAAGACAGGCCGATCAGACAGGCAATCGGCTCCTTGCGAGAGATTCAGGCTCGTTTACATGTCGAGCTTGGCGGCTGCCTATCCTGACTACAATGTCAGCTGGTCGGCTTATGACCATAATCACGTCTGCTTCGATGAAGAGTATGGGATAGAATTCCTTCCCTGGGTCGGAGTTTCACCGAGACTCGTCAGTGTCAATTCGCTACGCCCGATGTACACGGTAGACCTCGCTTCGAGCTCCATTACACCTGGTCTCGGGCCGTGGAGGATGACTGATGCGATCCAGTCGCTTGAGAACCCGCAGGCCTGGCCATCGAAAACCGAATTAATAGGAAATATTAAGGATCTGGGCGTCGAGGTTACGGTCAAGGTCGTCATTAGGCTGGCAAAGCCGTTGACCGAGGCCAAAGCGCGAGGGCTGGCCTCAAATCCGGAAGTGTTTCTATTTGCTCCTCGAGGCGACGACGTAAATCCGATTAGCTGGGATTTGAGTACTGTCAGTCATTCCTGTGCCGGCCGTCGCGGTTTCGACTTTTGCCAGGAAGCGCAGTCCGCTGTGGCGAGTTTTCAAAAGTGGGTGTCACTACTGCATCCTAGTGACAACTCGGCACTTGGGATCTTCGGCTTAAGTCTCTCTGAACTACAAGAGCAGGCAGCGGACGTGCGCATCCATGGAATCATCGTGCAGGATTCCCCAGAGGTAATACTAAGAATTCTAAAAGAACCCTCTGTTGCGTCAGCGAGCATTGTGGACATGGAAACCTATAAGTGAGGATTTTTTCATTCTGATGGCTGGACGGCAAGGCCAGCGGAGAACGGTGCCCCCGTGAAGCCCGCAGGAGCTTGCAGCAGAGTGATCCACTGGCTGCGGCCAACCCGGCGAGGGTCGCGGACAGTGGGTTTTGCTCATCGCTTCGGGAACGACTCCACAGAGGTAGGTGGACTTCTCCAGCAGCTGCGGTGTCAGCGTGATCCCGGTGAGATGCTCGGCCAAGAGGAGCGTCGGCCCTTCGTAGTGGAGCGGGCAGAGCCTGCTGCGGAGCTGGAGACCACTTCACAAGATCAGCGACAGAGCCGAACCTTCCTCACACCTGCCGGGTCAAAGCCGGCATGAACAAGATTCAGAAGCTTGCCCTCCTGTCCGTACTGCCCGTCGCCGCGGCTCTGATAGCGCTCCCCGCCCAGGCCGCGGAGCGCCCCGCCTGCCCGGTCCCGACCAAGGCGGAGGCGAAGCGGTCGTCCGGCACCAAGACCGACAAGCCGCCCAGGGGCGTCACCGCCATCAAGGGGGTCCGCGTCAACCGCATCCCGAAGGGCTTCACGTACGGCCAGGTCGTCGTCAACAAGCACGATGGCATCACCGAGTACGGCTACCAGTGGAGTGACGACCGTTCCGACACGGATCCCCGGCAGCGGTCGCTGTGGGTCAGGGTGGTGTGCTGGCCGAAGGCGAGCGAGCCGGCGCAGCTCAAGAACGCGCCGTTCGACATCGGGACGTTCTCCGGTGACACGAAGACCGTGAAGATCGGCGGCCGTCAGGTACTCACCCAGGTGGGTGACGGCGCGCTGGGCCACGGCCGGTATGCGGGCTGGGTCGAGCGCGAGGGCGTCGTCGTCACCGTGATGGCCAGCCGGCCCCTCGTACCCGAGCTGGCGAAGATTATCAAGGGCATCAAGCTCTGAGCCGGCCGACCTCGCCGTCCACGCGCAGCTGCGGGGTGCCGTCCAGCAGGGGGATCTGCGGCGCGTCCGCCCCGATGTGCCAGTCCTGCACCGGCACCAGGCCGAGCCCGATCAGCTCGAACCCCTCAAATCAGAGGGAAAGGGGCAGTGCCCGCTGATATCCGGCCTTCCGCCTTCTTTCAGTCTTCGCCGTGATAGGCGCGCAGTTCGCGGCGTACCTGATGACGGCTGCGGCGGCGCTCTTCGCGCCGGAAGTAGTACCACTCTCGGCCCCCGTCGCCATAGCTGAACAGGTGGTAGGCGTAGGCGGTGGCGCTCCAGTAACAGCCGCTCGTGCGCTGGCTCAGGGACGCGTTGTTGGCGGTGATCTCGTCCGGCAGCGTGCACGGCCCGAACCGATGATCATGTACGGGCAGGCAGGTCGCCATCGGCGCGTCGGCCATCCGCACCCACCAGGGCCGGGTCTTGTCGGTCTTGCTCATACGGTCACCTTTCGGCTCCATGACGCCCCGGGTTGGGGCTGTCATAAGACCGGATGCATCGTGACCACCTCCGACTTCGCGCACGATATATCGGGACCGAAAGCGACGTTGCCGCTCAGAGAAACTGATTTCGACGTTACTACAAGCGGCAGGAGCGCGCGTTACGCACTGCTGATGACACGGGCCCGAGTGGAGGGCCTACGGGAGGCTCAAAGACCGACACCCGACCGCTGGAACGATCGGGTGCGTCTGATCCTCGGAGAAAGACGAAGTCGAAAGCCTGGAGTGGTCCTGCAGGTCAGTCGAAGTGGCCCGACTTAACGGCACTGAGGAAGGTACGCCATTCGGTCGGGGTGAAGGTGAGGGCTGGGCCGGTGGGGTTCTTGCTGTCGCGGACGGCGATGGCTCCGGGGAGGTTGCCGGCGACTTCGACGCAGTTTCCACCGCTGTCGCCGCTGAGGGAACTCTTCTTCCAGGCGGCCTTGAAAAGGTCAAGGCCGGCTAGGGCTGTTGCTTCCATGATCACCTCGTATCGGTCATAATCAGGATCGAAAATTAAGTACCTGCGGTGTGTGGAGGGAACGTGAAAGACGCATCCTCTCATCGGGGAGAGCCAAAGTCTCCGTTCTGGCTGCGTTGGGTTCCTGAGGAAATCGCAGGGACCTATGCCTTGTCCGTGGTCTCCTTGGCTACGTTGACCTCGGAGGGGGTTCTGGGCGACCACCTTTACGGTTATCTCTTGATGGGGTTTATGGCACTCCCTTTCTTTATCGCCGAAGCTGCCACAGGTCTTGCGATGGAGAGCCTGACCCCTCAGGTTCTCACCAGTGGTGCCGCGGAGTGGGTGTCGTTGCTCTGGCCGGGGTTACTTCAGGCTCTGCTGCTGTGGTGGCTTCTGCGTCGGGGAAGGCATTCGGTGCGCAGCGAGCGCTGGGGGCGACTGCTCGCCACACTGACGACATTCCTGGTGATCGTCTCAGGAGTGGTCGTTATTTTCGATCAGTGGGCTCCTCGTCGGCCGGGAGGAATTCCGTTGCTTGTTCTGGGAGTTCTGCAGGCTTTCTTCGTGTTCAGGTACGTCTATAAACGCTCGTTCGCAGCGCCGCTGCCCAAAGTGGACTCTTGACCGGGAGTGGCCGAAATTCATTCGATAGATCATCGTCGCGGAACACGTTGGGAGTTGTCGAGGGCTGTGTGGTCTAGCCAGACGAACCTTAGAGGTTGGAGACACACCCACCACCCGGAACATCATTGGTTCGGTTCGCGGAAGCTGGCCAGAGCATGACTAATTTACGGCTCAATGTGATAATCGGCGTCACGCTTCTGATCCTTTCGGTGATCGGGATCGCTGTCTTTGATGTTCTGAGAGCTGAAATAGGTCCGTGGGGGCGATATTCTGAGGTGGACCGTGCTCGCCGTGTTCTGGTGCCCGCGTTCGCTGTGACACACCCGGGATACCATGTGGATTTCTTTGGGATGGACGACAACGACTTTGATATCCGTCCGGCAGGCGGGACGTTTTCCATGGTGCTCAGCGCTCGCTCGCCGTATCTCAAATCCACGCCGCAACGGAATGGTTTCCCGGTCACGATCAAGCTGGGATCGTCGATGTCCGTAGAGGAACCTCAACTGGACAGAACACTGATGGTCCAGCAGATAGGCGAGATCGGTGGCCAAGGTGGGGGCGCCAAGGACGGGACCCGAAACCTGTTGCGAAGCCTCGGGCCGTCCTTGCTGGCCACAGTGGTCATCGACCTTGCCGCTCCGGTGGACGAGAAGACCGTCAAGACGATCTGGACTGACAGGATCGACGCGGTCATTCTCGGATCTGCTGGGGGAGCAGCCAGAAGCCCGATCACTTGGGCCGGCGGCGCCTGTGGCGCGATGGGGTTCGACTGCGGTTCGGCCAGTGACTCGCGTTTGGGAGAGTTCCGACAGTGGGTCGCCGGACTCGAAGAAGACGATAATGCCGCGCTTCGAGCATTCGGACTGGATCTGTACGAGCTGCGTAAACGCGCTGATGACGGCCTGATTCATGGTCTCGTCGTTACGGCAAGTCCGGATGACCTCCAGAAAGTTCTCAAGGATTCGCGGGTGCGATGGATGCGCATGGCCGACGTGTTCATCGACAGGTGATTCCGGCAGAACTTTCCTTGATCAGCTATGGCAGGTCAGGATCTCACCTGCCAAGCCTGTGGGTTGGCGAGCTCCGTTTGCCTTCCGGGAACTGAACACCGTCACCGGGGAGCCGTGCCCCGCCTCAAAACGGCACCCGACCGTTGGGGCGGTCGGGTGCGTATGGTTTTGAGGCGAGAGCGGATCTCCGAGCAGGTATTCGAGATCCAGCCGCAAAGAGCGGTCTTGCCGGTCAGTCGAAGTGACCGGACTTTACGGCATTGAGGAAGGTACGCCATTCGGTCGGGGTGAAGGTGAGGGCTGGGCCGGTGGGGTTCTTGCTGTCGCGGACGGCGATGGCTCCGGGGAGGTTGCCGGCGACTTCGACGCAGTTTCCACCGCTCTCGCCGCTGAGGGAGCTCTTCTTCCAGGCGGCCTTGGAGAGGTCGAGGCCGGTCAGATCTGTTGCTTCCATTGGTCCCTCGCTTCTTTGATCATCTCTAGCGACTGGCTGGGACGAAGTGCCTCTGTTCGGATCCTGTCATATCTATCCCAGACGACACTTACCAGACTGTGCTCCGCTGAAACTTCGCCTTCCCCGGCTGACTCTACGGAGACGGCGGTCGGCGCATCCGAGAGTTCGGCGAGAACGAATCCGGACAGCAGCCCTGTCGTGCAGCAGGTGTCGTGGGGAACGATCTGCACCTTCACGTTCTGCCAGTCGGCGGCGGCGGCGAGATGGTCGAGTTGCTCGTACATGACCTCCGGACCTCCCATAGGGCGGCGAAGCACCCACTCGTCGAGAAGCGCCCACAGGATGGTCGGGGTCTCCCTTTTGAAGATCAGCTGTCGTCGGATGCGAGCGCTGACCTGGTTTTCGACCTCCTGTTCCGAGGCCGCCAGGCCGCCACGGACAACGGCCCGCGCGTAGTTCTCCGTCTGGAGCAGGCCGGGGACCAGGAGCGGGTCCCAGCAGCGCAGCACGCGGGCGCGGGGTTCGATCTCTTCGGACCATCTGAGGAACCAGCGCGGCCCGGTGGGGGCGGTGATGTTCCGGCAGAGGTGGGTGAAGTGGTCGTCCGTCTTGAAGAACTTGTCGCAGCGGGCCGCCAGGTCAAGGCTGGGGTTCCGGTTGCCGATCTCGATGTGGCCGATGAGCGACGACGAGACGCCCAGGTGAGTGCCGAGCCGGGTCTGTGACAGACCCGCCTCCCTGCGGGCCCGTGCCAGCTCGCGGCCGAAGCGCTGGGCCGGTGTCAGTCGCGGGTCGAGGTCGTTTCCCATGTCATCTCTCCAACGTTTTGACGACGTCGGCCGTCAAATAAATGACAAATGGCTACACCATATGTAGGGGGTCGTCGTTCATTTGTCGGTCGATTCTTTCTGTAATGGCAGCCTAACTCTGTGCACTCTATGGTGCCAAGCCTTTATCCGGACGATGTCAAGGAACTAAATGGACAATTCGCCCGGTTAACGGAGACATTGTGACAGGCGAATTCATGACGTCTGTGACCTCGCAGGAATAGCGGTGATCCAATGGGCGCTGAAGCGGTTCCCGCGCTCGGTCTGCTGGGCAGTGTCGAACTGCCCGGAGTGGCCGAGTCGGTCGGCACGGCCCGGCGATACGTCAGGGGCGTGCTGGAGAACTCGGGCCGGCGGGATACGTACGACGCCGAGCTTCTGGTCAGCGAGCTGGTGTCGAACGCGGTAAGACACTCGGAGTCGGGACGCGCCGGCGGGCTGGTGACGATCGTGGTCGCGAACTGCGGCGAGACCGTCCAGATAGCGGTGGCCGACAAGGGCTCCGCCACCTGCGCGCCCGAGATCCCGGCCGAGCCGGACCAGGACGCCGAGGGCGGCCGTGGGCTCTGGCTGGTCAGTGAGGTGGCCCTGTCCTGGGGCTGGCACGAGGGTGCGGCGGGCCGCGTCGTCTGGTTCCGGATAGCACGGAGATGAGCGGCGCATCGGACGAGGAGAAAGGCCCGGGGACGATCGCCGTGCTGATCGTCCGCTACGGCAGGCACTGGCTCGTCTCCGAGGCGGCCGGAGGCGGTTATTACGCCGTACGTCGGCACAGCCTGTCCGAGGAGTTTCTCGGCAGGAATGACCTGTCCAACGTGATATGCGCGGCGACCCTCGGTGAAATGGCGCGCCGCCTGGCGGCCGAGAGGAAGCGCGAGAATCGATTCTGAAATCAAGCGGGCGAATCACCGCCCTCAGCCCGATCGCCCGATCCCGTGCGGCACGTTGTCGCTCGCCCGGCGATTTAAGTCGACGACTGGCTCGACGACCCCGAGCGCCGCGCTCTCATGCTCGACGCCCGGTGTCGCCTGGAGTAGGTTTTCTCCCCGCTGGGTGTCGCCGACAGCGACATCCACATGCGGGTCGTCAACGACTCGCTCGGCTACCGGCCCACCCACAAAACCTTCCAGTACCAGCTGGACCTGTGAGGTTCCCGGTGGTGGCCGGGCGTCCCGCCGCCACCACCGGGAACGGCTCAGCCGACGACGCGGAACCGGATGCTCGTCGCGTGCGGCACCTCGGTCAGCTCGACGCGTTCGAGCTTGACGTCGGTCCCGCCCGGGTGGTCGAACAGCCGGACGCCGTCGCCCAGCATGACGGGCACGACGAACACAAGGCACTGCCGGGCGGTGTTGGCGCCGAGGATGTTGACGTACCTGTGTGGTTGACCCGTGCTGAGACGGCGGATCGCGCGAAAACTCATCGGTGTTCGGGAAACAGCGTCGTGGGCAGGGCGAACGCCGGGAACAGGCCGGGGTCGTGGAAGGCGGTGGCCTCCACGATCCGGTCGTCCTCGATCCGCATCACGGAGATCCCGAAGGCGCTGTAGGCGGGCTCGCCGGGGCGCCGTACGTAGGTCGCCAGGGCCGGCTGCCGGTTGGCCCGGGTGGGCACCATCCGGAACCGGCCCACGTAGTCGGGTGAGCCGGTGTCCCAGCTCGCCGCCAGCGCCGTCATGACCGCGTCGCGCCCCCGGAACCACATGGGCCACGGCGGCATCGCCGTCCGTACGTCCTCGGCCAGCAGGTCGGCGACCGCGGCGAGGTCGGCGCGTTCCATCGCGTCCATGTAGCGCCGCAGCACCGCCCGTTCCCGCTCGGTGGGCTCGGCCGACGGCGCCCAGTCCAGGCGGTGTTCCGGCAGGTGCTCCTTCAGCGTCGTCCTGGCTCGCTGCAACGCGCTGTTCACCGAGGCCACGCTGCCCTCCAGCAGCGTCGCGGTCTGCTTGGCGGGCCAGCCGAGCACGTCGCGCAGGATCAGCACTGCCCGCTGCCGGGGCGGCAGGTGCTGGATCGCGGCCAGGAACGCCAGCTCGATCGTCTCCCTGGTGACAGCCACAGAATCCGGCTCGGTATCGCTCGGCGCGACCGGCTCCCACAGCCGGTCAGGGAACGGCTGCATCCACGCGATGTCGGTACGGGGCGGCAGCGAGACGCTCGGATCCGACGGCCCGGACAGGTACTGGGGGAGTACCCGGTGCGCCCGGCCGTCGAGGACGTCGAGGCACGCGTTCGTCGCGATCCGGTACAGCCAGGCCCGGAACGTGGAGCGCCCCTCGAAACCGCCGAGGCTCTTCCACGCGCGCAGGAACGTCTCCTGCACCAGGTCCTCCGCCTCGTCGAACGAGCCCAGCATCCGGTAGCAGTGCACCCGCAGCTCACCCCGGTGACGCTCGACGAGCGCCGCGAACGCGGGCTCGTCGCCCGCCCGCGCGGCGTCCACCACCGCGTCGCCGTCACCCGTGCCCATCAGCCGCCCCTCGCCCCTACCCCGGCCGCCGGCCGAACTCTGGCAGAAACCCTACGACAGACTCGCCCGGCACCTGGAACCCGGCGGTGAGGGGCGACTGATCCTGTCGGGCCTGCCGAACGTCTCGCCCCGCTGACCCGTGCCGAGCCCCTGTTCGCCTTCGGAACAGCGATTCCGCAGGTGGATGACGAAGGATTTCGCGTTCTGAGTTCTCCGCCGCGCGTCTTCACGCCGTCCTGCGAAAACCGGGGCCGTGCTTGAGATCGCCCTGGTTTCGGTATCTCTCGGACGGTCCGGCGATAGGGTGCACACGTGCGTTGATCTTCCGGGCGGCGGCCAGGTGCCGCCGCGGACGGCGTGGGCGACCCCGGCAGACGGGGCCGCCCCGGCAGGCATACCCGCCACCATCCCACCGGAGATCACACGATGCCCGCTCAGCGGCCCCTCACCTACCACGCGTTCGTCGAACTCGCCGCCGCCGACCCCGCCGTCGTCGGCCTCGTCCTCAAGGGCTCCCACGCCCACGACGACATGACCACCGACCACTCCGACCACGACCTGTACGTGGTCCTCGCCGACAGCGCGACAACGGACCTCACCCGGTTCACCGGCCACCGCACTCCCAAGCTCGACCTCGTCATCATTTCCCTCGCCGAGTTCCGCGCGGCCGGAATGCCAGGCTTCGAGCGCTACGCCCTCGCCCGCGCCCGGGTCGTGCTCGACCGGCTCGACGGAGGCATCGCCCGGATCCTGGCCGCCAAGGCGCGGCTCGATGCCGATGAGGCGTTCCGGGGCTCCGGTGAATGGCTCGACGCCTATGCCAACTCCCTCTACCGCTCCGTCAAGAACGACCGTGACGGACACGCACTCGCCGCCCGTCTCGATGCCGCCGACAGCATCCGATTCTTGCTGGAGCTGCTCTTCGCGCTCGACCGTCGCCCATGTCCCTACAACAGGTATCTGGAATGGGAACTCGCCCGATACCCGCTACCCGGCTGGGACACCGGAATGCTGCTGGACGCCGCGGACCACATCTTGGGAACGGGCGACGTGCCCCTGCAGCGGCGCCTCTTCGCCCAGGTCGAGGCGGCGGCCCGCCGCGCCGGGCACGGCGCGGTGCTGGACGCATGGGGTGAGGACCTCGACCTGATGCGACCGCGATAGGGCATACCGCGAACGGCCCCCGCGGTGCCGCTCGCGCCGCTGGATGCGGCTTGCCTGTCCCAGAGGATCGAAAGCGGGCTGCCAGGCCGACGTACGAGTCGTGGTGTGAGGTGGTTCCCGTCTCCCGCCGGCCGGACAGGCCTCGGCCCGGCCACCGGGTGGTGGTGGCCGGGCCGGGGCCGTGACGCGAGAAAGGTCAGAACCAGCCGCGCTTCTGGGCCATGGCCTGGAGGCCGGCGCGCAGCGACTGCTCGACCTGGCCCGGGTGGTCGTTGTAGTGGACGGTGAAGCGGCTGTAGGTGTCGTGGCTGGAGGACAGGAAGCCGCCGCGCTTGTCGGCCTCCAGGACGACGTCCATCGCCTGGGGACCGGCGATGAAGGTCAGCTCCAGCTCGTTGAAGTGGCGGTGGTACTCGCCGCCCGCGTAGTACTCGATCTCCTGGAAGAACGGCATCCGTGAGCCGTGCAGGGTGCCCCGCTCCAGGTCGGCCTTCTTGAAGCGGAAGCCCATCCGGTCCAGCGCGCCGAGCAGGTGGTCCTGGGCGGGCAGCGGGTTGACGAACAGCGGGTCGAGGTCGCCCTTGTCGAGCGCGCCGGCCAGGGCCAGCTCGGTGGAGACGCCGAGCTGCATGCCGCGCAGCGGGTGGCCGCCGATGGCGCTGATCGGGGTCTCCCAGGGGACCTGGATCTGGAAGGGGGCGGACTGCGGGGCGCCCGCGGCCAGGTGGAACGGTCCGGTGATCTGCTGGCGCAGGAAGCTGTAGGTCGACTTGTACTCGTTGTCACCGCTCTCGACCTCGACCACGGCGGTGAAGTCGATGAAGATGCCCTCGACCTTGTAGTCGGAGCCGCCGCCGCGGAAGTTGACCTGCCCGCGCAGGACCTCGCCGGGCCGCACGTGCGAGTTCTGCAGGACCGTGTCGACCTCGACACCCGCCCCGAACGCGGCCATCAGCTTACGGAACACCATCTTGACTCCAGGTTTTCTCAGGGGATTTGGTTCGGCGGGGCGACCTGGCCGTTGCCGCCGCCCAACTGGGGCAGGAGCTGGGCCAGAAGCAGGGTGGACAGCGCGGAGGTGTCGCCGGAGGCGCCGGTGGTGCGGACGACGACGGGACGAGGTGCGTTCTCCGCGAGTTTGGCGCCCACGTCGAGCCTGCGGCGGGCCAGCTCGTACTGGAGCACGGCGCGGTTGTCGCGATAGGAGTCGGCCAGCCTGCGCAGCCCCTTCGCCTCGTTCTCGGCGGAGGTGAGCTCGGCCCGGCCCTTGGCCTCGATCTCCCAGCGCACCCGCTGCGCCTCGGTCTCGTGCTCCTCCAGCATGCGGGCGACGTCCTTACGCGCTGTGTTGGCGGCGGCTCGTACCTCGACGATACGCGCGTCCCGCGTCTTCTTGGAGCGTTCGATCTCCATCAGCAGGGTGTCGATCCTGCGCTTGCGGGTGAGCTCCCACTCGCGCTCGAAGGCCGACAGCTCCTTGGCGACCTTCTCCCGGGTGGCCAGGTGCTGCTGGTATTGGTCGGGCAGCTGCACGTCGGGGATGTTGGCGCCGGTGATCCGCACGCCGTACCGGCCGAGCTGGCGGGTGAGGAGTTCCTGCATGTCGCCGACGTCGGAGCCGCGCAGGTCGTAGGCGCGCTCGGTCCGCACCAGGCGGCTGCGCTGGCGGATGGCGTCCTGTACGGCGCTGCTGAGCACCAGGTCGAAGTTGCCGGCGCCGATCGTACGGACGAAGGCCACCGGGTCGACGATGCGGAACTTCAGGAAGAACTCGATCGACTTGAGCGGGACGTTCTCCGCGGTCGGGCAGGCCACGATCGGTGCGGAGTAGGGGATCTCGGTGGAGGTGTCCACCACCGCGTCCACCCGGTCCCACGGCAGCCACAGGTAGTGACGGCCGGGAGGCAGCGTGCCGACGATCGCGCCCCACCGGCTGCGCACGCCGGTGGTGCCCTCCTCGATCTCGATGATCGCCCGGCGCCAGAGCCAGATCAGCGCCACCACCAGGAAGAACACCGCGCCGACCGCGGCCAGCAGGGAGAACACCCCGTCGGCGAGCGCGGCCGTACCCGCCAGGTAGAGGGCGAAGAACAGCAGCGTCACCCAGGCGAAGCCGCGCCGGTCCTTGGGGATCACCACCGGGACCAGCTGGCCCGACTCGCCGCCGCGCAGCAGCTGGCGGATCTCCGACCAGGAGGCCAGGGATTCCTTGATCTTGGAGAATTCTCCGTTGCTCACTGGGTCCTCACCGCTCCTCGTTCGCCTCGTGGTCCGTTCCGGTGCACGTCAGTCCTCATCTCGTACGGGAGCGGCGACGTCGGCGGGCGGGTTGAGCAGGGCGGCGATCTCCGCCCCGCGCTCCTCGACGCGGCCGCCGATCTCGGCCATCCGCGCCCTGATCGCGGCCATGTCCGCCTCGGAGAACAGCTGCGCCTCGCGGCTGCCGACCAGCTGCCTGGCCAGCGCGAGCAGGTCGAGATCGACGTCCTCGCCGACCTGCACCAGGCGCGGCAGGTGCGAGGCGACGGACTCCAGCTTGTCGAGCAGGTCCTGCTGGAACCGGTAGTCGAGGATCTCCGGCGCCTCGGCGGCGCTCAGCGCGCGGATGTCCAGCGCCTGGGCCTCCAGCAGCGCCGCGTTGGCCTTGGCGGTGGACTCCGCCTCCACCAGCCGCTGGCCCGCCTGGGCCTTCGCCTGGTGCGAGGCGCGCTCCAGCGCGGTGTCCATCCGGGCCTGGTATCCGGCGATCTCGGCGTGGATGGCCGACAGCTGCTCCTGCAGGCCGGCCAGCTCCTTGATCAGGTCGCCCTCGTTCTGCTCCTTGCGGAGCTGGAGCTCGTACTCGTAGGTGTACGCCTCCTTGGCGACCCTGATCATCTCGGGGGCGGCCAGGTCCATCCGGTACTCCTGGCTGGACGGCTCGGCGTGCGTGATGTTGACGTCGGTGAGCCGCACGGCGGGCAGGAACTGCTGGTTGAGGTTGTCCAGCATGCCCATCGTGCTCTCGCCGACCAGGTCGTAGATCTCCTCGGCGCGCTGGGAGTAGATCAGCGAGCGGGTGACCTCGCTGATGGCGTTCTGCAGCTTGGCCTGGAAGCCGCTGACCGAGCCGAGTACGAAGATGAACTCGGCCGGGTCCTCGATCCGGAACTGCAGGAACAGATCGACGCTGGCCTTGACGCCCTGCTGGGTGGGAGCCTCGCGGATGGGCGCGTTGAAGGGGTACTCGCGGGTGGTGTTGACGATGTAGCTGACCCGCTTCCACGGGTTGAACAGCGTCACCCGGCCCGGCTCGGCGATCTGCACGAGCTTGCCGAACTTGGTGATCAGGGCCTTGCAGCCCTCGGGCACCATGACCACGCTCCTGCGCCACCACAGGAACACCGTGGCCAGCACCAGCACGGCCCAGTAGTGCGGGCCGAACAGCACCCGCGCCCCGTCCGGGAGGCCGGTGGCGACCAGCCCGACCAGGCCGAGGCCGGCCAGCACCACCAGCGGGATGATCACCTTGGCGGCGCCGCTCTTGGGGATGACCACGGGGGAGATGACGTGGACGGGCTCGCCGTGCTGGCCGTTGCCGCTGAAGCTCCGGTTGACGATCTCGCCGGCCTCGTTGAGCGGCGCGCTGCGGGCCTCGATGATCGTGCCCGGGGAGGCGCCCTGGTCACGGGCGGCGGCGAAGTCGGAGGGGTTGAGCGCGAAGCCCTCGCTCCCGGCGGCCCCGGGACTCCCGGCGGCCTGCCCGGTCACCTGCCCGGCGAACTGTCCGACGGCCTGCCCGACCACCTGGCGCATGTCGCCGCCCTGCCCTATCGTCTGGGCCGCGGCCCTCGCGTACTGCATGGCTTCTCTTGGCCGGGACATCACACCTCCGAGGTAGTCATATGTCGAAAGCTCGATATATCACGCTTTGTAAGCACGGGCACATCGGCCAGTAAAGGGGACCCCGCTTGCGGTTCACTTGCTTTGCGGTTAAGCCGGTCGCCCCGGCGGGAGACCGTACGGGGGGTGCCACCGGAATACGGCGGAAACGGGCCGCCGGAGGCCGACCTGACAGAGTCAATGCTCTCCAGTCCTGGACTGACCGACCTGCCGACAGGGCGACCGAAGCGCTCGGCCGGCATCCTCGGCCGGCCAAGCCCGGTCGCGCCCGCCGCGGCGTCGACGGCAGGCGGCCTAGCGCCGTCTGCCGTCCGGCCCTGACGGGTCTGCCGCTCCCCGGCTCGCCGTGTGTTCTTCAGGACGGGTGCGGCCCTGCCAAGAGCTCGCCGACCTGGACGACCGCGAACTCGACCTGGCTCTGGCCCTCCTCCCAGTTGGCGATCAGCGTGCAGCCCTCGTCGGCGAGCAGGTCGCCGCCCGACCGCTCGGTCCGCAGGTACATCAGCCCCTCCTCGCCTTCGGTGCAGAAGAAACTCAGATGGGCGAACAACTCGGGCGGCGTGAGGTCGGCCAGCGCCTCCTGCCACTCCTCGGCCGCCTCCGCCTCGAGGGGAAGGAGGCTTTCGGGGCCCGTGCCGAGCGCGGTGGCGACCCGCATCGCGTCGAAGAGCGTGCCGTCCGAGACCAGCCGCGGGTAACAGACGGTCCAGGTGTCGCGCAGATCGGACGCGGCGAGGTCGTACCGCGCCAGCAGGGGAGCCAGGTCGCCGCCCAGGACGAGCCGGCCCGCGAAGCACGCCGCCGCGAGATCCGCCTCGAACTCCGGCGGTAGCCCGGCCTTGTCGAACTCGAAGACCGACCGGCTCGCGTCGAACTCCAGCAGCGGCTCGTCCAGGTCGAAGATCGGGCAGTCCCAGACGACCGGCTCGGCGCCGCGGAGGGCGGCCGGGTTCACCCAGGCGGTGTCCCGCGCGAAGCCGAGCTCGTCGATGAGGTTGCCGCCGAAGAACGTCGCATAGATGGCGTCGGCGTCGAAACTCGCCAGCGGACGGCCGAGCAGGATCTCAAAGGCACCGGTCAGCTGTTCTCGCCACGGGCCCGAAATGTTCGCAGAAGCGGAGTTCATGCCGGGACCATATAGGCCGGGCCCATCATTCCAGACCGAGTTCGTCGGAAGCGGGCCAGCGCGTCGGCCACTGAGATGGAGCGCCTACGCCGCCGCACCGACGATTTCGGGAGTTGGGGTGCAGTTAACCAGCGTGTCATGGGCCGCCAAACCTGGAGATCGCAGCTCGATCACCAAGATGAGAGCGCACAGGCAAAAGGGCACCGGGTCGTTCGGCGACCCGGTGCTGTGCTGGCTGACGTGTAGGATCCGCGATTCCGTGAGCAAGTGCGGCTGATCGTGAGCACTGTCCAAGCAAGTCCGCGTGATCATGAGCTTTGGTAACGCTCCGTGATGTCGGACTTACGGGACTTTTGTTCGCTATCTGTTCGGCGGTCATCCGCGGGGCCGGGCTCGTGGGGCGCAGCAGCGGCATGAAGCAGTCCAACCGCCGAAACGGCTTCTGGATTCGCTGCCATCAAGCCGCCTCGTCCGTGGAATCGGGAGTGGGAGCCAGCCGCACGCTGCCGGACTGGACCTTCTCGTCGGGGAAGACCCACTTCCGGAGCGCCCAGAAGCGGAAGACCATGGCGATCAGCGTGCCGATGATCTGCGCGCTCATGAAGTCGGCGATCTCCTGGGTCACCAGGCTCACATCCGGGGTCTCCAGGCGAAATACGTACCGGGAGATCCATAGCGGCGCGGAGCTGAGCACTAGACCGACGCCACTGACCAGGAAGAACAGTGCCGCCTCGTGACGGCGCTCGTGGCCGCCCCTGGTCCGGAACGACCATTCGCGGTTCAACACGTAGGACACGATCGTCGCCACGAGCACCGCGATGATTTTCGCGGTCACCGGCTTCGGTTCCAAAATGGTCAGCTTCAGCCCGTAGAACACCGTGTTGTCCACTAAGAACGCTGTTCCGCCCACCACCGCGAACTTCAGCAGTTCGCGGTGCTTCAGCGCAAGTGCGTGCAGCGGTTCCGGTAATCTTGCGAGTACTGCGTTTGCTATTCGGAGCACCCCCGATCTTCTCACCGGTCGAACACCCTGGTAGCAAGATTTATGGACACGGCTTATCCGGCTGGAACCGTACCTGACGACGAATCCGTGTGATCATGAGCTTTTGATAACGCTCTGCGATGTCGGACTTACGGGACTGGTATCGGCGGAGTGCCTCCTGCCCGTCTGGAATGAACCGGTGCTGCCTCACGGCTTCGCTCAACTCGGCGCTCGTCAGCCAGCCCACCCAGCTCACCGCATTGGGATCGGGCGAGACGTCGCCGGTGATGACCGCTTCGTGCACCCCGAGCCAGTACGAGCCGATCTCGCCGTGGCACAGGAACTTGACCACTTCATGCACCGGTACGTCGACGCCTAATTCTTCCGTGATCTCGCGCGTGGCCGCTGCCTGGTAAGACTCCCCGACATCTCGTGCCCGGCCATGTCAATCCCGTGATCATCGTCTGCCTGGCCGGCGTTGTGCTTGGCGCGGTATTGGCGATCAGGGCCGCTCGCAAGAGCCCTAAAAGAAACCGCAGGAAGAGACGTTCTCGTGAACGAATCAGTGCCCGCTTTCCGCTTCTAGCTCGGCTCGCGCTGTTGGCTGTTCGACGGCAGGGCGGCCCATCGCGAGTTCGGACACGTACTTGTAGATCGTGGACCGGCTGACGTTCAGCAGCCGGGCGATCGAGGACACGGTGGCGTCGGGCTGGGTGAGCAAGGCGCGGGCGTGCCGGACCTGCTCGAGGGTCATCGCGGGCGGGCGGCCGAGTCGGACGCCACGAGCCTTCGCGGCGGTCAGACCCTCGTGGGTGCCTTCCACGATGAGTTCGCGGATGAACTCGGCGAGCGCGGCGAAGACGTGGAAGACGAGGCGGCCGCCGGGGGTGGTGGTGCCGAGGGCCACGACATCAAGGACGAGGACGTCGCCCGGCTCTCCCCGCTCAAGGACCGGCCCATCAACTTCCTGGGTCGCTATCTGTTCAGCATCAAGGCCAGCGGGCCCGGCCAGGGCCTGTGTCCGCTGTGCGACCCAGGCGCCGCCGCCGGGGAAGACCTGGACGACGGCGCCTAGATGACCGGAGCGCCCTCAGCGGAGGACGTCGAAGACCTGCTTCTGCAGGCCGTTGCTGTAAGCCTCGTGCTCGATGAGCTTGAGCTTCTGGGTGTCCTTGTCGGTGGCGGGGAACAGGCGCTTGCCGGCGCCGAGCAGCAGCGGGTAGACGAGGAGGTGGTAGCGGTCGATGAGGCCCGCGTCGGCGAGGCTGTTGTTCAGCGAGGCGCTGCCGTGGACGATGATCGGGCCGCCGTCGGTCTCCTTGAGGGCGGCGACCTCGTCCAGGGAGCGAAGGATGGTCGTCTCGCCCCAGTTGGAGACGAGCTTGTCGTCGGTGAGGGTGGTGGAGACGACGTACTTCGGCATCGTCTTGTAGTGCGCGAACTCCTCCATGTCCGGCCACACCGGGCTGAACGCCTCGTAGCTGACCCGGCCCATCAGGACCGCGGTGGCCTCCTGCTGCTCCCGCCCCTTGATCTCGAACGCCTCGGGGGCGAACTCGACCTCCTTGAAGGTCCATCCGGTGTTGCGGTAGCCGGGCTCGCCGCCCGGGCCCTCCACGACGCCGTCGAGTGAGATGAAGGCGGAGCTGATCAGAGTACGCATGGTGATTTCCTTCGGGTGTGTGGTGTTCTGTCTTGCTCACCGCCGCTTCGGGGGTGTCCGAGGGGCGGGGGCTCGGTGGGGTGTCCGGGGGGCAGCGGAGGAGGCCGGTCAGCCAGTGCTGCCAGGCGGCCTCTGCTCCGTGCGTGTCCGGCCCGAACAGGTGGTGGAACATCAGTGCGGTGCCGGGGCCGTGGTGGAAGGTGTGGATCGCGTCGGTGGTGCGGACCTCGATGCGCTCGTCGTCGGCCCAGACCACATCGCCGTTCAGCGGCGGCAGCCCCGCCGGCTCGGCATGTGCCCGGTCGCCTACGGCGGCCGGGGCCGGCAGCGACAGCCCACGGGTGAGTGTCGCCCGGGTCTCCTGCGCCGACACCTGCCCTGCGACGGCGCGAAGGCGAAGACGGGGACCGTCGTGCGTCCGGGGAAGTGGGCCAGGTACTCGCGCAGCGTGTGGAGGTGGAAGGGCCGGCCGCGGCGCAGGGCGTCGTACTCGTCCTGCCTGTCGTCACCGAGCAGGCCGCTGTGGACGACGCGGAGCACGGTGCTGCTTCCCAGGTGCGTGCGGCAGCTATCGCAGGCGGGAACGGAGCCCCGGAATGACGATGGCAGCGACCGCGATGTGGGTGAGGATCAGCGTCACCCGCGTAGCGGCGTCAGTATCGGGGACCAGGAAGTCGGGCAGAAGAGACACCGCCAACAGCGCGACGGCTGTTCGGACGAACGCCCGGGCGGGCCGATCTGACCACCTCCGGAAGGAGGCTGCCAGCGCGACGCCCACGACAGAGAACACAAATGCAAGCTGCGTGAAGCCCGGCAGTGGTATTCGCTCACCGCCGATCTCAAGCGACACGCCGAAGGTGTCCGCCGCAGCGGCGACCACCGTCGCGGCGACAGCACCTCCCGCGGCGAATGCGAGGCCCGGCAACCACAGCGCGCGACGGCTGGTCGTGATCGGCCCGTGGTCAGGGGTGATCGAGGTAGATCTGGACACGTCGGTCTCCTTGCCGAGGGGTGGATGGCCGTTTGCGTCTGTGGTCGGTTTTCGACCACGGCTGCGTCGGATACCACTTCAGTGTTCAACCGAAAGGAATAATTGTCAAGACAGGAAAAATTGTCGGTCCTGAGTGCCAGCTGACCGCACACGGCCGCTGCTGTGCGTGGTTCTCACAAATGACTGATTGTGCGAGGTCAGCGGCACCTTCGTTCGGCGAGACGTTCGCCCAGGTCGCCACTCGCAGGACTCCTCTCAGAACCGGAACGTTCTAAGAAATGGTTCTGAGACGCTCACGACCTGCGCGAACGCTCTACTTGGCGGCTGGTGACACGGACCCGAGTGGAGGGCCTGGAGGCGTGGATGGCCCAGCGCGTTCCGGCGGCCGGGGAGGTTGCGCTGTTCGTCAACGCCCGCGGCCGGCGCCTGACGACATCGAGACCGCCCGCCGATACACGCTGCCGTCGGAGGACGAGCGCCGCGCCGCCATCGAGAACTTGCCCACCGACGAATGACACCCCCGAAGGAGGCCGCCAGGCAAGGGCGACCGGGGCGCTCACCGAAAACAGCCCGAAAAAACCGGACAGAAAAATCACAGAAGACCCGCTGATTCTCGCCGCCCCGGCGCCCCCGTCCTCCGTGCTGGAGGCGGGGGCTAGGACTCGTCCTGGCAGGGAATCGTCGCCGCCGTCGGCGCGGCAGGCGCGTTCTCAAGGAAGGCCTGGGTTGAGACGGCATAGGCGGAACACAGAAGCCGGCCAAGGCGTGTCGCCCTGCCGTCACCGAAACGCCGGGTGGGAACACCCATGACATGCAGGCGCCGTTCCAAGGCCACGCCTGAGACCGCGACCACCGTGTCACCGTACCGATCAACCCAGCGAAACGCGTCCCGGAGCAGCGCAAGGGCAAGCGGGCCGAAACCCGCTGCCGTAGTGCGGGGCCAGGCCCGGCCAGTGGCCAGGCGGCTGAGCTCCCAGATGCTCGGATCGCGAGGAGCGGGGGCGCCGCGCAACGTCTCGGAGAAGACGTCGGGGATCATATAAGGACCGTCGGTGGGCAGGAGCCGACAGCACCCCGTGACCTCCCGGCAGACCTCCCCATGGCTGATCACATAGACCGGATCGCAGTCGTCGTAGGAGTCTCGCTCCATTCCGTGGAGGCTGTCGACGTCCCAGCGGAGGCGTTCGTAGAACACCTCGTAGCGGAGGCGGAACATGCCGGTGAGTAACCACGCCGGGAGGTCACCCGTGCGGCCGACGACAATCCGTTGTACGCACTCCATAGGGCTAGTCAATGAATGGTTACCGGCGTCGATGTCGTATCTCTCCAGTGATCGGGTCCCGCGCCACCCACTGGCTGGCGTTTGGCATGCGCTGCACCTCGTCGCGCCACTCGTCGACGAGCAGCCCGCCTACACCCCCAGCGTGACCACCTCACCGGCGAACCGGTAAGAAACCGTCCCGATCGGACCATACGCCCTAGACAGGGTGAGTCAAGCACTTTCTATGCCCTCACCAGGACAGGAGCACCCCGTGATTCTGCTGTGTGGTGCTGACTGCTCGTTCCTTCGTGTTGTTCTGTTCGCTCTAGTGGCTATCGGCCTCGGCCACCCCGCCCGCGCGAGGGGTCGCGGCGAGGCCTCGGCCGGGCGGCTCGCTCGGCCTGAGCGCGCTGGGCTTGGGCGCGTTCGGTGTGCTCCTGGGCGGCCCGCTCGACGGGCAGCGCGGCGCGAGGCCGATCTCCTCGGTGATCGTGGCCAGCACCTCGCCGCGAACCGGCGTGCGGACGCGGGCTTGGCCGCGAGGGGCTTGGGCGGACCAGGCCAGGCGATCGGCCAGCGCCGCGCCCCGCCCCAGGCGACGACCACTCCCCGTGACGACCACGAGCTCAACCACAGCCAAATAGGCGACAGTTGATTACGCGAGGTCGCCAGAGTGGCACCCCTACGGAGAAGGATTGTCGGTCACGCCGCCTACAGTGGAACAGGTGAGGCCGGTAACAGATTTGCAGCGCAAGGTGGCCCCCTTCGAGGTCGTCACCGACATGACCCCTTCGGGCGACCAGCCCACCGCGATCGCCGAGCTCGAACGGCGCGTCAAGGCGGGTGACAAGGACAACGTCCTGCTGGGCGCCACGGGTACGGGCAAGACCGCCACGGTCGCCTGGCTGATCGAGCGCCTCCAGCGGCCCACCCTGGTCATCCAGCCCAACAAGACGCTCGCCGCGCAGTTCGCCAACGAACTGCGCGAGATGATGCCCAACAACGCGGTCGAGTACTTCGTCTCCTACTACGACTACTACCAGCCCGAGGCATACGTCCCGCAGAGCGACACCTACATCGAGAAGGACTCCTCGATCAACGAGGAGGTCGAGCGGCTGCGCCACTCGGCGACCAACTCGCTGCTGACCCGCCGCGACACGATCGTGGTCGCCTCGGTCTCGTGCATCTACGGCCTGGGCACCCCGCAGGAGTACGTCGACCGCATGGTCAGGCTCAAGGTCGGCCAGGAGATCGAGCGCGACAGCCTGCTCCGCCGCCTCGTCGACATGCAGTACACCCGCAACGACATGGCCTTCACCCGGGGCACCTTCCGGGTGCGCGGCGACACCGTCGAGATCATCCCCAAGTACGAGGAGCTCGCCGTCCGCATCGAGATGTTCGGTGACGAGATCGAGAAGCTCTCGACCATGCACCCGCTGACCGGCGAGGTGATCACCGAGGACACCGAGCTCTACATCTTCCCGGCCTCCCACTACGTCGCGGGCGCCGAGCGGATGGAGAGCGCCGTCCGGGGCATCGAGGCCGAGCTGGCCGAGACACTGGAGACCATGGAGCGCCAGGGCAAGCTCCTTGAGGCCCAGCGGCTGCGCATGCGCACCACCTACGACCTGGAGATGATGCGCCAGATCGGCACCTGCTCCGGCATCGAGAACTACTCGCGCCACATGGACGGCCGCGAGCCGGGCAGCGCGCCCAACACCCTGCTCGACTACTTCCCCGAGGACTTCCTGCTGGTCCTGGACGAGTCCCACCAGACCGTCCCGCAGATCGGCGCGATGTACGAGGGAGACGCCTCCCGCAAGCGCACGCTCGTCGACCACGGCTTTCGCCTGCCGTCCGCGATGGACAACCGCCCGCTGAGGTGGGAGGAGTTCCTGGAGCGGATCGGCCAGACGGTCTACCTGTCGGCCACCCCGGGACCCTATGAGCTGGGCCGCTCCAAGGGCGACGTGGTCGAGCAGGTCATCCGGCCGACCGGCCTGATCGACCCCGAGGTGATCGTCAAGCCGACCAAGTCGCAGATCGACGACCTGATCCACGAGATCCGCACCCGCACCGAGAAGGACGAGCGGGTCCTGGTCACCACGCTGACCAAGAAGATGTCCGAGGACCTCACCGACTACCTGCTGGAGCTCGGCATCCGGGTCCGCTACCTGCACAGCGAGGTCGACACCCTGCGCCGCATCGAGCTCCTGCGCGAGCTGCGGATGGGCGAGTTCGACGTGCTGGTCGGCATCAACCTGCTCCGCGAGGGCCTCGACCTGCCCGAGGTGTCGCTGGTGGCCATCCTCGACGCCGACAAGGAGGGCTTCCTCCGTTCGGAGACCTCCCTGATCCAGACCATCGGCCGCGCGGCCAGAAACGTCTCCGGCCAGGTGCACATGTACGCCGACCGGATCACCCCCTCCATGGAGCGGGCGATCGACGAGACCAACCGCCGCCGGGCCAAGCAGATCGCCTACAACGAGGCCAACGGCATCGACCCGCAGCCGCTCCGCAAGAAGATCGCCGACATCCTCGACTCGCTCAACCGGGAGGATGCCGACACCGCCCAGCTGCTCGGCGGCAGCGGTCGCCAGCAGTCGCGCGGCAAGGCACCCGTCCCCGGTTTCGCGGTCAAGCAGGCGGGCCAGCATGCCAGGGCGATCGCCGGAGAGATGCCCAGGGCCCAGCTGGAGGCGCTGATGGAGTCGCTCACCGAGCAGATGCACCAGGCCGCCGCCGACCTGCAGTTCGAGGTCGCCGCCCGGCTCCGCGACGAGATCAAGGAGCTCAAACGAGAGGTCCGCGACATGCGCGAGGCCGGCGTCTCCTGACACAGGCGTGAACGTGTCCCTCGCCTTCGGAAGCCACCGGTGGCTCACCGCGAGGACGACCCGGGCCAGGAGAACGAGGCGAGGCGGGCGGCCGGGGCGGTGTGAGGCCGGTGTGAAAACGGCTCGCCCGTCGGCGATGCGGCCGGATACGGTTGCGGGATGCGACGATGTGCCGGCTGCGGCTGCTGGGAGTACGGCGGGGCGCCCGGCTGCGACCGGTGCGCGGCGCTGGTCGACCGGATCGTCGAGGACGGCTGGCGGGTGTTCCTCCGGGACCGGTTCGGTGTGGCCGGGCTACCTGCCGAAGAGGAGTCGGCGATCGCCGAGATGGTCGCCGACGAGCCTGACCGGCACGACTGGCGGGTCGTCGACGGCGCCCTCGACCGGCTACCTGCTCCGGCTGCGGGGCCCCGCTGGGCAGGGGGCCACGGGGCTGCCCGCCGTGCGACCTCGCCGACGGCTTCCGCTACTCGGCGATCGAGACCGACCGCCCGAACGTCCCACCCGGCAACGAGCACGCGATCAGGGTCGGCGTCTCGGTGATCCGCGCGGGCCACCGGCAGTCACCACGCGCCCTGCTCGGCTGGCGCCTCGGCCTGCCCGCGCTGCTCGACGGATTCCTCCCCACCACCGCCGAGGCCCAGGCCCTGCGCGCCCGCATCAACACCGGCGCCACATACGACGACCTCGCCGGTCTCTACGCCGACTTCACAAACTTTCCGAACCGATGAACCTACCGAGGTCGAGGTCGATGTCGACCTCGAAGCCGATGTCCGTCTTCAACCGCCTCCGGTGGATGCCCGTCGGGACGTACGCCTTGACGGAGGGTTCCAGTTCGAAGGTGTAGACGACGGGCCTGTCGTCCTCCTGCTCCACGCGCCAGAGATACCTGATCCCGGCGTCGGAGTATTTGATCGGCTTGGTGGTGCGGTCTCGTTCCAGTGACTCGGGGGACACCACCTCGACCACCAGGTGCACGTCCTCCGGCTTGAACGAGGTGGTTCTCAGACTCGTCAACGCCGAACTCGCCACCAGCATGATGTCGGGTTCCGGCCGCTGCCGGAGTCCCAGGGTCACGGTCATCTCCCGAACGACCATGAGGTCGCCTGGGGAGATGAGCGTCCGCTCGAAGAGCGCGATCATGAACATATGAAAGGCGGTCTGTGGCGGCCTCACGATCAGCGCCCCGTCGATCAGTTCGACATGCCGGGGCGAGTTCGGAGGGAGATGATCGAGCATGTCGGCGGTCCAGCCGCCGGTCGGTCCTGGACGGAACCGATCGGGGAAGAGGACTTTCACGCGGCGAACCTCGCCTTCGGCGATACTCCGGAACATGACTTTACGGAGTCATGCTGGCACCTTCGGTAGGCGGGCCGCAGGTCAACCGAGAGCACCGCAGGCGCCGATGGTTTGAGGGCGGTCAGTGCACATCGTCGGAGGCGGGTTTTCCTACCCGGAGGGCTCCGGGATCGGTCAGCGGAGGTCTTCGGGGAGGGAGCGGTTGATCGTGGTGCGTTTGTAGAGCTCGTCGATCTGGTCCAGCGGGTCGGGGGCACGGCGGCGGGCCTCGATCTCCAGGTCGGTGCGGTCCTGGATCTGGTCGATGCCCCCGGCCGAGTGCGCCATCTGGTCGTTGCGCAGGTCGGCCCTGATCCGGGCGCAGGACGTGGTCAGCTTGGCGTGGTGCTCGCGCAGGCGGCCCAGCGCCGTGTGATCGATGTAGGGCGAGACCCGCCGCTCCTGGGCGTAGTGGGCGAGCTGGGCGTCGAGCTGCTCGGCGTGCGCCGCGATCTCTCCCACCAGCTGGGGCAGATCGCCCAGTCCCCACCCGTCGCGCAGCGCGTGGTCCACCGCCTGGCGGGTCAGGGAGACCTCGCGCCGCAGGTCAAGACGCATCCGCTCGGTCTCCGCGGCGTCACCGGTGCCCATCGCGGCCATGTGGGAGGCGACCCGGGTGGAGACGCTCTTGGCCTTCTTCGTGGCCTTCTTGCCGACCTTGACCAGCAGATAGATCCCGACTGCTCCCAGGAGAAGGAAGAACAGCAGGATCACCAGCAGGATCATGAGGAATTCGCCGATCGGAACCACCTCCCCACGGGGGTTGTACGAGATGTTTAGAGCATAGTCCGCACTTTCCCCCCTGGGGGGGCGTCGGGTGGCGCGGGGCCGGCGGGGACGCGGGCGTGATCCGGATGCCGCGGCTTCGTCGCGGACTTGTCGTGTACGTGGGCGGGGGCGTGGTCCGACGGTGAGATCTCATCGGGGGCCTGGGCGGGGCCATCCGCCGTCGTATCCGGCTGATGAAGCCTCATCGCAGGCTCGGATCAACCGCTCGGCTCCGCCTCCGTCGCCGTATTCTGCGGGTCGTCCACCAGGCGAGCAGTGCCAGCCCCGCCACCACCAGGATGACCAGGACTGGCAGGAGGATCGCCACCAGGCTGATGCCCAGTGCCCCGGCGTCCTCGACGGCGCTGACCACGGGCGCGCCCATCCCGGCCGTGGTGGCGTTCACCACGGGCCTGGCGGTCGTCTTCATGATGTGCACGGCCAGCGCGATCCCGATGCCCAGCACCCAGCTGAGCCAGGGATTGTGGCTCATCCAGGTCGAGCCGTCCAGCCGGGCCGCGGCCTCGGTGGCGCTGAAGACGACGCCGCCGGAGGCCGGGCGGACAACGGTCTGGATCATGTCGTTGACGCTGTCGACCACCGGGACCTTGTCGAACACGAACTCCGCCAGGAGCAGCACGCCGATGATCCCGAGCACCCAGCCGTTGGAGAGCCAGGCGAACTCCTGCGGCAGCCGTATCTGGTCTGTGAAGTTGGCGAGCAGGCCGACCACCAGCAGCGGGATGTAGGCGTTGAGCCCGGCCGCGGTGGAGAGCCCAAGGCCCGTCAGTGCCGCGAGCATCGCACCTCCGTTGTCCTCTCTGCTTCCTCCAACGTTTCACGGCGGCTGAGCGATCCCGTTCGGTTCCCTCTCCCGGTATCGCTCCGGTCTCGGTGGCCGCTCCGGTGAGCCGGGAGGGGATACGGAAAGAGTCCATCGGGCGTCACCGAGGCCGAGAAACCCACCGAAACCGGGGCGTGCTGAAACAGCTGAAACAGAGGAGCCCGAGGAGGGGCTGAGGAGGGGAGAGCAGGGGAGAGCAGGGGAGGCTGGGGGAGCCGGTCAGGTGCCGGTGAGGCGGTCGAGGCGCTCGACGGCGGCGGCGAACTCCTCGATCATGTCGTGGACCACCCGGCGGGCCGGTCTGATCTGGTTCATCTGCCCGACGACCTGCCCGACGAAGTAGGTGGCGAGCTCCCCGGCGCCGGGGGAGCCGCTCTCGGCGGCCCTGCCGATCCTGGCCATCGCGCCCTCGGCGAGGAGCATCTGCAGCGGCATCGGCAGCGCGCCCGGACTCTCCGGGGCCCCGTCCCACTCGTCGGTCCAGGCGGATCTCAGCTGCCGGGCGGGCTTGCCGGTCCGCGACCGGGACCGCACGGTGTCGGAGGAGGTGGCGGCCAGCATCTTCTGCTTGACCAGGGGCAGGGTCTCGGCCTCCTCGGTGGTCAGCCAGACCGAACCGCACCACACCCCCTCGGCGCCCAGCGCGAGCGCGGCGGCCATCTGGCGGCCTCCCGCGATGCCGCCGGCCGCCAGCACCGGGACGTCCACCGCGTCCACGACCTGGGGGACGAGCACCATCGTGGAGATCTCGCCGGTGTGGCCACCCGCCTCGGAGCCTTGGGCCACGATCACGTCGGCTCCGGCGGCGACCTGGCGGCGGGCGTGCTCGACGGTACCGACCAGCGCCGCGACCGGCACCCCGGCCTGCCTGGCCTTGGCCGTCATCTCCGGCGGGGGCGGGCCGAGCGCGCTGGCGATGAGGCCGATCGGGTGCTTGAGCGCCACGTCGATCAGCCCGGTGGCGCCCTCACTGGTCACTCGGCGCCCCATCTCGTCGGCGCGGCCGACCATCGCGCCGCTGAGCGTCTCCGCCCCGCCCACCCCGTACTTGCCGAACAGGTGTGCCACGAAGTCCCGGTGCCGCTGGGGGATGTGGTCGGTGAGGCGGGTGCTCCGGTCGCCGGCCGAGGCGTCGATCCTGCCGGGCACGAGCACGTCCACCCCGTACGGGCGGCCGCCGACGCGCTCGTCGATCCAGCTCAGCTCGGTGTCGAGTTGCTCGGGGGAGTAGGCGACGGCGCCGAGCACGCCGAATCCGCCCGCGTTGGTCACCGCGGCGACCACGTCGCGGCAGTGGCTGAAGGCGAAGAGCGGGAACTCGACGCCGAATCTCTCACAGATCGTGGTCCGCATGATGTGACCGTAAGTCGCAGAACCTTGTTCGGTCCAGTGCCGTGATCGGGCGTGGAACCGGGTGGTCGCGATCTCCGTGGCGGAGGGGAGCGTCAGGCGGTGTGGACGGGGTCGGCGGGGGGAGGCGGCACGGCCGGTCCGGCCAGGGCGCCGGTCGGCTCTGCGGTCTCGTCCCCCAGGCCGCCGGAGGTCTCCGGGCCGCCAGGGGTCTCCGAGCCGGGGGCCTCCGCGCCGCCGAGGTGAGGTGGCAGCCAGCCTTCGCCGGGCACGTAGTGGCGTACCACCTTGGCGGGGATGCCCGCGATCACGCTGTGGTCGGGGAACTCCCCGCGCACCACGGCCCCGCCCGCCACCACGCACTGCCTGCCGATCCGGGTGCCCGGCAGGATGATCGCGCCGGTGCCCAGCCACGATCCCGACCCGATGGAGACGGGGTTGTTGCGCGGCCACTGACGGCCGATCGGCATCTCGGGGTCGTCGTAGACGTGGTTCTGGTCGGTGATGTAGACGTACGGGCCGGTGAAGACGTGGTCGCCGATGTCTATCGACTGGTGGCCCACGATGTGGCTGCCCCGGCCGATGGAGCAGCTTCCGCCGATCCGTACGATCGAGTTCGGGCCCAGGTCCACCCCGGGACCCATGCCCGCGGAGATGGAGACCCGCTCGCCGATCAGGGTGTGGTCGCCGATCTCGATCCAGGCCTCGCCGAAGACGGCCCCGACCGGGAACGACAGGCAGGCGCCCTCGCCGAGGCGCCGGAACCGGTATCCGGCAGGGCTGGCGGGGCTGACGGCGCCGGCCGCGCGGACCGCCGCCCAGAGTCGGTGGATCAGGCTGCCCACAGCACGCCGTACCACCCCACGAAGTGACATAACGGATCAAGTTACTGCTTGGTTAGGTTTGGTGGGAATGCGGGTGGGGGTTGTTCGGGCACTTCGCCGGTGCCGTTTGATATTCTGAGAGCCCGTGGACCTGTAGGCCATTCACAAGGGTGTGCCGACTGATCTTCAACGACCACGGGAGTCTTCTTGCGCAGCGCCGCACACACCAAACATCTGTTCGTCACAGGCGGCGTCGCCTCCAGTCTGGGTAAGGGACTGACGGCGTCAAGCCTCGGGCGTCTTCTCAAGCTGCGCGGCCTGCGGGTCACCATGCAGAAGCTCGACCCCTATCTCAATGTCGACCCCGGCACCATGAATCCGTTCCAGCACGGTGAGGTCTTCGTCACAGACGACGGCGCCGAGACCGACCTCGACGTCGGCCACTACGAGCGGTTCCTCGACACCGAACTGCACGGCTCGGCCAACGTGACCACCGGTCAGGTCTACTCCAACGTCATCGCCAAGGAGCGACGCGGCGAGTATCTCGGCGACACCGTGCAGGTCATCCCGCACATCACCAACGAGATCAAGGACCGTATCCGGTCGATGGCCGGCCCCGACGTGGACGTGGTCATCACCGAGGTCGGCGGCACCGTGGGCGACATCGAGTCGCTGCCCTTCCTGGAGGCCGTCCGCCAGGTCCGCCACGAGGTCGGCCGCGACAACGTGTTCTTCCTGCACGTCTCGCTGCTGCCGTACATCGGGCCGAGCGGAGAGCTGAAGACCAAGCCGACCCAGCACTCGGTCGCCGCGCTGCGCAGCATCGGCATCCAGCCCGACGCGATCGTCCTGCGCTCCGACCGCCCGGTCACGAACGCGATCAAGCGCAAGATCAGCCTCATGTGCGACGTCGACGAGGACGCGGTCGTCTCCGCCGCCGACGCCGCCAGCATCTACGACATCCCCAAGGTGCTGCACGCGGAAGGCCTGGACGCCTACGTGGTGCGCCGCCTCGGCCTGCCCTTCAGGGACGTCGACTGGAAGGAGTGGGAGCAGCTCCTGCGCCGGGTGCACCGCCCGGCCAACGAGGTCACGATCGCGCTCGTCGGCAAGTACATCGACCTGCCCGATGCCTACCTGTCGGTCACCGAGGCGCTGCGCGCGGGCGGTTTCGCCAACGACGCCCGCGTCAACATCCGCTGGGTGAAGAGCGACGACTGCGAGACCCCCGAGGGCGCGGCCCGCGAGCTCGACGGCGTCGACGGCGTCCTGGTCCCGGGCGGTTTCGGGGTGCGCGGCATCGAGGGCAAGGTCGGCGCGATCCGGCACGTCAGGGAGAACAAGATCCCGCTGCTCGGCATCTGCCTGGGCATGCAGTGCATGGTCATCGAGGCGGCCCGCAACCTCGCGGTCATCGAGGACGCCGGCAGCACCGAGTTCGACGAGGAGACCACCCACCCGGTCATCTCCACCATGGCCGACCAGCAGGACGTCGTCTCCGGCGAGCGCGACATGGGCGGCACCATGCGGCTGGGCCTCTACCCGGCCAGGCTCGGTGAGGGCACCCTCGCCCGCCAGCTGTACGGCATGGCGAAGGTCGACGAGCGCCACCGCCACCGCTACGAGGTCAACAACTCCTACCGCGAGCAGCTGGAGAAGGTCGGCATGGTCTTCTCGGGCCTCTCACCGGACGGCCGCCTGGTGGAGTACGCCGAGCTGCCCACCGATCTCCACCCCTTCTTCATCGGCACCCAGGCGCACCCGGAGTTCCGCTCCCGGCCGACCCGCGCGCATCCGCTGTTCAAGGGCCTGATCGGCGCCGCCCTGACGTACGCGGAAACCCGTGGCACCGTCGCCAGGGCCGGGCGGGGCAAGTGAGCGACACGCGAGGGGGGCGGAGCGAGGACGTCCTGGAGGTCCTGGACGTTCCCGAGGAGTGGAAGGTCACCTCCTCCACCGAGCACTTCCGCGCCCGGGTCATCACCGCCGTCACCGACGCGGTGGTCATGCCGGAGGGCGATGTCGTCAACCGTGACTACGTGGTCCACCCCGGCTCCGTGGCCGTCGTCGCCCTCGACGACCGGGAGCGGGTCCTGATGATCCGCCAGTACCGCCACCCCGTCAGGCGGCTGCTGTGGGAACTGCCCGCGGGGCTGCGCGACGTCCACGGAGAGTCCCTGCAGGCGGGGGCGGCCCGCGAGCTCGCCGAGGAGGCGGGCTACCGGGCGGGCACCTGGCACACCCTGGTCGACGCCTTCATCTCGCCGGGAATGACCGATGAGCGCACCCGGATCTTCCTCGCCAGGGACATCGCTCCCATTCCCGAGGGGGAGCTGGACTTCGTCCACCGGCATGAGGAGGCCGACATGCCGGTGGTCTGGATTCCCCTGTCCGACGCGGTTCGGCGTGCCATGGCGGGAATGATCCACAATTCCCAAGCCGTGGCCGGTATTCTCGCCGCATACGCCGCTTCGGCGGATGGATTCGCCTCGCTGCGGCCCGCCGACGCACCGGAGGCATGACAGGAGGACACCCTGAGCGAGACGGAGGCCGTCCTCTTGCGCTACCTCGCCCACCTGGCGGGGGAGCGGGGCCTGGCAGCCAACACACTGGCCTCCTACCGCCGTGACCTTCTGCGATACGTGGAGCACCTCAAGCACCGCGGCCGCGTCACTTTCGCCGAGGTCGCCGAGGGCGACGTCGCCGCCTTCGTGGCGGCACTCAGGGAGGGCGACGGGGAGCATCAGGCCCTCGTCGCCGCCTCGGCGGCGCGGGCCGTCTCCGCGGTGCGCGGGCTGCACCGCTTCGCGCTGAGCCAGGGCCTCTGCCGCCATGACCCCGCCCGCGAGGTGCGCCCGCCGCGCCAGCTCAGGCGGCTGCCCAGGGCGATCAGCGTCCGCGACGTGGAGCGACTGATCGCCGCCTCCGGGCCCGACGGCGCCCCTCTCACCCTGCGCAACCGGGCACTGCTCGAACTGCTGTACGGCACCGGCGCGCGTATCTCCGAGGCCGTCGGGCTCACCGTCGACGACGTCGAGTTGGGGGCGGAGGCCCAGCGGGTGCGGCTGCGGGGTAAGGGCGGGCGCACCCGGCTGGTGCCCCTGGGCGACTTCGCGGGGGAGGCGCTGGGCGCCTACCTCACCCGTGCCCGCCCCCGCATCGCCTCCCACGGCCGCGGCACCTCGGGGCTCTTTCTCAACGCCAGGGGTGGCCGGCTCACCCGGCAGGGGGCCTGGGAGGTCCTCCAGGGCGCCGCCGAGCGCGGCGGGCTCGAAGGAGTGTCGCCACATATGTTGCGACATTCGTTCGCAACCCACCTCCTTGACGGCGGTGTGGACGTTAGGGTGGTTCAGGAACTACTCGGCCACGCCTCGGTGACCACCACCCAGGTGTACACACAGGTCACGGTCGACAGGCTCCGGGAGGTCTATGCCGTGGCGCATCCGCGCACGCGGGATTGACCTTCCTTATGTCCGGGCGTGCCGCCTTGCCGCATACGTGTTGACGCCATAGTGTCCGTCCGGACGGTCCGGTTAGAGGCCGTCAGGGAGGTTCGACTGGTGACTGTGACCACCGACGGTTCTATCCGGGGAGCGGCCCCGGCAAACCCCGAGAATCCCTGGGGCGACACCAAGACCGCCGGGACCCCTCGCAGTGGGGGAGTCCTCGGCCCGACCGGGCGTCCCCGCCCCGTTTTCCCCGACCCGCCCCCTCGCACCGTGCACGGACCGGCGAGGGTCGTCGCCATGGTCAACCAGAAGGGCGGCGTCGGCAAGACGACCACCACGATCAACCTGGGCGCCGCGCTGGCGGAGGCCGGGCTCAAGGTTCTGCTGGTCGACTTCGACCCGCAGGGCGCCCTCTCGGTCGGCCTCGGGATCAACCCCCTCCAGCTCGACCTGACGGTCTACAACCTCCTCATGGAGCGGCAGATCACGGCCAGGGACGTGCTGCTGGAGACCGGCGTCGAGGGCATGGACCTGCTGCCCAGCAACATCGACCTGTCGGCCGCCGAGGTCCAGCTCGTCACGGAGGTCGCCCGCGAGCAGGTGCTCGGCCGGGTCATCAAGCCCCTCCTGCCCGAGTACGACGTCTGCCTGATCGACTGCCAGCCCTCCCTGGGACTGCTCACGATCAACGCGCTGGCCTGCGCGCACGGCGTCATGGTGCCGCTGGAGTGCGAGTTCTTCGCGCTGCGCGGTGTCGCGCTGCTCATGGACACCATCATCAAGGTCCAGGAGCGCATCAACGACGAGCTGGTCATCGAGGGCCTGCTCGCCACCATGTACGACGCGCGCACCCTGCACGGCCGCGAGGTGCTGGCCCGGGTCGTCGAGGCGTTCGACGACAAGGTCTACCACACAGTGATCAACCGGACGGTTCGCTTCCCCGACGCGACCGTGGCCGGTGAGCCCATCACCAGCTTCGACTCCTCCTCGCTCGGCGCCAGCGCGTACCGCGAGCTCGCCAGGGAAGTTCTTGCCAGGTGGGCCGCGCTGGAGCGATGATCCCACCTGCCGGTACGGGACAATGGAGGGATGACCGAGCAGCCGAAGACCACCGATGACACCTTCAAGGTGCATCTGGAGGTCTTCGAAGGCCCTTTCGACCTCCTGCTCGGTCTGATCTCCAAGCACAAGCTGGACATCACCGAGGTCTCGCTCAGCCAGGTCACCGACGAGTTCATCTCCTATATCCGGGCCAGGGGCCCGGAGTGGGATCTGGACCAGACGAGCCATTTCCTGCTCGTCGCGGCGACCCTGCTCGACCTCAAGGCGGCCAGGCTGTTGCCCGCCGGCGAGGTGGACGACGAGGAGGACCTGGCCCTTCTGGAGGCCCGCGACCTGCTCTTCGCCCGCCTCCTGCAGTACCGGGCCTACAAGGAGGTCGTCAAGGTCTTCTCCGCCAGGATGGCCGAGGAGGCGCTGCGCTTCCCGCGTACCGTGCCGATGGAGGCCGAGTTCGCGGGCCTGCTGCCCGAGCTGATCCTCGGCATCGGCCCCGACCGCCTCGCTGAGATCGCCCGGCGGGCCTTCGCCCCCAAGGTGCCCCCGTCGGTTTCCGTGGCCCACATCTACCAACCACTCGCCAATGTCCGCGATCAGGCGGTTATCCTTGTCGAGCGGCTGCGGCGGTTACGCCGGGCGACCTTCCGGGCACTCACCTCCGACTGCGCCGGCACCTTCGAGATCGTCGCCCGTTTCCTGGCGGTCCTGGAGCTCTACCGGGAGGCGGCCGTCTCCTTCGAGCAGATCGAGCCTCTCGGGGAGTTGCACGTGACCTGGACCGGCAGTGACGACGGTGACGTCGCCGTGGCCGACGACTACGACGAGACCCCGAAGAGAGAACCAGCCGATGACTGACGTGGCATCCGAGCCTGACCTGCGCGCCGGGCTGGAGGCCATCCTGCTGGTGGTCGACGAGCCCGTCGCCGAGGTGACCCTCGCCCAGGTGCTGGAGCGGCCCGTCCACGAGGTCGGCAGGGTGCTCCGGGAACTCTCGGCGGAATACACCGAAGCCGGGCGGGGTTTCGACCTGAGAGAGGTCGCGGGCGGCTGGCGTTTCTACACGCGGGCCGAGTGCGCCTCACTCGTGGAGCGGTTCGTCCGCGACGGCCAGCAGACGCGTCTGACCCAGGCCGCGCTGGAGACCCTGGCCGTGGTCGCCTACCGGCAGCCGGTGAGCCGGGCCCGGGTGGCGGCCATCCGCGGTGTCAACAGCGACGGTGTCATGCGCACGCTGGTGACGAGGGGGCTGGTCGAGGAGGCCGGCACCGAACCGGAGAGCCAAGCCGTGCTCTACCGGACAAGTTCGTATTTTCTCGAGAGGATTGGCCTGCGGGGGCTCGACGAGCTTCCAGAACTGGCGCCTTTCCTGCCCGACGACATGGAATCCCTAGAGGAGCAGAAGCAGTGAACAACAGCCGTAGTACCCCGTCCGGTGATGGACGCGGTCAAGGCCGTGGCGGAGCCCCGCGCGGTGGCAATCCCCGTGGGGGCTCGCAGTCCGGTGGATTCCGGGGCGGTTCCTCCCGAGGCGGATCCTCGTCGGGCGGCTCCCGTGGTGGTTCGCAGGGCGGTTACCGTGCCGATGGTCCGCGTCGGGATGATCGCGGTGGTTTCCGCGCCGAGCGTGATGGCTCGCGCAGCTCGTCCGGCAGGTCCTCGGGTGGTTTCCGGTCCGACGGCCCGCGTCGTGACGACCGTGGTGGTTCGCAGGGCGGTTTCCGCGCGGACGGTCCGCGCCGGAATGATCGCGGTGGTTCGCAGGGCGGTTACCGTGCCGATGGTCCGCGTCGTGACGACCGTGGTGGTTTCCGTGCCGATGGTCCGCGTCGTGACGACCGTGGTGGTTTCCGCGCCGAGCGTGATGGTTCGCGTAGTTCGTACGGGAGTAGGCCTTCGGGGGGTTCGCAGGGCGGTTACCGTTCGGACGGTCCGCGCCGCGATGACCGTGGTGGTTTCCGCGCCGATGGTCCGCGTCGTGATGACCGTGGTGGTTTCCGCGCCGAGCGTGATGGTTCGCGTAGTTCGTACGGGAGCAGGCCCTCGGGTGGTTCGCAGGGCGGTTACCGTTCGGACGGTCCGCGCCGCGATGACCGTGGTGGTTTCCGCGCCGATGGTCCGCGTCGGGATGATCGCGGCGGCTCGTCGTTCGGCGGGTCCCGCGACGGCTCGCGGAGCCGGTACGGCAGGTCCTCCGAGGGCTCCCAGGGCGGCTACCGCTCCGACGCTCCGCGCCGTGAGGACCGTGGCGGTCCGTCGTTCGGCGGGTCCCGCGACGGTTCGAGGAGCGATTTCCGGTCCGATGCCCCGCGCCGTGACGACCGTGGTGGTTCGCAGGGTGGTTTCCGCGCGGACCGGGACGGCTCGCGCGGCAGGCCCGGCGCAGACCGAGGGCGCGGCGGCGCGCCCGCCGGTGGTTCCCGTGCCCGCTTCGGCAGGACCGGCCGCCGGGACGACATCCAGACGATCGGCGGCGACCGCGCCGGGGCGTACGGCGAGCGTCGTGCCCCCGCCGGCCGCGCTCCGGAGGCGAAGGCCCCGCTGCGGCCCGGCACGATCGCGAACGACCGGTTCAAGACCGCCCGCCAGCCCAAGCGTGACTCCGACTTCTACGACCGTGACTACGTCGACGAGCGCGACACCACCGAGGTCCCTGACGGCGTCCGGCTGCAGAAGGTCCTCGCCCAGGCGGGCGTCGCCAGCCGCCGGGCCTGCGAGGACATGATCGGCGACGGCAGGGTGACCGTCGACGGCCAGGTGGTCCGCCGCTTCGGCGCCCGGGTCGACCCCGCCAAGCAGGTCATCCACGTCGACGGCAAGCGCCTGCCGACGATGCCCGACCTGGTCTACTTCGCGATCAACAAGCCGATCGGCGTCGTCAGCACCATGTCCGACCCGGACGGCCGCCCCTCGCTGGCCGACTTCGTGGCCGACCGCACCGAGCGCCTGTTCCACGTGGGCCGTCTCGACACCGAGACCGAGGGCCTGATCCTGCTCACCAACGACGGCGAGCTGGCCAACAGGCTCACCCACCCGAGCTACGGCGTGCAGAAGAAGTACTGGGCCAAGGTCCCCGGCCGGATCGAGCGTGATCTCGGCCGCCGGCTGAAGAAGGGCATCGAGCTGGAGGACGGCCTGGCCAAGGCCGACTCCTTCACCCTGGTCCAGGAGCACGGCCAGCAGGCCCTGGTCGAGATCGTCCTGCACGAGGGCCGCAAGCACATCGTCCGCCGCATGCTGGAGGAGGTCGGGCACCCGGTCATCGACCTGGCCCGTATCGAGTTCGGCCCGGTCAAGCTCGGCCGCCTCAAGCCGGGCACTCTCCGCGCGCTGACCCTCGCGGAGGTCGGGGAACTCTACGCCGCGGTCGGGTTGTAGCCTTCCCTGACACGCACGTTCAGGACGCGCCGGATCACCCCCTCGGGGGTGGTCCGGCGCGGGTGGATATGGAGGAACGACGATGGTGCGGGCGATCCGCGGTGCGATTCAGGTCGAGGCGAACGACCGGGACGCGATCCTGTCCGGAGTCACCGAACTGGTCACGGAGGTGATGGGACGCAACCGGCTCACCACCGAGGACGTGATCAGTGTGATCTTCACGGCCACGCCCGATCTCACCGCCGAGTTTCCCGCCTTGGCCGCCCGCAAGCTCGGTTTCCACGACGTCCCGTTGATCTGCGCTTCCGAGATCGACGTGCCGGGCGCCCTGCCCCGTGTGGTGCGGCTGATGGCCCATGTCGAGGTCGACCGGCCCCGCCAGGAGGTCCAGCACGTCTACCTGCGCGGCGCGGTCGCACTTCGGGTGGACATCGCGCAATGAGTCCTTTAGGCATCATGATCTCGGGGGAGTGGGTGTGAGCGGTCTGGAGAGCGTCCTGGTCGTCGGTACGGGGCTGATCGGCACCTCGATCGCCCTGGCGCTGCGCGAGCAGGGCGTCGCCGTCCACCTGGCCGACCGAGACGAGGGCTCCCTGCGGCTGGCACGCGAGCTGGGCGCCGGAGTGGAGTGGGCCGAGGGCGTGCGGGTGGACGTCGCGGTCATCGCGGTCCCGCCCCATGCGGTCGCGGGGCGGCTCGCCGCCCTCCAGAAGGCCGGCGTGGCCCGTTTCTACACGGACGTGGCCAGCGTCAAGGCCCTTCCGCTCCGGGAGGCCGCGAGCCTCGGCTGCGACCTGACGAGCTACGTCGCCGGGCACCCGCTCGCCGGCCGTGAGCGCTCCGGGCCCGCCGCGGCGCGGGCCGACATCTTCCTCGGGCGCCCGTGGGCGCTCTGCCCGACCGAGGAGACCTCGCCCGACGCGGTGGAGGCCATGTACGGCCTCGTCAAGCTCTGCGGCGGCGAGGCGGTCAGGGTCGGCGCCGAGGAGCATGACAGGGCCGTCGCGGTCGTCTCGCACGCCCCCCACGTGACCGCCTCCGCGGTGGCCGCCCGTCTCGCGGACGCGCCGGCCACCGCGCTCGGCCTGGCCGGGCCGGGGGTGCGCGACGTCACCCGCATCGCGGCGGGCGACCCGAGGCTGTGGACCGGGATCCTGTCGGGCAACGCGCTGCCGGTGGCCGAGGTGCTGGAGGCGGTGGCGGCCGACCTGGTCGCCGCGGCCGCCGCGCTCAGGGAGGCCGCCGATCCCGAGGCCATGGCCCGCGTCACCGAGCTGCTGTACCGGGGCGTCACGGGCACCGGCAGGATCCCCGGCAAGCACGGAGGTCCCGCGCGCGCCTACGCGACGGTCCAGGTCATCATCGGTGACCGCCCCGGCGAGCTGGCCCGGCTGTTCCAGGTGGCCAAGGAGGCGGGCGTCAACATCGAGGACGTCCGGCTTGAGCACGCCCCCGGCCTGCCGCTGGGCGCCGCCGATCTCTCGGTGCAGCCGGAGGCGGTGCCGAGGCTGTCCGAGGCCCTGCGCGCGCACGGCTGGCACCTGCCGTAGGCGCCTGCCGCACTCCGTGCCCGGACCGTCATGATCGTCTGGGACGGTCCGCCGCAGGGTCCACCCCCTGCGGCGGCCCGTTCGCTCGATGCGCGGTTCCTGCCCGGCTCCCGGTAGCCTCGTACGGACAACTGAAGCGGGCTGCAAGGGAGAAGGCGTCGTGACCGGACTGGTCGTCGCCATGGACGGTCCTTCGGGATCGGGCAAGTCGAGCGCGTCACGAGGGGTGGCGCGGGCGCTGGGGCTGCGTTATCTCGATACCGGGGCGATGTACCGGGCGATCACCTGGTGGATGCTCCAGCGGGGCGTCGACCTCGCCGACCCCGAGGCGATCGCGGCCGGGGCGATCGACCCGATCCTCACCCTGGGCACCGACCCCGACGCCCCCACGGTGGCGGTCGACGGCGTCGACGCCGCCGGGCCGATCCGCACCGCCGAGGTCACCGCGGCCGTCTCGGCGGTCAGCGCGGTGCCCGAGGTACGGCGCCGCCTGGTGGCCGAGCAGCGCGAGATCATCGGTTCCGGCGGCATCGTCGTCGAGGGCCGTGACATCGGCACGGTCGTGGCGCCCGACGCGGTGGTCAAGATCTACCTGACCGCGAGCGCGGACGCCAGGGCGCTGCGTCGTACGGCGGAGCTCACCGGCACCACGGTGGAGGCACAGCGGGCCGCGATGGCCCGCCGGGACACCCTTGACTCGACCAGGAAGGCAGACCCGCTGGCGAAGGCGGCCGACGCCGTCGAACTCGACACCACGGCGCTGAACCTCGAAGAGGTCATCGCCGAAATACTGCGTGTGATTAAGGAAAAGGCGTGACCGGGGAATACGACGACGACAACGGCTGGATCGACGCGGAGCTCGCCGATTCAGGGACCGATTACAGCTCTCAGGAGGCGGGGCCGGACACCGCCCCGCAGCCGGTCGTGGCCGTGGTGGGCCGCCCCAACGTGGGCAAGTCCACACTGGTCAACCGGATCATCGGCCGCCGCGAGGCGGTCGTGGAGGACGTGCCGGGGGTGACCCGCGACCGGGTCACCTACGACGCCACCTGGCGCGGGCGCCGGTTCACGGTGGTCGACACCGGCGGGTGGGACCCCGACGCGACCGGGATGGCGCTGAAGATCGCCGAGCAGGCCCAGGTGGCGGCCGAGCTGGCCGATGTGATCCTGTTCGTGGTCGACGCCGTGGTGGGCGTGACCGACGCGGACGAGATCGTCGGCCATGTGCTGCGCGGGTCGGGCAAGCCGGTCATCCTCGCCGCCAACAAGGTCGACAACCAGCAGATGGAGCTGGAGGCGGCCGGGCTCTGGTCTCTCGGCCTGGGTGAGCCGCAGCCGGTCTCCGCGCTGCACGGCCGCTCCAGCGGTGACCTGCTGGACGTGATCCTCGAAAAGCTGCCGGACACGCCCGAGCAGCGGTTCGGCGCCGAGCGCGGGCCGCGCCGGGTCGCCCTGGTCGGCAAGCCCAACGTGGGCAAGTCCTCGCTGCTGAACCAGCTCGCCGGCCAGGAGCGGGTGCTCGTCGACCCGATGGCGGGCACCACCCGCGACCCGGTGGACGAACTGGTCGAACTCGGCGGTAAGACCTGGCGCTTCGTCGACACCGCCGGCATCCGGCGGCGTGACCGCGAGCTCAAGGGCGCCGACTTCTACGCGAGCATGCGTACCAGGGCCGCGCTGGAGCGCTCGGAGATCGCGGTGGTGCTCATCGACGCCAGCGAGGTGCTGACCGAGCAGGACCTGCGGATCATCTCGCTGGTGATCGAGTCCGGCCGGTGCATGGTCGTGGCGTTCAACAAGTGGGACCTGCTGGACGAGGACCGCCGCTACTACCTGGAAAAGGAGATCGACCGCCAGCTCGTTCGCGTGCCGTGGGCACTGCGGGCCAACATCTCCGCCAAGACCGGCTGGCACGTCGACCGGCTCGTCCCGGCGATCGAGAAGGCGCTCGACTCCTGGTCGACCCGGGTGCCCACCGCCCGCCTCAACGCCTTCCTGACCGACCTGGTCGCGGCCACCCCGCCGCCGGTCCGCAGCGGCAAGCAGCCCAAGATCCTCTTCGCCACCCAGGCGTCGACGGAGCCGCCGAAGTTCGTGCTGTTCACCTCGGGCTTCCTGGAGGAGACCTACCGCCGCTTCATCGAGCGCCGGATCCGCGAGGAGTTCGGCTTCGCCGGATCGCCCATCGAGGTCACCATGAAGATCCGCGAGAAGCGGCAGGGGCAGGGGCAGAAGAAGAAGTAAGGGACCCCATCACGAACGGCCCGGCCCGCGCCGGGCCGTTCGTTGTTTCCGGGCCCTGCCGGGAGGCCTTTTCCCGCCCGGCACTCGCCGAGCCTCGCCCCCACCCTGTTTTCGCTCTTGAACCGGAAGCTGTTCCGCGCTCGTGGACAGACTCCCGACGCCTCTGCCGGCCGTTACGTGTCGTCCGGAGACGACTGCCCCGCCATCGCCGGCGAGACGCCGCCGGGGGCGACACGAGTTGATTGCTCAGCGTAGTTGGTCGCTACGTTGGGTGATTCGTGTTATCAAGGGTTTGTTGATCTTTAGGGAGTGTCTCGGGAGGTTCGATGGGATTCGTTGGCGCCGGTCAGGTCCTGGTTCTGGCCGCGACCCTGCTTGCCGTCCCGATCGGAGGCGTGTCGGCGGCGGATGTCGTGGCCGCCGGTGCGGCGGAGCGGGGTGGGGGCAGGTTCACGGCCAACCTGGTGGCCCGGCACAGCGGTAAGTGCCTGGATGTGCAGAACGGCGAGATGGAGGACGGGGCCAATGTCCAGCAGTGGACCTGTGAGGACAAGGAAAACCAGGAGTGGAGTCTGACGGCGACGGGTGGTGGCTACTACACCCTTAAAGCCGCGCACAGTGGTAAGTGCCTGGACGTGTTGGGCGGCAGCGTGAGCATCGGGGCCGGCGTCCGGCAGTGGACCTGCCTGGTCGGGGCCCGCAACCAGGAGTGGGGGCTCAGTCAGAGGAGCGACGGTTACTTCGTCCTGGTGGCCCGGCACAGCGGCAAGTGTCTGCAGGTGATGGACAGTGACATACGTGACGGCGCTCGCGTCCGGCAGTGGACCTGTGTCAGGGGACGGGCGAGCCAGGAGTGGCGGCTGGCGTGAGCCGACGGCGTGGACTCGCCTGGGCTTGAGGGTTCCAGGGGCGCGACACGAGTTGATTGCCTGACATAGCCGACCACCACGGTGGGTGATTCGTGTTATCGAGGGTTTGTTGATCTTTGGGGAGTGTCTCGGGAGGTTCGATGGGGCTCGTTGGCGCCGGTCAGGTCCTGGCTCTCGCTGCGTCCCTGCTTGTCGCCCCGGTCGCCGGTGTGCCGGCGGCGGATGTCGTGGCCGCCGGTGCGCCGGGGCGGGCCGGGGGTGTGCTCACGGCCCCCCTGGTGGCCCGGCACAGTGGCAAGTGTCTGGATGTGGCGGCCGACGGGAAGGGGGGCGGAGTCAGTGTCCAGCAGTGGACCTGCGACGGGAGGAAAAGTCAGGAGTGGAGTCTGAAGAAGACGGACAACGGCTACTACACCGTTCAGGCCACGCACGGCGGCCAGTGCCTGGACGTGGTGAACGGTGACAGGCGCAGTGGGGCCCACGTCCAGCAGTGGACCTGCATGCCCGGAGCCCGCAACCAGGAGTGGTGGCTCGGTCGGAGGGCCAACGGTTACTTCGTGCTGGTGGCCCGGCATAGTGGCAAGTGCCTGGACGTGCAGGGCGCTGGAACGGAGAACGGGGTCGGCGTTCGGCAGTGGGCCTGTGTCAGGGGGCGGGCGAGTCAGGAGTGGCGGCTTGCCTGAGTGGGGTTTCCGCCGGTGGTGATGGTCGGTCATTCGGGGGCGCGACACGGTATTGATTACTTGGTGTAGCTGTTCGCTACGTTGGGTGATTCGTGTTATCAAGGGTTTGTTGATCTTTAGGGAGTGCCTCGGGGAGGCTCGATGAGACTTTTTCACGCCGGCCAGGTGTTCGTTCTGGCGGCGGCCCTGCTCGCGGCCCCGTCGGCCGCGCGGGCGTCGGCCGACGGGGCCGCCGGTGTGCGAGAGGGGCTCCGGGCCAAGTTCACCGCGATCCTGGTGGCCCGGCACAGTGGCAAGTGCCTGGATGTGCTGAACTCCGCGATGGGGGACGGAGCCGACGTCCAGCAGCGGACCTGTGATGGTGGCGCCAATCAGGAGTGGAACCTGACGACCACCAACGGTGGTTACTACACCATTCAGGCCATGCACAGTGGCAAGTGCCTGCATGTGATGGACGGTGACCTGCGCAGTGGGGCCAACATCCGGCAGTGGACCTGCGTGAGCGGGCGCTACAGCGAGGAGTGGCGGCTCAGTCAGCGGGCCAACGGTTACTTCGTGCTGGTGGCCCGGCACAGTGGCAAGTGCCTGGACATGCAGGGGGGCGGGACGGGGGATGGGACCAATGCCCTGCAGTGGACCTGTGTCAGGGGGCGGGCGAGTCAGGAGTGGCGGCTTGCCTGAGCGAGGTTTCCGCCGGTGGTGATGGCCGGTCATTCGGGGGCGCGACACGATATTGATTACTTGGTGTAGTTGGTCGCTACGTTGGGTGATTCGTGTTATCAAGGGTTTGTTGATCTTTAGGGAGTGCCTCGGGGAGGCTCGATGAGACTTTTTCACGCCGGCCAGGTGTTCGTTCTGGCGGCGGCCCTGCTCGCGGCCCCGTCGGCCGCGCGGGCGTCGGCCGACGGGGCCGCCGGTGTGCGAGAGGGGCTCCGGGCCAAGTTCACCGCGATCCTGGTGACCCGGCACAGCGACAAGTGCCTGGACGTGTTCACCCTGAGTGATGAGCTGAAGTTGGGGACCGATGTCCAGCAGTGGCCCTGCAGCGCCGACCATGAGGGCCAGGTGTGGAACCTGACGGCGACCAGTGACGGTTACTACAACTTCAGGGACGTGAGCAGCGGCCTGTGCATGGAGGTGGTGCCGACCGACAGGCACAGCGGCGCCGGCCTCCAGTTGTGGACCTGCATCCCCGGACATGGCAACCAGGAGTGGAAGCTCGCCCAGAGGGACAACGGTTACTTCGCGGTCGTGGTCCGGCACACCGGTATGTGCCTGGAGGTGCAGAACGGTCTGATCCTGGACGGGGCCAACGTCAAGCAGGTGGGGTGTGTCAGGGGGCGGAAGAACCAGGAGTGGCGGCTCGCCTGAGGCGCCCCACCTGGTCGCGGGTCAGGCGTTGGCCGGGGTGTCGAGCAGCCGGGAAAGGGGGACTCGCCGCCGTGGGTCGCTCCGTCGAGGGTGTCGTTGTCCTGCACGGTGATGTGTTCGCCGTCGAAGCCGATGAGCAGGCGGTCCGCGAGGGGGTGGGGGAGTTCGGTTTCCGGGGGGTGAGATTGCCTGCTTGGACCTGGTCGAGGAGGGTGGGCCAGGTCTTCGGGGTGATGGCGATGGCGGGGCCTTGGGGGGAGGGGTTGTTGGAGTTGTGTAGCCAGATGGTGGTGCCGTCGAAACGGGCTTCGACGTAGTTGCTCTGGGCGCCGCTGCGCGTGCTCTTACGCCAGATTCCGCAGGAATGCCGATCGCCTGAGCGTCCTTCCCGGATAAATCACGCTAATTAGAGCGTAACGGCTATTTCCCTGAGAAAGGAATCTGATTTGTCAGGGCTCAGAGCAAGGTCGCAGAGGTGATCGAAAGCCCGGAGATACCGTTCGACGCTGTGTTCGTCTTCGAGGTAGGCGTCGGTGTTCATCGTCTCGACATGCGCGATGTCCAAGCTGGGAAGACGCAGGATGGTGAAGGCGCCTGACATTCCAGGATGAGGTCGGCCGGTGAACGGAAGAATCTGCGGTGTGACGTCGGACCACGCCGCGCACTCGATCTGATCACGGAAGATCTCGGGGCCGCCGATGGGGTGGCGGAGGGCGGCCGGGATCTCGCCCTGGTCGACACGCCGGCGGTCCGCTGGGGTTTCCACCGATCGCCCGGGAGCACGAGGCTCTGGTTCCAGCTCGCCAAGCCCGCTCCCGGTCAGCCAGGAGACGGCTGAATCACTCGGGGTCGTTCCCGGAGGCGTCAAACGTTCACGGCCGTGGTCCCGGTGTTCGGCCGCCGTCGGCCTGGTGTTCAACGTGGTCGTGAACAATGCACGACTTGGTACACCCCCCGGATGGAAGGCCACGATGAACGCTTCGCACGATGACACCGGTGGCGGATCCGGCGGACGGCCGGCACACGCGCTGGGCGAGGTCATCGGGGTCTTCCTGAAACTCGGCGTGATCGGATTCGGCGGCCCGGCCGCGCACACCGCGATGATGCGTGACGAGCTGGTGCGCCGGCGCGGCTGGGTCTCCGATGAGCGCTTCGTCGACCTGATAGGCGCCGTCAACCTCATCCCCGGCCCCAACTCCACCGAGCTGGCCATCCACCTGGGCTATGACCGGGCTCGCTGGAAGGGGCTGATCGCCGCCGGGGTGTGCTTCATCCTGCCCGCCTTCGCCATCGTCCTCGCCCTGGCCTGGTCCTATGTCCGCTACGGCCGGACCCCTGCCGTCGAGGGGTTGCTGTACGGGATCAAACCGGTGGTGGTGGCCATCGTGGTGTGGGCCCTGGCCGGACTGCTCAGGACCGCGATCAAGGGCCGGCTGACCGCGCTCGTCGCCACGGTGGCACTGGCGCTGTACCTGCTCGGCGTCAACGAGCTGCTCGTACTGGCCGTCGGCGGGCTGGTGGTGATGGCGGCCGGCACCAGGCACCTCTGGCTGCCGAGTCGCGGTTCTCCAGGTCTGGTGCTGGTGCCGCTGCTGGCCGGGCCGCGCTTTCCCGACCCCACCGGCGGCCGGCTCACCGAGCTGTTCCTGACGTTCCTGAAGATCGGCTCGGTGCTGTACGGCAGCGGCTACGTCCTGCTGGCCTTCCTGGAGGGCGACTTCGTACGGCGGCTCGGCTGGATCACCCGCGACCAGTTGCTGGACGCGATCTCCATCGGCCAGCTCACCCCCGGGCCGGTGTTCACCACCGCCACCTTCATCGGTTACGTCATCGCCGCCCTGCCGGGGGCGGTGCTGGCCACCGTCGCCATCTTCACCCCGTCGTTCGTGCTGGTCGGCCTGCTGACCCGGCTCGTCGACCGGATCCGCGGCCGGGCCTGGTCGTCGGCGTTCCTGGACGGGGTCAACGCCACCGCGCTGGCCCTGATGGCCGGTGTCACCCTGCAACTGGCCGGTGACGCGTTCGTCGACCCGCTCACCGTGGCACTGGCCATGCTCGCGCTGCTGCTGCAGTGGCGCACCAGGCTCAACACCGCCTGGTTCATCGCCGTGGCCGCCGCCATCGGCCTGGCCCGCACGCTGCTCGTCGGTTGACCGGCAGGCGTCGCCGGGGCGGCCCCCCGTGCCGAATCTCGAAACGGTACGGGCAGACTCTGTCGAGTGAAGCGAATCCTCATCATCGGCATCGGTGCCGGTGATCCCGACCATCTCACCCTCCAGGCGGTCAAGGCCATCGCCCGTACCGACGTGTTCTTCGTCCTGGACAAGGGCGAGGTCAAACACGACCTTGTCCAGCTGCGGCACGACCTCGTCGACGCGCACGCCCGCCCGCCGTACCGGATCGTCGAGGCCGGCGATCCCGAACGTGACCGGACCACTCCCGACTACGCGCCCGCGGTCGAGGACTGGCGCTCGCGCCGCGCCGACATCTGCGAGCGGTTCATCCGTGACGAGCTCGCCGAGGGGCAGACGGGTGCCTTCCTGGTGTGGGGCGATCCGGGCCTGTACGACAGCACCCTGGCCATCGTCGAGGAGATTCACCAGCGGGGCTCGGTCCGGTTCGAGCACGAGGTGATTCCCGGTGTCAGCAGCGTGTCCGCACTCACCGCCCGGCATCGGGTCAGCCTGACCCGGGTCGCCCGGCCGGTGCACATCACCACCGGCCGGCGTCTCGCCGAGGAGGGGCCCTCGGCCGACGACGTCGTCGTCATGCTGGACGCCCACTGCGCCTTCGCCGATCTGGGCGCCGATCTGGGCGCCGACTTCGACATCTACTGGGGTGCCTACCTCGGCACTCCCGACGAGATCCTGGTCGCCGGACCGGTGCCCGAGGTCGCCGACCGCATCCGCGAGCTGCGTGCCGAGGCACGGGCACGCAAGGGCTGGATCATGGACACCTACCTGCTCCGCAGGGTGTCTCGCTGAGCACCTGTCGCGGCGGCCTGCGGAGGCCGCCGCGCGTCCGGCCGGTATCCCCGCGCCGGGTGCACACCGGCTTCCTCGTTCCGCTGTCGCCGTCCCGGTCGGACGGCTCGCGAAGAAGCAGGCCCCATTCATCCAGGGCCGGGGAGCGGGGCGTGGCGGCCGGATCGATGGGCGGCCACGCCGCGACGAATCACCTTGTGTTGACGGCCCGCCACGAAAAGAGTTACATTGCGGACGATTTCGCGGTGGTCCGAGGGAAGTCCGGTGAGAAGCCGGTGCGGTCGCGCCACTGTATCCGGAACGTGAGTTCCGGGAGCCAGGTTACTTGGCCGCCGCGTCCTCATCTGTCGGGACGCGTCATCCCCAAGGAGGCTACTCATGCGTGAGCTGTCCGTTTCTCAGCCCGTTCCCCTCTCCCACCTGGCCCGCTGGCTCGTGGCGGTTCCGCTGCTCCTGCTGGTGGCCTACCTGGTCACCTTCGACCAGGGGGTGGTGTCGCAGGCGGGCGACTATCTGCACGAACTCATGCACGACGGGCGCCACCTGCTCGGCGTTCCCTGCCACTAGACCGCGCGCCGTGATCCGTACCCTGTTGCTCCGCGGCCTGCTCGTCGGGCTGGTCGCCGGGCTGATCGCCGCCGTGTTCGCCTACCTGCTGGGCGAGCCGAACATCGACCAGGCCATCGCGCTCGAAGAGGCCGCCGCCCACGCCCAGACCGAGGTCGGGCACTCCCACGGGGAGGAGGCACTGGTCAGCCGGTCCGGCCAGCAGGCCGGGCTCTTCCTCGCCCTGGCCCTGTACGGCATGTCCGTGGGGGGTATCTTCTCCCTCGTCTTCGCCGGGCTGCGCGGCCGGATCGGTCCCCGCTCCGACGTGGTGCTGGCCGCGACGATGGCCGCCACGGCGTTCGTCGCGATCGTGCTGGTGCCGTTCGTCAAGTACCCGGCCAACCCGCCCGCCGTCGGTGACCCGGACACCATCGGCAGCCGGACCACGCTGTACCTGGTCCTGGTCGCCATCGGCCTGCTGTCCGTGGCGGTGGGAGTGGCCTGCGCCCGTAAGGTGCCGGCCAGGCCCTGGCTCGCCGGCGCGGCCGGCTTCCTGGTCCCCGTCATCGTCACCCTGTTCGTGCTGCCGGCGGTCAACGAGGTGCCCGACGGCTTCCCCGCCCAGCTGCTGTGGGACTTCCGGCTGTCCTCCCTCGGCACGCAACTCGTGCTCTGGTCGGCCATCGGTGTCCTGTACGGCATCGCCGTCCAGCGCGCGGTCCGCCGCGACGCGCTCACGGCGGCCCCGAACTGAACGTTCGGCGGGTCGGACACGTCAGCAGGATCTCGCAGAAAGAAACCTCGTGATCGGTGCCTATCCGTTCAGTGCCGTCGTCGGTCTCGACGACCTCAAGCTCGCGCTGATACTCAACGCGGTCTCCCCACGGGTGGGCGGTGTGCTGGTCCGGGGGGAGAAGGGGACCGCCAAGTCCACGATCGTCCGCGCGCTCGCCGCACAACTCCCCGCGGTCAAGGTGATCGCCGCCTGCCGCTTCTCCTGCGACCCGGCCGAGCCGGATCCGGGCTGCCCCGACGGCCCGCACGACGCGGGCGAGAGCGGGCAGGAACGTCCGGCCGCGCTGGTGGAGCTGCCCGTCGGCGCGTCGGAGGACCGGCTGGTCGGCGCGCTCGACATCGAGCGCGCGCTCACCGAGGGGGTCAGGGCGTTCGAGCCGGGCCTGCTCGCCGCCGCGCATCGAGGTGTCCTCTACGTCGACGAGGTCAACCTGCTCCACGACCATCTCGTGGACCTGCTGCTCGACGCCGCCGCGCTCGGCACCTGCTTCGTCGAGCGAGAGTCGGTCTCGGTACGGCACGCGGCGCGGTTCCTGCTGGTCGGCACGATGAACCCGGAGGAGGGCGAGCTACGGCCACAGCTCCTGGACCGTTTCGGGCTGACCGTCGAGGTGCGGGCGTCCAGGAATCCGGACGAGCGGGCCGAGGTGGTACGGCGCCGGCTGGCCTTCGACGCCGATCCCGCCTCCTTCGCCGCCGGGTGGGCGGGACAGGAGGCGGCCCTGGCGCGGCGGATCGCCGAGGCCAGGGAGCGGGTCAGGCAGGTCGTGCTGCCGGACGCCCGGCTGCGCCAGATCGCGGGGGTGTGCGCCGCCTTCGAGGTGGACGGGCTCCGGGCCGATCTGGTCACGGCCAACGCGGCCATCGCGCACGCGGCCTGGCGCGGCGGCGCCGAGGTCACGGCCGAGGACGTGCGCGAGGCGGCCCGTCTCTCGCTGCCGCACCGCCGCCGCCGAGACCCGTTCGACGCGCCGGGTCTTGACGAGTCACGCCTCGACGACCTCCTGGCGGAGCACGGCGGCGACGAGCCGGACGACCCGGATGGAGGGCCGAGCACCTCCGGCGGTCCGGGCGATTCGGGTGGTTCGGACGGCCCCGTGAACTCCGGGGACGGTCCCGAGACCGGCTCTGCGGAAAGTCCCGCGGGTGATGGCTCCGGTGCGGGCCCGCACGGCGGCGCGCACGACGGTGGTTCGCACGACGGTGGTTCCGGGACCGGCGCCGCCGATGTCCCGGGTGCCTCCGACGGGACCGGCGCCTCGCCGGACCGTCCCTTCGCCGAGCGGGTGGTCGCCGCCGCCGAACCGTACCGGGTGCGCCCCTTCCAGGTCCCCGGGCTGGGCGACGGCGCCTCGGGGCGGCGGTCGCGGGCCCGTACCCCCAACGGGCGGACCACCGGATCGCGGGTTCCCGCCGGGCGGCTCCAGCGGCCGCACCTGTCGGCGACGCTCCGCGCCGCCGCGCCGTACCAGCGTGAGCGCGGCCGTAGCGGCCCCGGCCTGCTGGTACGTGACACCGACCTGCGCGAGGCCGTCCGCGAGGGCAAGGAGGGCAACCTCGTGCTCTTCGTGGTGGACGCGAGCGGTTCCATGGCGGCCCGGCAGCGCATGCGCGAGGTCAAGGCGGCCGTGCTCAGCCTGCTGCTCGACGCCTACCAGCGGCGGGACAAGGTCGGGCTGATCACCTTCAGGGGATCCACGGCGGACCTGGTGCTTCCCCCGACCTCCTCGGTCGAGGTCGGCGCGGCGCGGCTGCGGGAGCTGCCGACCGGCGGTCGCACCCCGCTGGCGGCCGGGCTGCGCCGGGCCGCCGAGGTGCTCAGGGTGGAGCGGCTGCGCGACCCCGCCAGAAGGCCGCTGCTCGTGGTGGTCACCGACGGCCGGGCCACCTCGGGGTCCGACGTGGCGGCCCCCGCCGCGCTGCTCGCCGGTACGGCGGGGGTCGTGGTCGACTGCGAGAGCGGTCCGGTGCGGCTCGGCCTGGCCCTCGACCTCGCGGCCAGGCTGGGCGCGCCCGCGGTACGGCTCGACGCGCTCGCGGCAGGCGGCGGGCTCGGCGGGCTCGTCCGTGACTACCGTACCGACTACCGGAAGGCGGTCTGAGATGCCGCAGGGCAAGCCGGACACGGTGCCCGAGGACGGGCTCACCACGCGCCAGCGCCGCAACCGGCCGCTGTTGATCGTGCACACCGGGCCGGGCAAGGGGAAGTCCACCGCCGCCTTCGGGATGGCGCTGCGCGCGTGGAACCAGGGCTGGCCGGTCGGGGTGTTCCAGTTCGTGAAGTCGGCCAAGTGGCGCATCGGCGAGGAACGGGCGCTCGTGGTGCTCGGCGAGTCCGCCGAGGGCGGCAGCGTGACCTGGCACAAGATGGGCGAGGGCTGGTCGTGGATCCAGCGGCCGGGCAGCGAGGAGGACCACGCCGCCGACGCCCGCGAGGGCTGGGAGCAGATCAGGCGTGACCTGGCCGCGGAGACCTACCGCTTCTACGTCCTCGACGAGTTCACCTACCCCCTGAAATGGGGCTGGCTGGACGTGGACGACGTGGTCGCCACTCTGGTCGCGCGGCCGGGCAACCAGCATGTCGTGATCACCGGCAGGGACGCCGACCCGAGGCTGGTCGAGGTCGCCGACCTGGTGACCGAGATGGGGAAGGTCAGGCACCCGATGGACGCCGGGCAGAAGGGCCAGAGGGGCATCGAATGGTAGTGCCGCGACTGGTGATCGCCGCGCCGTCCTCGGGCAGCGGGAAGACCACCGTCGCGACCGGTCTGATGGCGGCGCTGCGCGCGCGGGGTCTGCGGGTCTCCCCGCACAAGGTGGGACCCGACTACATCGACCCCGGCTACCACGCGCTCGCCACCGGGCGCCCCGGCCGCAACCTCGACCCCTGGCTGACCGGTGAGGACCGGGTCGCGCCGCTCTTCCTGCACGGTGCGCGGGACGCGGACATCGCCGTGGTCGAGGGGGTCATGGGCCTGTACGACGGTGCCGGGAGCGGGGACTTCGCCTCCACCGCGCACGTCGCCCGGCTGATCGGCGCGCCGGTGGTGCTCGTGGTGGACGCCGCGCGGCAGGGCAGGTCCGTGGCCGCGCTCGTACAGGGCTTCGCCTCCTTCGACACCCGGGTCCGGCTGGCCGGGGTGATCCTCAACCGGGTCGGCTCGCCGCGGCACGAGGAGATCTGCCGCGCCGCGCTGGACGAGAGCGGCATCTCCGTACTGGGCGTGATCCCGCGGGTGGACGGGGTGGCGACCCCTTCCCGCCATCTCGGGCTGATCCCGGCGGCCGAGCGCAGCGGGGACGCGGTGGCGGCGGTGGAGCGGATGGGCGCCCTGGTCGCCGACTCCTGCGACCTCGAAGGGCTGGTGGCCCTGGCGCGCTCGGCGCCGCCGCTGCCCGCGCATCCCTGGACTCCGGCCCTGCCCCCGTCCCCGTCTGTGACCGCGTCCGCGTCCGGTGGACGGCCGGTCGTGGCCGTGGCGGGCGGGGCGGCGTTCACCTTCGGGTACGCCGAGCAGGTCGAGCTGCTCGCGGCGACGGGGGCCGAGGTGGCGAACTTCGACCCGCTCAGGGACGAGTGCCTCCCCGAGAACGCCGGGGCGGTCGTCATCGGCGGCGGCTTCCCCGAGATGTACGCGGCGGAGCTGTCCGCCAACGAGCCGCTCCGCCGCCGGGTGGCCGCCTTCGACGGCCCGATCGTCGCCGAGTGCGCCGGGCTGCTCTACCTGGCGCGCGAGCTGGACGGCCATCCCATGTGCGGAAGGCTCGACATCACCGCGACGATGACCGGCAGGCTCACGCTGGGCTACCGTGACGCCGTGGCGACCGCCAAGTCCGTGCTCACCCGCGAGGGCGAGCGCTACCGGGGCCACGAGTTCCACCGCACGGCCACCGATCCCGGGCATGCGACGCCGCCGCTGTTCCGCTGGAGGGGCGCGGCCGACGGCTTCGCCGAGCCCCTGCTGACCGCCTCCTACCTGCACCTGCACTGGGCAGGCAGCCCCGAGCTGGCCGAACGCCTGGTCGCGGCCATCGGCTGAACCACCCTCACCTCAGGGCCCCGCACCGGTCCGATGACTTCGACTCCGGAGGCATCCTGCACAGAGGTGGTTACATCACGTGCGTACATCTCCGCCCGCGCGGGTCCGATGACTTCGACTCCGGCGGCATCGGTTGAACCACACTCACCTCGGGGGCGGGTCAGCGGTCCTCCAGGTCGCCCTCGATGGTGAGGTACGCCTCCCGCAGGGCCGTCATGATCTCGGGGTCGGGGTGCTCCCACATCTTCCGGTCGGCCGCCTCAAGGAGCCGTTCGGCGATGCCGTGCAGCGCCCATGGGTTCGACGCGGCCATGAACGCCCGGTTCTCCGGGTCCAGGACGTAGGTGGCGGCCAGCCTGTCGTACATCCAGTCGGCCATCACACCCGTCGTGGCGTCGTAGCCGAACAGGTAGTCCACGGTGGCGGCCAGCTCGAACGCGCCCTTGTACCCGTGCCTGCGCATCGCCGCCAGCCAGTTGGGGTTGACCACCCGGGCGCGGAAGATCCGCGCGGTCTCCTCGTGCAGGGTCCTGGTCCGCACCGCGTCCGGACGGGTGCTGTCGCCCACGTACGCGGCGGGCGCCCGGCCGGTGAGCGCCCGCACGGTGGCGATCATCCCGCCGTGGTACTGGAAGTAGTCGTCGGAGTCGGCGATGTCGTGCTCGCGGGTGTCGACGTTCTTCGCGGCCACCGCGATCCGCCGGTAGGCGCTCTCCATGTCCTGCCGCGCCGGTGTTCCGTCGAGGTCGCGACCGTAGGCGAAGCCGCCCCAGACCGCGTACACCTCGGCCAGGTCGGCGTCGTCGCGCCAGTTCCCGCTCTCCATCAGCGGCAGCAGGCCCGCGCCGTAGGCGCCCGGACGGGAGCCGAAGATCCGCAGGGTGGCCCGCCGCTCGTCGCCGTGCGCGGCCAGGTCGGCGTCGGCGTGCGCCCGCACGTAGTTCTCTCCGGCGGCCTCCGCGAGGCCCGCCACCAGCCGTACGGCGTCGTCCAGCATGGTGACGACGTGCGGGAAGGCGTCCCTGAAGAACCCGCTGATCCGGACGGTCACGTCGATTCTGGGCCGGCCGAGTTCGGCGAGCGGGATCGGTTCGAGGCCGCTGACCCGCCGGGACGCCTCGTCCCAGACCGGCCGCACGCCGAGCAGCGCGAGCACCTCCGCCACGTCGTCGCCCGCCGTGCGCATGGCACTGGTGCCCCAGACCGACAGCCCGACGGAGCGCGGCCACTCACCGGTGTCGGAGCGGTACCGCTCCAGCAGGGAGTCGGCCATGGCCTGCCCGGTCTCCCACGCCAGCCTGCTGGGCACCGCCCGGGGATCGACGGAGTAGAAGTTCCGCCCGGTCGGCAGCACGTTGATCAGCCCGCGCAGCGGCGACCCGCTCGGCCCGGCGGGGACGTAACCGCCGTCGAGCGCGTGCAGCACCGCGCCGATCTCGTCCGTGGTCCTGGCGAGCCGGGGCACGATCTCCCCGGCCGCGAACCCGAGCACCTTCTCCACGGCGGCCAGGACTCCGGAGTCGCGGTCACTTCCGCCGGCGAGGACGGACGCGGTGACGGGGGAGACGGCGAACGGGTCCCAGCCGTGCTCCTCCATGCCCTCGACGAGGGCGCGGGCCGTCGACTCGGCCTCGTCCACGCTCACCCTCGCGGCGCCGCCGTCCTCGGCCAGGCCGAGGGCCTCACGCAGACCGGGGAGTGCCTCCTGGCCCGCCCAGATCTGGCGGGCGCGGAGCATGGCCAGCACGAGGTCGACGCGGGCCTTCCCCTCGGGGGCGCTGCCGAGCACGTGCAGGCCGTCGCGGATCTGGACGTCCTTGACCTCGCAGAGCCATCCGTCGACGTGCAGCAGGAAGTCGTCGAACCCGCTGTCCTGCGGCCGGTCGTCGACGCCCAGGTCGTGGTCGAGCCTGGCGGCCTGGATCAGCGTCCAGATCTGCGCCCGGATGGCGGGCAGCTTGGCCGGGTCCATGGCCGCGATCGAGGCGTGCTCGTCCAGCAGCTGCTCCAGCCGGGCGATGTCGCCGTAGGTCTCCGCGCGGGCCATCGGCGGCACCAGATGATCGACCAGTACGGCGTGCGCCCGCCGCTTGGCCTGCGTGCCCTCACCGGGGTCGTTCACCAGGAACGGGTAGACCAGCGGCAGGTCGCCGAGCGCCGCGTCGGGGCCGCAGGAGGCCGACATCCCCGCCGACTTGCCGGGCAGCCACTCCAGGTTGCCGTGCTTGCCGACGTGCACGATCGCGTGCGCGCCGAAGTCGTCGGCCAGCCACCGGTAGGCGGCCAGATAGTGGTGGCTCGGCGGCAGGTCGGGGTCGTGGTAGATGGCGACCGGGTTATCCCCGAAGCCGCGCGGCGGCTGGACCATCACCACGAGGTTGCCCGCGCGCAGCGCGGCCAGCACGATCTCACCGTCGGGATCGCGGCTCCGGTCGACGAACAATTCGCCCGGCGGCGGCCCCCAGTGCGCCTCGATGCCGTGCCGCAGGTCCTCGGGCAGCGTCTCGAACCACGCCCGGTAGCGCGCGGCCGGGATCCGTACCGGGTTCGCGGCCAGTTGCTCCTCGGTGAGCCAGTTCCGGTCCTGGCCGCCCGCCGCGATCAGCGCGTGGATCAGCGCGTCGCCGTCCCGCTCCGCCACGCCGGGGAAACCGTCTCCGAGGTCGTACCCGGCCTCCGTCATGGCCGTGAGCAGCCTGACCACGCTGGCGGGGGTGTCCAGGCCGACCGCGTTGCCGATCCTGGAGTGCTTGGTCGGGTACGCCGACAGCATCACCGCGATCCGCCGTTCCGGTGCTCGGACGTGCCGGAGCAGGCCGTGCCGTACCGCGATGCCGGCCACCCGCGAGGCCCGCTCGGGATCGGCCACGTACACGGTCAGGCCCTCGTCGTCGACCTCCTTGAAGGAGAACGGCACGGTGATGATCCGCCCGTCGAACTCGGGGATCGCCACCTGGGAGGCCGCGTCGAGCGGGGACAGGCCGTCGTCGTTCTCCCGCCAGGCGTCCCTTCCCGTGGTCAGGCAGAGGCCCTGCAGGATCGGCACGTCCAGCTCGGCGAGCGCGCCGACGTCCCACGCGGAGTCGTCCCCGCCCGCAGAGGCGGTCGCCGGGCGGGTGCCCCCGGCGGCGAGCACGGTGACCACCAGGGCGTCCGCGGCCCGGAGCGTGTCGAACAGGTCGGGCTCGGCGCTGCGCAGGGAACCGCAGTAGACGGGCAGGGCCTGGCCGCCCGCCTCCTCGATGGCCAGGCAGAGCGTCTCGACGAAGGCGGTGTTGCCCGCGACGTGGTGCGCGCGGTAGTAGAGCACGCCGATGACAGGGCCCTCGGTGCGTCGCGCGACACGTTCGAGGGGGCCCCAGCTCGGGGTGGGCGCGGGCGGTGCGAAGCCGTACCCGGTGAGCAGCACCGTGTCGGAGAGGAAGGCGTGCAGCTGGGCCAGGTTCGCCGGACCGCCGTGCGCGAGGTAGGCGTGCGCCTCGGCGCAGACCCCGCCGGGCACCGTGGACAGCTCCATCAGCTCGGCGTCGGGGGCCTGCTCGCCACCGAGGATCACGACGGGCCGCCGGTCGGCGAGCAGCGCGTCCAGCCCGTCCTGCCATGCCCTGCGCCCGCCGAGCAGTCGCACGACCACGAGGTCCGTGCCCTCGGTCAGCGCGGGCAGGTCCTCGGCGGACAGCCGCGCCGGGTTGCCGAGCCGGTAGTTCGCGCCGCTCGTCCGCGCGCTGAGCAGGTCGGTGTCGGAGGTCGACAGCAGCAGGACGGCAGGCGGCGCGGGTGGCACGGCCGATCGCGGGGTGGGCGGCACGGAACGCATGCAGAAGTCCTCCCTCGGGGTCCTCGCCCCGGGTCGTCGTCATCGCGACGGCAGGAGTCTCCTGGCTCCCGGATCAACGCTCACCCCGGCCTTCCCGTCCGTTGCCGGACCGTGGCCTTCGGTGGGGTTCGCTCCCCGGTTACAGTGGCGGGACCGCGCCGGTTTCACACCGGCTTCCTCCCTGCGCCGTCGCCTAGGTCACACTATGCCAGGCGGACATCCGTAAAGAAATGGGAGCTACCATCCACTGCGTGTCAATAACCGACCCTCCCGGAAGAACCCGGGCCGACGCGTGTCCCGGAGCGCTCCAGGTGCACGCCGCGGCCGACGGCGGCCTGGCGCGGATCCGGGTTCCCGGCGGGGCGCTCACGGCGCGTCAGCTCCGCGTGGTCGCCGCCGCCGCCCGGGAGCTCGGATCCGGCGTGATCGAGCTGACCTCCCGGGCGAACCTCCAGGTACGCGGCCTCCCGCCGCAGGACGGCGAGTCCCTTCCCGTCGTGCACCCGGCACGCGACGACACGCGCGTTCCGGACGACGACCGGCGGCTTTCCCCGGCATCCGACTTCGCCGTGCGGCTGGCCGCCGCCGGGCTGCTGCCGTCGGCCACGCATGAGCGGGTACGCAACATCGTGGCCTCACCCCTGGCCGGGCGGGCACCCGCGAGCCTGCTCGACGTCCGTCCGCTCGTGTCCGAGCTGGACGGGGAACTCCGCGCCCGGCCCGCGCTCGCCGACCTGCCCGGCCGGTTCCTCTTCGCGCTCGACGACGGCTCGGGCGACATGGCGGCTCTCGGCGCGGACGTCACGCTGCTGCCGGTCGATCCGCTGGACGCCTCGGCGGACGTCTCCGAGGTGGCGCTGCTGCTCGCCGGTGCCGACCTGGGGCTGCGCGCCCCCGTCTCCTCCGCCGTCACCGGCATGCTCGCGGTCGCCGAGGCGTTCCTGGCCGAGCGCGCCGAGCAGGGGTCGGGCGCGTGGCGGCTCGCCGAGCTGACCGACGGTCCGGGGCGGGTCTCGGCCCGTGTGCTCAGGGCGGAGCCGGCCCTTCGCCGGGCCGCCCCCGTGGTACGGCGGGAGCGGACGATGGACGGCGGCGCGGCCGGGGTCGTCATGCAGCGTGACGGAAGGTCGGCCCTCATCGTTCTCGCCGCGCTCGGACGGCTGTCGGCGGCCCAGCTGGAGGCGCTCGCCCAGGCGGCCGAGCACGGCGGGGGAGAGGTCCGGGTGACGCCGTGGCGGACGATCGTCGTCCCCGACCTGCCGGCGCCGGAGGTCGATGGCCGGCGGGCGGCGCTCACGGCCGCGGGCCTGGTCAGCGACCCGGCGTCGCCGTGGCTGGGCCTGACCGCCTGCGCAGGCCGGCCCGGATGCGCCAAGGCCCTCGCCGACGTGCACGCCGACGTCCACGCGGGTGCGCGGGCGAACGACGGCACCGGTTCCGAGTTCGATGCGGACGGTCCTGACGACGTCCACCCCTCGCGGGGCCGCACCCGTGCGCTCCCCGTGCACTGGTCGGGCTGCGAGCGGCGGTGCGGACGCCCGCGCGGCCGGGTCGTGGACGTGGTCGCGACCGGAGACGGATACCGCGTCGAGGCGGACGGCGTGAGCCGTACGTTCGCCGACGCCGAGCAGACGAGCGCCGCGGTGGCGGCGACCAGAGAGGGAAAGTGATCGACTACATCAGGGACGGGGCGGAGATCTACCGCCGCTCCTTCGCCACCATCCGCGCGGAGACGGACCTCGGCGGCATGCCGCCGGGCGTCGCCCAGGTCGCGGTTCGCATGGTGCACGCCTGCGGCATGGTCGACCTCGTCGACGACCTCGCGTGGTCGCCGGGAGTCGTCACGGCGGCGCGCGAGGCGCTGCGCGACGGCGCGCCCGTGCTGTGCGACGCCATGATGGTCGCCTCCGGCGTCACCAGGCGACGGCTGCCGAAGGCGAACGAGGTGATCTGCACACTCGGCGACCCGCGGGTCCCGGAGCTGGCGCTGCGGCTGGGCACCACCCGCAGCGCCGCGGCGCTGGAGTTGTGGCGCGACCGGCTCGACGGCGCGGTGGTCGCGATCGGCAACGCGCCGACCGCGCTGTTCCGCCTGCTCGAACTGGTCGAGGAGGGTGCCGGACGCCCGGCCGCGGTGCTGGGCGTGCCGGTCGGCTTCATCGGGGCCGCGGAGTCGAAGCTGGCCCTGGCCGAGCACCCGGCCGGACTCGACCACCTGGTGGTGCACGGACGCAGGGGCGGCAGCGCGATGGCGGCGGCCGCCGTCAACGCGATCGCGAGCGAGGAGGAGTGAGCGGGTTGAGCGGGGATCTCGGGTGCCTGTACGGGGTCGGGCTCGCGGTGGCGGCGGTTGCCGTCAATGCGATCGCGGGTGAGGAGGAGTGAGCGGGTTGAGCGGGGATCTCGGGTGCCTGTACGGGGTCGGGCTGGGGCCGGGAGACCCGGAGCTGGTGACGGTGAAGGCGGCCAGGCTGCTCGGCGCGGCCGACGTGATCGCCTACCACAGCGCCCGGCACGGGCGGAGCATCGCCAGGTCGGTGGCCCTGCCCTACCTGCGGGGAGACCAGGTCGAGGAGGCGCTGATCTATCCGGTGACCACCGAGACCACCGACCACCCCGGCGGATACCAGGGCGCGCTCGACGACTTCTACGCCGACTGTGCCGTGCGGCTGGCCGCGCACCTGGACGCCGGGCGCGACGTGGTGGTGCTCTGCGAGGGCGACCCGCTCTTCTACGGCTCCTACATGCACATGCACAAGCGGCTCGCGCACCGGTACCCGACCGAGGTGGTGCCGGGGGTGACCTCGATCAGCGGGGCCGCCGCGGTGCTCGGCCGCCCGCTGGTCGAGCGGGACGAGACGCTGACCGTGCTGCCCGGCACGCTCCCGGCGGACGTGCTGGCCGAGCGGCTGGCCGCCGCCGACTCGGCCGCGGTGCTGAAACTCGGCAGGACCTTCGAGAAGGTCCGCGCCGCCTTCGCCGAGGCCGGTCGCCTCGACGACGCCTGGTACATCGAGCGGGCCACCACCGGTAAACAGCGCATCGAGCCGCTGGCGGACGTCGACCCCGAGTCGGTCCCCTACTTCTCCCTCGCGCTGCTGCCCAGCCCGCTCACGCCGTTCTCCGCGAAGGCCGTGGCCGACCGCGAGGAGCAGGCCGGAGACGAGCGGCGCGGCGAAGTCGTCGTGGTGGGGCTCGGCCCCGCGGGGCGACCGTGGCTGACCCCCGAGGTGCAGGACGCCCTCGCCCGGGCCGACGAACTGATCGGCTACGGCCCCTACCTCGACCGGGTGCCGCCCAACCCGCGCCAGCGCCGCCACCCCACGGACAACCGGGTCGAGGCCGAGCGCGCCGCGCACGCGCTGGAGCTGGCCGCCGCCGGATCACGGGTGGCCGTGGTCTCCTCGGGCGATCCGGGGGTGTTCGCCATGGCCAGCGCGGTGCTCGAGGTCGCGTCCGAGCCGAGGTTCGCCGACGTCGAGGTACGCGTGCTGCCCGGCCTGACCGCCGCCCAGGCGGTGGCCAGTCGCGCCGGGGCTCCGCTGGGCCACGACTTCTGCGTGCTGTCGCTGTCCGACCTGCTCAAACCGTGGGAGGTCATCGCGGACCGGATCACCGCCGCGGCACGGGCCGACCTGGTGCTGGCGATCTACAATCCGGCCTCGCGGAGCCGGACCTGGCAGGTGGCCGCCATGCGCGACCTGCTGCTCGAACACCGTTCCCCGCACACGCCCGTCGTCATCGGGCGGGATGTCGGCGGCCCGGCGGAGAGCGTGCGCGTCGTGGAGCTGGCCGACCTCGACCCCGCCGAGATCGACATGCGCTGCCTGCTGATCGTGGGCTCGTCCACCACCCGGCTCACCGAACGCGGCGGACGGCCCGTCGTCTACACCCCGCGCCGCTATCTGGCCTGAGCCTCCACCCAGGCCGCGGCGGCCTCGGCGGTGTCCACCAGCGGGACACCGCCGGGGAGCGGCGGCCGCCGTACGATGACCACCGGAATCCCCAGCTCCCGCGCGGCGGCCAGCTTGGCGGTGGTCATCTCGCCGCCGCTGTCCTTGGTCACCAGCACCTCGACGCGGTGCTCGCGCATCAGCTCCAGCTCTCTGCGCAGGGTGTACGGCCCCCGGGAGAGCACGACCACCGTCCGGCCGGGCAGCGGCGGGGTGGGCGGATCGACGGACCTGGCCAGGAACCACAGGTCAAGGCCGGTGAACGCGGCCAGGCTGCGGCGGCCGGTGGTGAGGAAGACCCGCCTCCCCAGCTCGGGCAGCAGGTGGGCGGCGGCCTCAAGCGTGGGCACCCAGCGCCAGTCGTCGTCCGGACCCTGGCGCCAGCCGGGACGGCGCAGCACCAGCAGCGGCACCCCGGTGCCGGCGGAGGCCGCGACGGCCGAGGCGGTCATCCGCCGGGCGAACGGGTGGGTGGCGTCGACGACCAGGTCGATCGCGTGCTCCCGCAGCCAGTCGGCGAGCCCCTCGGGGCCGCCGAATCCACCCTCGCGCACCTCGCCGACCGGGAGCCTGGGGTTGGCGACCCGTCCCGCCAGTGAGGACACCACGTGCAGGTCCGCCCGCCCGTCCAGCCGGGCGGCCAGTGCCCTGGCCTCCGCGGTCCCTCCCAGGATCAGCAGGCGTCTCATCTCGCTCCCGCCGGTCGATCCCGGCACCTGTCCGCCGAGTAGAGGTGGCTGTCGGGGAACGCCGAGGCCGTCAGCACCCGCCCGACCACGATCACCGCCGTCCGCAGCACCCCGGCGGCCCTGACCCGCTCGGCGATGTCGGCCAGGGTGCCCCGCAGGATCACCTCGTCGTCCCTGCTCGCCCGGGCCACCACCGCGACCGGGCAGTCGGCGCCGTAGGCGGGGAGCAGTTCCGTGACGACCGCCTCGATCCGCTGCACGGCCAGGTGCAGCACCATGGTCGCCCGGCTCGCGCCGAGCGTGGCCAGGTCCTCGCCCTCCGGCATCGGCGTGGCACGCGCGGACGTACGGGTGAGGATGATGGACTGCCCGACTCCCGGCACGGTGAGCTCCCGCTTCAGCGAGGCCGCCGCGGCGGCGAAGGCCGGGACGCCCGGCACCACGTCATACGGGATGCCGAGCGCGTCCAGCCGCCGCATCTGCTCGGCCATCGCGCTGAAGACGGAGGGGTCGCCCGAGTGCAGCCGGGCGACGTTCAGCCCGGCCGCGTGCGCGCCGGCCATCTCGGCGACGATCTCATCGAGGGTGAGCCCGGCGGTGTCCACCAGCCGTGCCCCGGGCGGGCAGTCGTCCAGCAGCTCGCGCGGCACCAGCGACCCGGCGTACAGGCACACCGGGGACGAGGCGATCACCCGCAGGCCGCGCACCGTGACGAGGTCGGCGGCTCCGGGGCCCGCTCCGACGAAACACACCCTGGCCGTCAAGACTCCTCCTCCTTGACCGATGACCAGACGGTCACCGGCATCATCGTCCGCCAGCCGGTGAAGCCGCCGACCGGGGCGGCGCGGCCGACCGCGAGGCGCACCAGGTCTCCGCCGTGCCTGCCGTACCAGTCGGCCACGACCGCCTCGGACTCCAGGGTCACCGCGTTGACCACCAGCCTGCCGCCCGGCCTGAGCGCCGCCCAGCAGGTGCTCAGCACGCCGGGAACCGTCGCGCCGCCGCCGACGAAGACGGCGTCGGGCACGGCCAGTCCGGCGAGCGCGCCGGGGGCCGCGCCGACGACGACCTCCAGTTCGGGCACCCCCAGCGCGGCCGCGTTGCGCGCGGCCCGCTCCGCCCGGTCCCGGCGGCTCTCCACCGCGACGGCCCGGCACGCGGGATGGCAGCGCATCCACTCGATCGCGATGCTCCCCGCACCCGCGCCGACGTCCCACAGCAGCTCGCCGGGGACGGGTGCGAGGCGGGACATGGTGACCGCCCGCACCTCGCGCTTGGTCAGCTGCCCGTCGTGCTCGAACGCCTCGTCCGGCAGCCCGGGGACGCGGGGGAGCGGGAGGTGTCCCGGGTCAGACATTGCCGAGCACCCGGGTCACCTGGATCTCGATCACGACACGGTCGGGGTTCACCCGGGGGGCGCGGTAACGCAGCGCGTACCGGCGCTCGGCGTCGGCGACCTCCTCGGGGGTGTCCCGGAGCACCGCACGCCCCTCCAGGGTGGACCAGCGCCGCCCGTCGACCTGGCAGACGGCGGCCGGCGCGCCCGCCGGACCCGCGGCGGCCACCAGTCGGCCCTTGTACGACCCGCGCGAGGTGATGACCCGGGCGATCGCCGTGCCGACGTCGAGCGTCACCCCGACGGGCACCACGTGCGGCGTCCCGTCGGACCGGACGGTGGTCAGCGTGCACAGGTGCCGCTCATGCCAGAACGCGTCGAATCCCTCGCCCAGCCCGGCCAGGTCCGGCCGTGTGGCCCCCACAAGCATCACGTCACCCCAATGGTCGTCGGTACGTTCACCCGATGACGAACCCCCGTGGCGTACCGTCGCGGGGTGCCGCCCTCTCCCGGTGCCGGGCAGGGCGCGCCGCATGTCACCCGTGGCGGGGCCAGAGTGTACTCGGAGACGGGGGTGGCGGCCGAGGCCAGGGTCCTTCACACCGGGCCGGGCACGGCGTGGGTGAAGCCACCGCCCGGGTCAGACCGGGTCAGACGACCCGGACCCGCTCGGCAGCAGCAGCGCGACCAGTACGCCCACCCCGCACAGGGCGGCGGTGATCAGGAAGATCTCGCTGTACTCGGTGTGCAGCGCCGCCCTGACCTTCTCCTCGTACTCGGCCAGCCGGGTGGCGTACACGGCCGGGTCCACGCCGAAGGGCAGCGGGGTGTCCAGGTCCGCAGTGAGGGACTGGAAGCGGTGGAAGCCCCAGGCGGACAGTGCGGCGACGCCGAGCAGCATGCCCATCATCCGGGCCACGACCACCGCCGCCGAGGCCACCCCGTGCTGGACGGCGGGGACGGCACGCAGCACCGCGGAGGAGACCGGTGCGATCACCAGCCCCAGACCGAGACCGGCGACGATCAGGTCGGCGTCCATCCGGTACCCGGCCGAGGCGAGGTCCAGTGGCCACTGGCCGATGCGCACGTAGCCGACGCCTGCCAGCGCCAGCCCGATCACCGTCACCACGCGCTCACCGTACCGGCGGGACGCCAGGCCGCCCACCAGAGCGGCCACGGAGAGCGCGACCAGGAAGCGCGACAGCACCAGGGCGCCGTCCAGGGTGTCCAGGCGCAGCAGGGTCTGGGCCGACAACTGCACGTCGACCAGGGTGACCAGCAGCGCGGCGCCGGTCAGGAAGCTCACCCCGAGGGTGGCGAAGAACGGGCCGCGCAGCACCCCCGCCATGTCGATCAACCGGGTTCTGGCGCGCATCTCCCACACGACGAACACGGCGCCGGACACGACCCCGCCGACGATCGCCGGCAGGCCCCACGGCGGGAGGACCGCCCCGCTCGGGTCGGGGTTGTAGAGACCGGCCACGAGCAGGCCGAGCGCGAGCGCCAGCAGCAGCCCGCCGACCACGTCGACGCGGCTGCCGCCGGTGCCGGTCCGGTCACGGCCGGGTGGCGGCACCGACCGCTGTACGGCGACCGCGGCCAGGGCCACCAGCGGGATGTTCAGCCAGAAGATCGACCGCCAGCCGCCGAGTTGCACGCCGCCGAGCTGGAGGGTGGACGGGACCAGGGCGGCGAGGGCCGCGCCGTACAGGGGGCCCAGCACGCTGCCGAGTTCCTGGGCCGACCCCACGGCGCCGAGCGCCACCGGACGCTCGTCCTCATCCCACAGATCCCCGATCAGAGCCATGGTGATGGGCAGCAGCGCGCCGCCCGCGACCCCCTGCAGGGCCCGTCCGGCGACCAGCCAGGGCACCGTCTCACCCAGCGCGGTGATCACCGAGCCCGCCGCGAAGCCCGCCAGGCAGAGCTGGATGAGCGGGCGCCTGCCGTACCGGTCGGAGAGCTGGCCGAGCAGCGGCATGGCCGCGATGTAGCCGAGCAGGAAGCCGGTGACGATCGGGGTGGCCCGCTCCATGTGGTTGAGCGGGACGTCGACGTCCTTGGCGATGTCGATGAGGACCGTGACCACGACGTACGCGTCCAGCGCCGCCAGCAGTACCGCGGTGCCGCCGACGCCGAGAGCGGCCCGTCGCCGGGCCAGCCGGCCGCCGTCCTCCGGGACGGCGCGGGTCACCATCACTGGGCCGGAGCGGTGACCTGGACCGGCACGTCGTAGTCGCTGAAGACCACGATCACCTTGCCGCCGGTCAGTGGCAGATCCGCCTTGAGCAGGCGGCTGGTGGCCTTGTCGATCCAGAGCGTGCCGTCGACGCTCTGTGCGAGGCCGGGCACCATCGTGGCGAGCACCTGCTGGGAGAGCGTCGCCGAGACCCGGTAGGAGTCGACGCCGTTCACCTTCTCGGCCGCCTGGGTCTTCGGGTCCAGCGCGTTGCTCAGCAGCTGTACGACGCCCTTCTCCGGGTTGAGGATGGCGGACGGGTCGTAGATCGCCGCCAGCTGGCTCCGCGACATCTTCTGGAAGCCTCCGGTCACCCCTTTGAAGTGGACGGTCTCCCCGATCAGCACGAAGCTGATCTCCTGAAGACTGCCCGCCACGTCGATCTGGATGGTGCCGTCCGCGTCGCCGGTTCCGCTGAGGCGGCCGGAGGCCTTCTTGACCGGCACCGCGGGAGCGCCCTCGGTCTCCATGGAGAAGGTCGCCGACTTCACGGCACGTGTCGCCTCCGCGGACTTCTTGACCAGTTCGGCTCCGCTGGGAAGGGCTGCCGTGGCGTCGGAGGCGTCGCCGCCGCTGCAGGCGGTGACCAGGGAGCACACGGTGAGCACCGCGGCGATGAAGATCCGGCGAGCAGACATGGGCGGATCGTAACGACAGCGCGGTCTACTAAGGGAGTACGGGCGGTATCGGTTTCGCGTCAGCGAATGTTTTTGAGGTGCTCCACCACCGGAGCGTAGGCGATTTCCAGCTCGATCAGCTGATCGTCGGTGAGCAGGTCGATGAAGTGCCGGCGCACGCCGGCCACGTGGTGCGGCGCGACCCTGTTGATGGTGTCCCAGCCGTGCGCGGTGAGGACGGCGAAGGTGCCGCGCCGGTCGTCGGCGCAGGTCTCCCTGGCGACCAGGCCGGCCTTCTCCATCCGGGAGATCTGGTGCGACAGCCGGCTGCGGGACTGGATCGTGGCGTCCGCCAGGTCGCTCATCCGCATGCGGTGACCGGGGGTCTCCGACAGGTTCACCAGGATCTCGTAGTCGTTCATCGAGAGCCCGTAGGGCTGGAGTTCGCGGTCGAGGCGGTGTTCGAGGAGTTTGTGCGCGGCGAGGTGGGCACGCCACGCCCGCTGCTCGACTGACGACAGCCAGCGAGGCGTCTCGTCGTTCACCGATCGCTCACCACTCTCGTGCCCCGCGCCGGTGGCTCCGGTGACTTCGGCGGGTCCGCCTCCCGACCGACCACTCCGTTCGCCGGGCGAGGCCTGCTGCAGGGTCATGGATCAGAACCTACCTCAGAAGGCACCGATCACTCGTGGTAGGCGGTGTCAGCGCGCCCGGAGGGGGTTACCTCTCCGTCGTCATTTGCCCTTCTTGGTCGGCGACGGTGCCGGGGATGATGTCGGGGACGGCTCGACGGTCTCGCCGTTCGGGTCGGTGACCAGTTCCTCGGCGGCGCCCATGACCGTGGCCGCGTTCACCTTCCACCGGCCTCCCGTCTTGATCAGGCTCAGCTCCATGTACGTGCCGAGCATGCGCCGGGTCCCCGCCGTGCTCGTGACCTGGGAGTCGACCACCGTGATCGCCTTCGCCCTGCCCTCGCCGACCGCTGAGACGTAGACGCCGCGGATCGAGGCCGAAGAGCTCGCCCGCATCGTGGTGATCACGCCTTCGAGCGGGCTGAACGCCTCGTTGTAGGTCTTCTCGAAGTCCTCGCCGGAGATGGCGAAGACCCGGTCGCGGTAGGCCTGCAGGTCGGTGTGGTCGTAGGTCTGCAGGGCCACGGCGAACTCGCCCGCCCGGGTGGACACCGCTGCGCGGTCGGCCTTCTCCTGCGCCAGCCGGTCGGCGGCCATCCACTGGAGCACCGCGGTGGTCGCGGTCGCCGCGAACAGCATGGCCGCGACGGCACCGGCCAGCCTGCCCCGCCACGTGCTGAATCCGCTCTTCCCGCTACCCGCGGCCCTGTGCTCCCGCTCGGTATCCGTGCTCGCCCCGGCGGGCGGCCCGGCCTCAGGTTCCTTACCGGCCTCCTGATTCTGATCCTGGTCCGGAGCCGGGGGCGGGGCGTCCTCGGCGGGGTCGCGCCGGTGCTGTTCCGACGTGCGGGGGGTGGGGGTCAAGGGCTTACTCCTGTTCACGGCGGCGGGAGGCTCGGCCGACGGCGATCCAGCCGAGCACACCGCCGGAGACGGCGACCGCGGCGAAGATCGCAACAATGAGGGGGGTCATGTCCTGGGAGGACTCCGAGGTCCGGCCGGTGTCCGCGGCCGGTACCGGCTCCCGGCTCTCCTCAGGCGCCGGTGTCGCGTCGCCGGGTTCGGCGGTCGCCCCGTCCGCGGACTCGTCGTCGGCGTCTCCGCCGGCGTTCTCGTCGCCGGGAGCCTCCTCGTCCTTTCCGGCCGCCACCTTGCTCGCGGGTCCCTTCGGGCAGGTGCGGAGCTTGGGGACCGTCGGGGGAGCCAGCGGATTGCGATACTCCCGCGCGGCCTTGGGGCCGCCGGGGACGCTGAAGATGAAGGCGGTCCTGCCGTACAGGCCGTCGGCCTGCCTGTCGCTCACGTCGGCGATCAGCGCCTGCGCGGTGGGTACGTTGCGGAGCAGGTGGTTGACGTTGTCGGGAGTACGGCCGCCGAACACCTTGCCGGGCTTGACGCCTCCAGCGGTCAGCAGGCAGGACAGGCCGGGGCGTGCGGTGGTGAGCAGGGTGTCGACCTGCCGGAAGAAGCTCGGCCCGTGGTCGAGGGCGGCGTTCAGCTGCCTGCGGGACTCGCGGATCGCCCGGGTCACCGCGGCCAGGTCGTCCACCCCCTCGGACAGTTTCTCGCGCCTGTCCGCCAGGGTCCCGGTGAGCCGGGTGAGCTGCACCGACAACTCGTCCAGCACGTCGGTGTTCTCGGCGAGGGTCGCGGTGAGGTCGTGCGCGTTGTCGACGATCTCCCGGATCGAGGTCGTCCGCCCGTCCAGGCCGGTCGCCAGCTCCCCCACGATGGTCCGGGCGTCCTCGGCCGGCACCGCGTCGAGCAGCTTGCCGACACCGTCGAACAGCTTCCGGTAGTCGAGCGGTACCGAGGTGCCGGCCAGCGGGATGGTGGCGCCCGCGGCCAGGACGGCGCCCTCACCGCCGGTTCCGCTCCTGGGCGGGGAGATCTCCACGTACGGCTCGCCGATGGCGGACTTGCGGCGCACCTCGGCGGTGACGTCCCGGGGCAGACGCACCCCGCGATCGATGCTCAGCGCGACAACGATCTTGCCGGGTGCCAGCTCCACGCCGCTGATCCGGCCGATCCGCACGCCGAGGTAGGCCACGTCGAAGCCCTCCACCAGGCCGGGGGAGGAGAGGAACTCGGCGTTGATCCGGTACGGCCGCTCGACGAGGTCCAGCTTGATGATGGTGGTGAACGCCCACACGGTCATCACGACGCCGAGCGCCGCGAAGAAGCCGAGGTTGATCCAGATGCGGTTCCTCATCGCGGCGGCCCCAGCAGCAGGCGGAAGTCGTCCACCGAGTTGGGCAGGCGGGGCCTGTCGCTCTTCTTCGGCTCGGGCAGCAGCAGCCCCTTGAGCCACACGGAGATCAGCAACTGGCCGTTCACCACGAGTGGTGGCTGGTCGAGGAAGCTCTGCACCCGGCTCACCAGCACCTTCAGGTCCTCCTTGCCGCGTACCGCCGAGGTGGAGACCGCGTCGAGCTCGCGCAGCAGGGTGCGCAGCCGGGCCTCGTGCCTGGGATAGATCGTGTCGTTGACCTCACGGGCCAGCGCGGTGAGCTCCCTGAGGGTCTTCTTGATGTGCCTGCGGCCGTGGTTCAGGCGGGCGGTGGCGTCGGCGAGCGTGCCGGGCAGCCGGTCCAGCTCCGCGGTGCCCTTGGCGAGTTCGTCGCCGAGCCTGGCCAGGCCGTCGATGGTACGGGCCAGGTCCTCGCGGGACTCCGCGTAGGCGGTGGTGACCTCGGTGGTCTGCCGCAGGAGCCGGTTGAGGTCCTTGCCCTTGCCGCCGATCCCGGTCGCCGCCGCGTCCAGGACGGCGTTCACATCCTGGGCGCCGAGCGCGTCGACGAGCGGCCCGGCCCGCTCGGTGACCTGCTCGATGTCGGGTTTGACGGAGGTCACGGCGATGGTCGAGCCGCTTCGCATGAACGGCCCCGTCGTCATGTCCCGCCCTTCGGGAAGATCCAGCTCGATGTAGTTCTCGCCGAGGATCGAGGTCTTGGCGACGATGGCGCTCGTCCCCTCGGGCACCTGGTTGCCGTCCTCGATGGACATGGTGACCTTCGCCCGGTAGCCCTCCAGCCGGATGTCGGTCACGCTGCCCACCCGTACGTCGGACACCTGAACGCTGTGTCCGGCCACCAGGCTCTGCACGTCGTCGAAGGTCGCGGTCAGGGTGAGCTCGCCGGTCGGCGCGCCCAGGGTCTGCAGGCTGCACGCCGCGCTCAGCCAGAGCACGGCCAGCCCGGCGACCGGGCGGGTCCACCGCCACCGGCCCGCGATCTTTTGGCCCGCGCCCGCCGGTGTCCCCGGTCGTGTCCCCGAGGGCGTCTCCGTCCGCTCCCGTACTCCCGTGCCCATCAGCGGCCCTTCCCGCTTCCCTGCCAGGGGCAGTTGCTCAGCTCTCCCGGCAGGCAGGGCACCTTGCCCAGGCCCATGGCCTCGAAGAGCGGGGTCAGCCAGACCCGCGTCAGCGCGTTGAGCACCACACGGATCTTGAGCACGTGGTTCTTCCTGTCCCACGACAGGATCATGTTGTCCAGGAACTTCCTGGTGCCCTCGATGCCTTCGGCCACCGACTCGCTGTTGACCTTGAGGGTCAGCACCAGCTCGGCGAGGTTGGCCACCCCCTTGGGCAGCCGCTCCTGGTACGCCTCGATCAGCACGTCACCGCGCTGCACGAACTCCGCCAGGCCGGTGATGAAGCGTTTCATCCGCTGCCGCTCGTCGGCGAGGGTGGCGCCGGCCTCGGCGAAGGCGTCGATGGTGGTCTTCACCTGCTTCTCGCGCCGGTTGAGGTTGGTGGCGATCCGGTTGAGGCCCCTGGCCAGCTCGATCAGCTGCTCGTCCTGCCCGGCGAGGGTACGGGTCAGCGAGGCGGCGTCGGCGAGCGCGCCGTTGATCTGCTTGCCCCGGCCTCTGACGGTGTCGGCCAGGTTGCCGGCCACATCGCCCATCTTGTCGGTGTCGAGGGCGTCGGTGAGCTTGGTGAACGCCTCCAGGGCGTCGTCGATCTCCACCGGCAGGTCGGTCCGCTCCAGCGGGATCACCGCATCGGGTGCGATCTTCGGCTTGCCGGGCGTCCAGGGCGGGTGGAGCACCACGTTCCGCTCGCCCAGCGTGTTCTGCGCGGCCACGATGGCGTTGACATCGGCGGGCAGCGGTATCCCCCCGTCGATCAGCAGATCCGCCCGGACCCTGTCGCCCTCGACCGTGAGCTTCTCCACGGTCCCCGCGTCCAGGCCCAGCACCTTGACCTTCGCCTGCTCGTACAGCGAGGGGGCCGCGCTGAAGTAGGCGGTCAGCCGGTAGGGGCCGGCCCCGCCCGGCAGCAGCGAACACCCCCCGGTGGAGGCCAGCAGCACTCCCGCGAGCAGCGCCGCGATCACCCTGCGCGCCGGGGACCGCGCCGCGGTGCGGGCGCGGTGCGGGCGGCTCGCTCCTTGCTGTCCCTGTGCTGTCAACGGCTGTTCCTGTCCTTGCGGATGGCAGCCAGCACCTCGGGGTTGATCGGCCCCAGCCCGGTGGCGACGGCTTCTATCCACGGCCCGTGGCCGCCGGTCGTGGCGAGCCCGGAGAAGGTGGGGCCGACCCAGGCGAGCACCGAGTTGAGGTTTCTGCCGCTGGTGGAGTCGAGACGGTTGCCGATGGCGGTCACGTCGTCGAGCACCGTGATCAGGTCCTTCTCGTGCCGGGTGACCAGGGTGGTGATGCTGTTGACCAGGTCGCTGCCGTCGCCGAGCAGCGACTTCAGCTCGTCGCGGCGGAGCCGCAGCTCGTTGAGCATGATCTCGATCGAGTCGATCAGGCGGCCGATCTGCGCGTCCTTCTTCTCCAGCACGTCCATGATCTTGTTGCCGTTGTCCAGCAGCCGCCGCAACTGAGGCTCGCTCTCGCTGATGATCTCCGACAGCTCGCCGATGTTGTCCAGCAGCTTGCTGACCCTGCCCTGGCGGGCGGGCTTGAGCTCCGCCAGCTCGGCCAGGAGCCTGTCGACGGAGTCGGTGTCGAGCCGCTGCACCAGCCGGGTGGCGTCCTTGAGCGCGTCGGTGACCAGCACGGGGGTGCTCGTCCGGGACATGGGGATCCGCCGCTGCTCCTCGGGCAACTCGTCCATGTACGGGCGGGTGACCGGCCCGGTGAGCCTGACGTAGCGCCCGCCCAGCAGGTTGGACAGGGCGATCTCGGCCCGGGTCTGCGGGCCGAGTCTGATCCCGTCGTCCACCCTCCAGGTCACCACGACGTGCCCCTGGGAGTAGTCGGCGCGGACCTCGGTGACCTTGCCGACCGTCACCCCCGCCACCCGGACGTCGTTGCCGGAACGCAGCCCGGCCGAGTCGGGCAGCACCGCCGACATCGGGTATCCCCCCTCCAGCAGCCCCAGGTTGCCGATGAGGAAGGTGACGACCAGCACGACGGTGAGGACCGTCATCGACACCAGGCCGACGACGGTCCTGTTGCGGTCGCGAAACGACTTGAGCGCCATCAGGACCCCACCAGAACCCGGCGCAGGTCACCGGTGTCGGACAGCTTGAAGGAGCCGCGCAGCGGCGGAGGGCTCTTCATCGGGTACGGGCAGGGCAGCGGGCCGAGCGCGAAGCAGGGCACGTACGCGGTGACGAAGTTGCCCTGGCCGGTCACCTGGAACGAGCGCCGCAGCGGCGGGGTGAGCGTGCCGAGGAGCCTTTCCACGCTGCCGATGTTGCGCCGGATGCCGCCGGTGAGCCGGGTCAGGTGGTCCACCACCCGGCCGAACTCCTGGGAGTTCGCGCCGAGCACCCGGTCGTTGACCCTGACCGTGGTGGACAGCTCCACCAGGGCGTCGTCGACCAGCTCGCGGTTGCGGGCGAACGCGCCGGTCAGCGTGACCAGGTTGTCGACCAGCTGGGCTATCTGCCGGTCCCTGCGGGCGACGACGTCGGTCACCGTGGCGTAGTCCTCCAGCAGCCCCTGGATGACCTTCCTGCGTTCGGCGATCGTGCCGGTCAGGTCGTCGAGGTTGTCGACCAGTTCGGGGATGTTCTCCTGGTTGCCGTCCAGCGCCTCGCCCGCCGCGGTGAGCAACTGGTTGATCTGCTCGGGGTCGAGGCTGCGGGTGAGCGGGCCCAGGTCGCTCACGAGCTCGCCGATGTCGACCACCGAACTCGTCCGCTCCACGCGGGCGCCGTCGCCGAGCATCTCCCCGGCGGTGCCCGGCTCCAGATAGACCACTCGCTGCCCGATCGTGTTGCGCCAGCGGATCGCGGCCGAGCTGTCGGAGGGAACCCGTACATCCGTCCGTACGCTGAGCGTGACCTCGGCCCGGCCCGCGACCACCTCGATCGTGTCGACCTGCCCGACGGGCGCACCCGCGATCTTCACCTGGTCTCCCTCGTGCAGCCCGGAGACGTCGTCGAAGGTGGCGACGAGACTGTAGGAGTCGCCCACGTCGACCCTGGCGATCTGGCCGCCGATCAGGACGATCAGCGTGCCCGTCACCAGGAGGAAGAGCACGAACTTGCCCAGCGTCCAGCGGCGCCGAACCTGCTCCGCGGATCCGGCCACGCGCTCACCCGCCCTTCGTGGAGCCGCACGCGCCGACGAAGAGCTCGCACACGTCCGTCGAGATGAAGGTCTCCATCTTGATCTGGGCGGTGCCGTTCGGGCCCTGCCCCGAGGCCAGGTCGTTGAGTACGGCGAGCATCCGGTTCAGCCCTCGCACACCGTCTCCGGCGATGCCGAGCTGCGCGTACAGCAGGGAGGCGACGCGTTCCCCGGAGTTGACCGCGGCCTTGAGGTCGCGGCGGTGCTCGCGCAGGCCGTGCGCGGTCAGGCGGGAGACGTCGTCGAGTTCCTTGAGCAGGGCGCGTACCTTGTCGGCCCGCTTCAGCAGGTCGGGAGTGATCACATTGGCGTCCGCGGAGATGGCCACCAGCTCGTCGCCCTTGTCGGCCAGGGCCGCGCTGAGGTCCCCGGCGTCGCCGATGAACCGCTGGAAGTCGGCGCGGTGCCGGTGGGCCACCTCGATGACCCTTCCGGCGTCGCCGATGATCGCCCGCAGCTGCGAGCCCTTGCCGTCCAGACCCCGGCCCAGGGTGTGCACGATGGTCGTGACGTCCTGCGGGTCGATCGCCTTCAGCCCCTCGTACGCGTCGGTGAGGGAGTCCGACAGGTCGGAGGGGGCCTCGGTCCTGGTGATGACCGCGCCGCTGAGCAGGTAGGGGCCGGAGGTCTCGCCGGAGCCGGGGACGAGGTTGACGAACTTGGGGCCGAAGACCGAGCTCGGCTCGATCGTGGCGGTGACGCTCTGGGGCACCCTGACTCCGGGATCCACGTATATGGCGACCACGGCCCGGCCCTGCCGGTCCAGGGTGACCGAACCGACCCCGCCCACCGTGATGCCGCGGATCTTGACGGGGGAGTTGGGGTCCAGGCCCTGGCCCGAACGGGTGAACACCGCGGTCAGCCGGGTGCCGCTCACCTCGGAGGCACCACGCACCACCGCGGCGACGGACACGGCCAGGACCAGCAGCACGACGATCGAGATCGCCAGCCTGATCGGCAGCGCCACCTCGCCCCTGGCCGCCATCCGGCTCACCCCGTCAGCTTCAGGCTGCTGCCGCCACCCCAGAACAGGTAGGACAGCAGCAGGTTGAGGAGGATGACCGTGACGATCGACTGCCGGATCGCCCGCCCGGCCGCGATGCCCACGCCGACCGGGCCGCCGGTGGCGTTGAACCCGTAGTAGCAGTGGATGCTGACCACGGCGAACGCGAAGACGATCACTTTGATCACGCTGTAGACGATGTCGATCACCGGCAGGCCGAGGTAGAAGTAGTAGTCGTAGACGCCCGGCGACATGCCGAACAGGACGGTGCACATCAGCCGGGTGGCGAAGAAGCTGGCGAACAGCGCGATCAGGTAGACCGGGATCAGCGCGATCAGCGCGGCCACCACGCGGGTGCAGATGAGGTAGGTGAACGCGTTGATGGCCATCACCTCCAGCGCGTCGATCTCCTCGGAGATCCGCATGGCACCGAGTTCGGCGGTGAAGGACGAGCCGACCTGGGCCGCGAGCGCGACCGCCGCGATGATCGGGGTGATCTCCCGCACGTTGGCGAAGCTGCCCACCAGCCCGATGAAGGACTCGGCCCCGATCGACTGCAGGCCCTGGTAGCCCTGGAGGCCGACGGTGGCACCGACCGCGAAGGCCATGGTGAACACCACGAAGACCATGCCGCCGCCGATGACCGTCGCACCGACGCCCACCACCACGTCGCTGACCTGGCGCAGGACGACCTTGGAGAACTTCAGCCGCAGGACGATGTCCCTGACCGAGTAGAAGACGACCTTCCACAGGAAGAGCGGCCAGTCCGACAGCGAGGCCAGCCGGTCCGCGCCGTCGCGGATCAGCCCGTACGCGCGAACCCCCGCGGTGCGCGCCTCCGGTACGACGGCCATCACATCGCCCTCGGCGGATAGGCGAGAAAGTAGATCATGGTGATCACGTAGTTGACCGCGAAGACCAGCATGAACGTGACGACCGTCGACTGGTTCACCGCGCGGCCCACGCCGACCGGGCTGGTCTGGCAGGTCATGCCGAAGTAGCACGACATGACGGCCGCGATGAAGCCGAAGATCCAGGCTTTGAGCAGCGTCACCAGCAGGTCGCTGGTGACCAGCAGCGAGACCGCGCCGTCGAAGTACGCGCCGGGCGTGACGCCCTGGACGATGACGTTGAAGAAGTAGCCGCCACTCGCCCCGGCCACGATGACCAGCGGTACCAGCAGCACCGCCACCGTACTCGCCGCCCAGAGCCGGGGGGTGACCAGGCGGTGGATCGGGTTGACCGCCATCACCTCCATGGCGGCCAGCTCGTCGCGGATGTTGCGGGCGCCGATGTCGGAGGTCATGGCCGAGCCCCCGGCTCCGGCGATCAGCAGGGCGGAGGCCATCGGGGCGACCTCGCGGACCAGGCCGACGACCACCGCGCCGCCGGTGGCGGAGGAGGCGCCCAGTTGCCAGGCCAGCTGGCCCACCTGCAGGGCGACGGTCGCGCCCAGCGGGAGCGAGACCAGCAGCACGGGCAGGCTGGTGACGCGGGCCAGGAACCAGCACTGCTGGACGAACTCCCAGAACCAGGTCCTGACGTCCCAGGTGCGGCGGAAGCCCTCAAGGGCGATCACTGACATGTCGCCGATCCGGTCCAGCACGCCCGTCGTCCGGCGGACCAGGTAACCGGCGACCCTCGTCCGCCCGCCGATCGCCATCAACCCGCCGTCCGTTGAGCCATGACCACCTCGGAACTAGCGACTCCGACCATGGACCAGCCACGCTACTGACGGGTATTCCAGTAAGTCGATGCTTCTCAAGTAATTTGATGAAAAGGTATGACCCCCACCTTTCAACTTGTCAGCCCCTCACATTTTCCTCCCGCCTTCCCATGCGGACGCGCCCCTACGCGCCCCACGGAAACCGCTTCACCTACGGACCTCACAAGGCCGCTCACCTACGGGCTCCCGTGAGGCCGCGCCGGCGACTGGACTGAGGAGAGCGGGGCCGTGAGGCCGCGCCGGCAACTCGTGAGGAACGAGCGACCTCCCTCGACGAGGGAAGGAGCCGGATAAGAGCGGCCTCACCGCGACGCGCAGCGTCGCCATCAATAGGTGGCCGAACCGCGACGCGTTAGCGTCGCAATCGGCACAGCGTCGCAATCAACACCCCATCCACTTCTCGATCTCGTCCGGGTGGCGGGGCAGACCGCCTGACATGAGGCGGGCGCCGTCGGCCGTGATGACGAGGTCGTCCTCGATGCGCACCCCGATGCCGCGCAGCTCCGGCGGCAGCGTCAGGTCGTCAGGCTGCAGGTAGAGGCCGGGTTCGACGGTCAGCACCTGGCCCTCCTCCAGCACACCGTCCAGATAGACCTCCGCGCGGGCCCTGGCGCAGTCGTGCACGTCCATGCCGAGCATGTGGCCGCTGCTGCACAGCGTGTAGCGGCGGTACAGGCCGCTGTCCGGCTCCATCGCCTCGTCCGCGCTGATCTTCAGCACGCCCCAGTCGCGCAGTCCCTCCACGATGACCCGCATGGCCGCACGGTGGAAGTCACGGAAGCTCGCACCGGGCCGCAGGACGGCGATCGCCGCCTCCTGGGCCTCGTACACCAGCTCGTAGACCTGGCGCTGGACCGGGTCGAAGCGCCCGGAGAGCGGCAGGGTCCTGGTGATGTCGGCGGTGTAGAGGTGGTCGGTCTCCACGCCCGCGTCGAGGAGGAGCAACTCGCTCTCGTTCAGCCGCCCGTCGTTGCGGATCCAGTGCAGCACGCACGCGTTCGCGCCGGAGGCCACGATGCTGTCGTAGCCGACCGCGTTGCCCTCCAGCCGGGAGCGGAGGCCGAAGACCCCCTCCAGGTAGCGCTCGCCGCGCCGGTGTCCCAGGGCGGCGGGCAGGGCCCGCACCACGTCCTCGAACCCGCGCGTGGTCGCGTCCACCGCGAACTGCAGCTCCGCGATCTCCCAGTCGTCCTTGATCAGCCGCATCTCGGACAGGAACGCCTCCAGCTCCTCGTCCCCGTCGCCGGGCGCGACTCGCCCGTCCACCGACGCGTCCACCCCGCGCAGCACCCGCGCGGGCCCGCCGAGCACGTCGTCGAGCCTGTCGATCGGCGCGCAGGCGATCTGGTACAGCGCCTCCGCCTCGGCCAGGTCGGGGCGGCGGCCGACCCAGAACTCGCCGTAGCGGCGGTCGCGGTAGAACTCCTGCCCGGCCTGTCCCGGCGCCGACCGCACCGAGCGGGGGCGCAGGAACAGGACGGCCTCCCCGGAGGGCTCGACGACCAGCACGTCGTCGGGTTCCTGGTCACCGGTGAGGTAGGCGAACGCGCTGTGCGTCCGGAACCGGTAGTCGCTGTCGTTGCTACGCGCCTTGAGCGTGCCGGACGGGACGACCAGCCGTTCACCGGGGAAGCGGGCGGCGAGCGCGGCGCGCCGCTTGGCGGTGTAGGCGGCCTGTGGCAGCGCGGCCAGGTCGTCGCGGTGGGTGTCGGCCCAGCCGGTGTTCATGAACTCGGCGAGGGCGTCGGAGACCGGCAGGTCGTGGCTGCCGGTGTTGAGCTTCTGGGTCATTGTGTTCCCGGATGCGAAGGTCTGCGGTCCCTCCCACGCTAGCCCGGAGCGACGGGCCCCGCACCTTCGTCGCCGGGGGTGCGGGGTGCCGCCGTGAACCGCGGATCAGCCCACCGGGACCTGGTAGGTCCTGGCCAGGTCGGAGGTGGCGGCCTCCTTGAAGATCACCGCGCCGCCCAGGGCGTCCTTGTCCGGCTTGGCGACGTACGACAGCAGTGAGGCGGGCTTGTCGAACGTGGTGAAGTCCATGACGGCACCGAACTCCGCGCCCCAGGCCGACTGGCCGCGGTGCGCGGCGACCACGGCGGCCCGGGTCAGGTCCTTGCCCTCGCAGGCCTTCTTGAGCGCGTCGACGACGATCGCCGCCGCCGAGTAGCCGGCGGAGACACCGCTGTCGATGGCCGCGTCCGGATACTTCGCCGCGTAGTCGGCGGCCAGCTTCTTCATGGCCGGCTGGTCGGCGCTGATCGGGGTGCCGGCGGTGATGTAGTAGAAGTCCTTCAGCAGCGCGGGACCCGCCGGGGTGGGCAGCAGCTGCGGGGAGTAGGCCGAGTTGCTGCCGACGAACGGCACGTCCATGCCCTTGGCGAGCGAGACGCCGACGAGCGAGGCGGTCTGCCTGGGGCCGACGGAGACCAGGACGGCCTTGACGCCCTCGGCCTTGAAGGCGGCGACCTGGGCGCTCATGTCCTGGTCGGTGGCCTTGATCTTCTGCTCCACGAGCTTGAGGCCGAGCTTCTCCGCCGCGTACTTGGAGCCGTTCAGCGCGCTCTCGCCGTAGTCGCCCTCGAAGTACAGGTGGCCGATCTTGTCGCCGGACTTGATGCCCTTCTCCTTGGCGAGGAAGTCCACCCCGTTGATCATGTCGATGTCGTAGGTCGTCCCGGTGACCTGGATGGGCCTGCTGCCGAGCAGCCCGGTCGCCCACGCCTGCGGGATGGTGAGCATGTCGTCGGCCTCGATGCGCTGCTTGACCGCGTTGACCATGGGCGAGCCGACGACGTGGGCGAGGGCCACCACCTTCGGGGAGATCTCGGTGTAGGCCGCGACCGCCTTCTGCACGTCGTAGCCGTGGTCACGGACCAGAGCCTCCAGCTGCCGCCCGCACACGCCCCCCGCCGCGTTCGCCTGCTCGAAGTAGAGCTGCTGTGCCTGGGTCAGGCTCTTGCCGAAGGAGGCGTACGGGCCGGTGAGGTCGGTCATCAGGCCGATTGTGATCTTGTCGGCGGTGACGCCGGGGCCGGTCTTCACGCCGTCCCCCCCGACGGCGGAGGGGGCGGCCGCACCCCCGGTGGCCTTCTCGCTGGCGCACGCGGTGACGGCCAGGGCCAGGAGGGCGAGTACCGCGATTCGTCGGACCGGGGTTCTTGGGATTCCCATGTCAGTTCCTTGTGTCGGGGGAGGGGGCGGAGGTGGGGGAGAGCGGGGTCTTCCTCGTCGCGGGGACCGGGGCGGGCCGCCGGGTCACGGCGAGGCGCAGGCGCCTGGCGAGGCCGAGCAGCCCGCCGGGCAGGAAGAGGACGATGACGACGACGGCGGCGCCGTACAGGATGCGGGACGCCTCGGCGGGTGAGACCCCGGCTGAGCCGGGCTCGGCCACCAGCGGCAGGGCGTCGCTGTAGCGGCTGAGCAGCTGGGGGAGCAGGGAGATGAAGAACGCGCCGATCACCGCGCCCGCGACGGAGCCGAGGCCGCCGATGATGATCATCGCCAGGTAGTCGAGGGAGAGCAGCAGGCCGAAGTAGTCGGGTACGGTGCGCTGGAAGACCAGCGCGATCAGGACTCCGGCCAGCCCTCCGTACATCGACGACAGCACGAACACCCCGGCGCGGTAGCGGGCCACCGGCACGCCCATCACCCCGGCCGCGATCTCGTGGTCGCGGATGGTGTTCATGGCCCGGCCCGGCCGGCCGCGTAGCACCCCGCGGGCGAACAGCGCCGCGCAGGTCAGCACGGCCAGCCCGAGGAACCACAGGCGCTCCAGCGACCCGAACGGCACCTGGGCGATCACCAGTTCGGGGGAGTCGGCGAACACGAATCCGAACAGTTCCATCGGCGGCACCGCCCGCCCGTTGTAGCCGCCCGTCACGGGTTCGGCGTTGAACAGCACGTGCTGGCCGACGAAGATCAGCGCGAGGGTGGCGATGCCGAGGTACGCGCCCTTCAGGCGTCCCGCGATGGGGCTGAACACCCCGCCCGCGACACCCGCGGTGAGCACCGCGAGCAGTGCCGCGACCGGCGTGGGCAGGCCGAGGCCGCCGAGGGCGTGCGCGCCGCCCTCCGGTTCGGCGGCGAAGTAGACGTAGGCGTACGCGCCGACCGCGAGGAAGAACGCGTGGCCCATGGAGAGCTGGCCGGTGGCACCGGTCAGCAGGTTGAGGCCGATCGCCCCGATCGCCGCCGACATCGCGAAGAGCCCGGCCTGCAGCCAGAAGCCCTCCAGGTAGAACGGTACGGCGACCGCCGCCGCGACCAGCACGACGCAGGAGAGGATGACCTTCTTAGACACGTGCCAGCTCCCTCGTCCCGAACAGCCCCGCGGGGCGGATGAGCAGGACCACGATCATCACGAGGAACGGCGCGACGTCGCCGATACCCCGGCCGAGGAAGACCAGGTCGTTCTGGTAGCCGCTCATCATCGCCTCGGTGACACCGATGATCAGCCCGCCGGCCAGTGCCCCGGTGGTGGAGTCGAGGCCGCCGAGGATCGCCGCGGGGAACGCCTTCATCGCCGCGAAGGTGGTGCTGCGATCCAGACCCGGGGTGGGGAAGACACACAGGAAGAGCGCGGCGACGGCGGCGAGCGCTCCGGCGACCGCCCAGGCCCCCATCGAGACCCGCCCGCGCCGCACGCCCATCAGCGCGGCGGTCTCGGTGTCCTCCGCGGTGGCGCGCATGGCGATGCCCCAGTTCGTGTACTTGAACGCCAGCAGGAAGGCGGAGATCAGGACCGCGGCGACGGCCAGCGCGACGAGCCGGGTCTCGGCGATGCTGACGCCTCCCAGGTGCAGCACCCGGTCGCGCCACGGGTCGCCCAGGGCGAGCACGTCGGTGCCGATCTGCCTGGTGAGCTCGGTGGTCAGCACGATGTCGACACCGATCGTCACGATCGCGAGGACGCTGTGCGAGATGACATTCGCCCTGCGGATGATCAGGAATTCGATCAGGGCGCCCACGACCGCCGCGCCGGCGATGCCCAGCAGCAGCGCGGTCCAGAAGCCGATCAGCGGGTGCAGCCTCGCGACCACGAATCCGCCGACCAGCAGCAGCGAGGCGTGGGCGAAGTTCACCACCTCGGTCGCCTTGAAGATGATCACGAAGCCCAGGGCGATCAGCGCGTACACCGCTCCGACGGAGATGCCGTTCACCAGGAGTTCGAGAAAGGTGATCATGAGGTGACCTCCTCGGTCCCGCTCGCGGTCGTGCCCTCGGCCGCCGCGCCCAGGTAGGCGCGGACGACCTCGGGATCGTTCTGCACCTCGCCGGGCGGGCCGTCCGCGATGCGCCTGCCGAAGTCCAGGACCGTCACCGCGTCGGCGAGCCGCATGACCATCCCCATGTCGTGCTCGACCAGCAGGATCGAGATGCCGAGGCTCTCCCGTACCGCGACGATCAGTTCGGCCATGTCGCGGCGCTCGCCGCCGTTCATGCCGGCGACCGGCTCGTCCAGCAGCAGCAGCCGCGGTTCCATGCACAGTGCCCGTGCCAGTTCCACGCGCTTCTGCACGCCGTATGACAGAAGTCCGACGGGCGTGGCCAGGTGCTCGAAGAGCCCGACGAACGCGGCGATCTCGGTCACCCGCCCGCCGTGCGCGGCGGCCTCGCGCCGGGCCGACGGCAGCCGCAGCCCGGCGGAGAGGAACCCGGCGCGGGTCAGCCGGTGGCGGCCGAGCATCAGGTTGTCCCGCACCGACAGCATCGGCGACAGCGCGATGTTCTGGAAGGTGCGCGCCACGCCCAGGGCGGCGATGCGGTGCGGGGCCAGGGCGGTCAGTTCCGCGTCGCCGAACCGCACGCTGCCCGAGGTGGCCCGGTAGACGCCCGACAGGACGTTGAAGCAGGTCGACTTGCCCGCCCCGTTGGGCCCGATCACAGCGTGCACACTGCCGGGCTCGACGGTGAAGCCGACCGCGTCCAGCGCGGTGAGCCCGGCGAAGCGCACCGTCACCTCGCGCACGTCGAGCCGGGGAACGGAGGTGTCCTTACCGCTCACGCGGACCACCTCGCCAGCACGGGACGGGCGTCGGCCGCGTCCGCGGGCGCGTCCGCGGGGGTGTCCTCGATGCCCAGGTAGCGGCGGCGCACCTCGTCGCTCGCGGCGAGTTCGGCGGCCGGTCCCGACAGGACCACCTCTCCGACCTCCAGCACGTAGGCGTGCGAGGCCAGGGACAGGGCCATGGCGGCGTTCTGCTCCACCAGGAGCACCGTGGTCCCCCCGGCGTTGATCTCGCGAACGGTGTCGGCGATCCGGGCGGCCATCATCGGCGCCAGGCCGAGGGTGGGCTCGTCGAGCAGAAGCATCCTCGGTCTGGCCATCAGCGCGCGGCCGATGGCGAGCATCTGCTGCTCGCCCCCGGACAGCAGTCCCGCGCGCTGCCCGGCGCGCTCGGCGAGCACGGGGAAGAGCGTGAGCACCTTCTCTCTCGCCTCGGCAGCCGACCGCCGGTCGGGCGCGCCGAGTGCACCGGCCCGCAGGTTCTCCGCCACGGTCATCCGCGCGAAGACCCGGCGGCCCTCGGGTACCTGGACGACGCCGCCGGCCACGACGGCCGAGGTGGTGGCGCCGGAGAGCCGCGTCCCGCCGAAGGTGACCTCGCCCGCGGTGATCCCGCCCCGATGGAACCGGAGGGTGCCCGATATGGCGCGCAGCAGGGTGGACTTCCCCGCGCCGTTGCCGCCGAGCACCGCGACGACCGAACCGCGCGGGACGTCCAGCGAGACACCCCGCAGGGCCAGGACCGGGCCGTAGCTCACCGCCAGATCCCTGACGACCAGCCCGGAGTCTCCGGGCGGGCGAGGGGCGTGCACGTCCATGTGTTCCTCCTGTACAGCCGATGAACGCACCCAACCGAGGTGGTTCACCGGCGTCCAGAGGGCCAGGTGAAGTCGGGGCGGGCGCCCATGCCGGACGGGGCGCGGTTGTGCGCGAGTACAACCCCGGATCACGAAACAGAACAGAACCTTGTTCCATTACCTGACTTGCTGACACGATTCCCAGATGGGGACCCGGCCGGTTACGGATGACGAAGTACGCAGGATCATGCGCCTGGCCGCCCGACGGCTGCTGCTGAGACTTCCCGAGCTCACCGACGAGCTCGTCGCGAGGATCCGCGACACCGACGAGGCGTACCGCAGGATGGTGCCCACCGACGACCACTGGCAGAGCGTCTACGAGGCGATGCGGGACGGCATCGGCGCCATCCTGCTGCCCCGCCCCGAGCGGCGCGACCTGCCACAGGCCGAGAAGACCGCCCGGCGCAGGGCGGAGCAGGGCCTGCCCATGGACTCCCTGCTGCGCAGCTACCGGCTCTCCGCACAGGTGATGTGGGACGGCCTCATCGACGTGGTCACCGAGGAGGAGTCCGACAGCCTGCCGGTCCTGATCCGCAGCGCCACGAAGGTGTGGCACGCCATCGACAGGCAGGCGATCGCCGCCGCCGAGGCCTACCGAAGACGGGAGGCCGAGATGTTCGGCCGCACAGCCGAGAGGGTCCAGGCCCTGCTCGACGCGCTCCTGGAGGACCGGGCGGACGCCGCCCTGGTCCGCAGTGCCGCCGCCGCGCTGGACCTGCCCGAGCTGGGCCGGTACGCCGTCGTCATCACCAGGTTGCCGGGCCGCCACGACCACGGGGACGACGCCCCACGGCCGACCGCCCTGGGTGCGATGCGGTTGCTGTGGCGGATGCGCCCCGACTACGAGGTGTCGGTGGTGCTGCTGCACGAGGCGGACATGGAGCACCTGGCCGAGGAGTTGCGCCCGCACGTCACCGGCTGCGCCGGGATCAGCCCGATCGTCGAGGGACTGGCCGAGCTGGGCCGCGCCAGGCGGCTCGCCGAGCTCGCTCTGCGGACGTGCGTGGGCGACGGCCCGGAGATCGCCAGACTGGAGGACAGGCTGCCCGCCGCCCTGGTGGTCAGCCAGCCCGAGCTCGCGGGCCACCTCAGCGGAGCTGTGCTGCGGCCCATCCTCGCCCTCGACCAGGCGGACCGGGACGTGCTCCTCGGCACCCTGCAGGCGTGGCTGCGCTGCGAGGGCTCGGCCATGCGCGCCGCGGGGCAGCTGTACTGCCACCGCAACACGGTCTTCAACCGCATCCGCCGCATCGAGCAGCTCACCGGCCGTTCCCTGGCGCGCCCGCTCGACATCGTCGAGCTCACCCTGGCCCTCGACGCGGTCCGGCTGCTGCCCGTTACGTGACAGTCACACGCTTTGCCGTCTCGGTGGCTTAGCGTGAGGCCCGATTGGGCAGAGGAAAGGGATACCTGCGCCAGGCTGAACCGAGGTGGTGTCAATGCTGATCGGTACGATTCTGCAAGGCAAGGGAACAGAGGTGGCGACCGTACGCCCAGGTGCGACGGTCACCGAACTCCTGGCCATCCTGGCCGAGAAGAACATCGGCGCCGTGGTGGTGTCCGAGAACGGCTCCTCCATCGAGGGCATCGTCTCCGAGCGCGACGTGGTACGGCGGCTGCACGACCGGGGCGCGCGCGTGCTGGACGACACGGTGTCGTCCATCATGACGACCGAGGTCCGCACCTGCCCCCCGGACACCGACGTCGACGACCTCCGCCAGACCATGACCACGCATCGCATCCGGCACGTGCCGGTCGTGGACGCCGGCCGGCTGGCCGGGATCGTGAGCATCGGCGACGTGGTCAAGAGCTCCATCGAGGCGCTGGAGACGGAGAAGGCCTACCTGGTCGACTACCTCCACCGCTGAGCGCCCGTTCCCCGAAGTTCCCGGTGAAGACCCGATGGGCCCGGCGCGACGCGCCGGGCCCATCGGTCCGATATCCCCTCCCGCTACTGGACGACTATCTTGTCCACCTCGATGGTCACGCCCTTGACCTGCGGTGTCGACGTTCCCGTCGTCACCTTCCCGGTCCCGGCGCTGACACCCTTGATCTTCATCGTGTAGTTCAGGCTGCCACCCGGGGCGCCGGGCGTGCTGGTCACCCGGAGGTCCTCGGTCGGCGGGCCGGTGATCTGGCCGCCCGCGGTGCCGTCACCGTTCTCCGCTCCCACGGTCAGGCCGTAGCCCGCCGGGGGGGCGCCGGGCAGGTTGCCCGGGTCGTAGGTGTAGGTGATGTCCTCGGTCCCGTTCAGCCCGATCCACTGCTGGAACACCTTGGTGGCGGTGGTGCCGTAGAGGTTGACCCGCCACTCGATGACGAGCCAGTCGCTGACGCCGTCGGTCAGCGTCCCGGCGTAGATGCCCGGCGCGCCGGTGCCGTCCAGGTCGGTCCAGTAGGGGGCGAGCACGTTGTTCGGGGTCGAGGAGTCGGGCAGGGTCTGCGGTTCGAACGAGATGTCCGTCGACCCCGAGCTTCCTCCGGCGATCGTGTAGCCGTTGGAGACGATGCCGATCCTGGTGTAGGTCTTGCCCGCGTACTGGAACGCGGGGACCGTGAAGTTGATCGCCTGCTCGTCGCCGATCGGTACCGGTGCGATGCCGAAGGCGTCAAGCGGCAGGTACGGGGCCGGCCCGATGCCCGGGGCGATGCCCGGCCTGTCCGGCTGCCTGGCCGCGAGGGTGGTCTTCGCCGTCGCGATCTGGGAACCGACCTTGGTGGCGCCGGTCACCGAGTTCAGGCGCAGCTTGCTGTCCAGCGTGCTGACCGCGGTGACCTCGGCGTCCTGGAGCGTGTCGTTCCGCACGGTGACGGTGCAGGTGGACTCGCCGGTGTTACGCGGGATGGTGGCCGGGGCACAGGTCTGCTCCACCGGGACGGCGCCCTGCTTGCGGACGAACGCGACCGGCAGGTGCAGCTCGCGCGAGCCGTTCACCTGCTTGAGGTTCACCTGGCCGAAGTACTGACCCTCGGGCAGGTCGGGTGCGGTGATCACCACGCTGAACTTGGCGGTCTTGCCCGCCTTCACGGTGAGCAGCGGCGGCAGCACCGAGATGTTCGCGCCGGCCACGGTCGTGCCCGTGGCGGTGAAGACGAGCGTCTTGTCCGTGACGTTGGTGACCGTCCGCTTGGCGGTGATGAGACCCGGCATGATCGGGGCGTTCACCGACGGCAGGTTCAGGTCGATGCGGTTCAGCGGGTCGTCGGCCGCGGCCAGGAAGTTCGCGCCCGTCTCGTCCAGGGTCAGGCCGGGGTCACCGGCCTTGGTCAGGTCGATGCGCCCGCCGCCGGTGTCGAACGGGTCGGCCGGGGTGACGCCGTCCTGCTTGGTGACCGAGGTCTTGGCCGTCGTCTCCAGTGCGGACTTCACCTGGCCGGGGGTCCAGTCCGGGTGCAGCGCGAACACCAGGGCCGCGGAGCCCGCGACGTGCGGCGACGACATCGACGTGCCCGCGATGACCTGGTACAGGTTGTTCGGCGGGCCACCGGCCGGATCCTCCAGCACCGGCGTCTGTCCGGCCACGATGTGCAGGCCGGGGGCGGTGACGTCAGGCTTGAGGAAGTCGCCGCCGGGGCCGCGCGAGGAGAACGTGGTGATCCTGTCGCTCTGCCAGGTGGCCTTGGTGCCCTGGGTGAACGAGGCGGTCGCGCCGGGGTTGGCCGACAGGAACGTCAGCAGCGCGTCCGTATCGGGCTTGTCGATGTGAACCGTGGGGAGCCAGTGGTTGTCGGTCATCACGTCGAGCGGGCTGGAGTTGTACAGGACCATGCCGGCTGCGCCGCCCTGCTTGACGTTGAAGCTCTTCAGGACCCGGTTGGGACCGCGCTCACAGGCGACGATCTTCCCGACGAACAGGCCCGGGGGCGCGGGCGTGGTGCACAGAGCGTTGGAGTACGGCGGCGCCGAGGCCCGCACCACCGGCAGCGCGGAGGGCACGCCCCCCGTGATGGAGGCGCCCTTCAGCGTGGCCGTCGCGCCGCCGGAACCGGACAGCGTGATCGTCGACTGGAAGGTCCTGGGCTGGGTGGAGGCCGCCACCGTGGTCACCCACGGGGCGACGTGGTTGACCGTCGCCGCGCCGGGACCCGCGTTGCCCGCCGAGGCCGAGACGAGCACGCCGGCCGCGTAGGCGTCGAGGAAGGCCAGCTCCACCGGGTCGCTGTAGGGGGAGGTGCCGCCCGAGATCGAGAAGTTGATCACGCGGACGCCGTCGAGGATGGCCCGGCCGACCGCCTGGGCGGAGTCGGAGGGGAAGCAGCCCTCGACGCCGCAGACCTTGTAGATCGACACGTGCGCCGCCGGGGCGATGCCGTGGATCGGGCCGCGGCTGATGCCGAGCGGGTTGGCGTCGGCGACCGGACCGCCGGCCGAGGTGGTCGCGGTGTGGGTGCCGTGACCGTTGGAGTCACGGGCGCTGGTCGGGAAGTACTCGCCGGGGTAGACCGCGTTGTAGGTGTCGAGGAACGGGGCACCGCCGATGAGCTTCCGGTTGCAGACGAACGGGTCGGCCGCCGGGGTCAGCGGGTTGTCGCCGAAGTTGCAGACGCGCGGGGTGCCGTCCTTGGTCGCCGGTACGGCGGGCAGCGTACCCGGGTCGGCGAACTGGGGGTGCTCGGGCCAGACACCGGAGTCGAGGATGCCGACGACGACGCCCTTACCGGAGGAGGAGCTGCCGCCCAGCTTGTTGTAGATCGCGGGCGCCCCGATGAACTCGGGGCTGGAGTCGGTCAGCAGCTGCTCGGGCTTGTCCTCCTGGACGGCGGCCACCCCGGGCAGCTTCAGCACCGCGGCCGCCTTGTTGGCGGGGATGCGCAGCGCGATGCCGCCGTAGACGGTCCGCAGCTTCTGGCCCGCCGTGGCGCCCGGCACGCTTCTGGCCAGTTCGGCGAGGAAGGTGTTCTCGACGTCCTCGATGTGCTTCTGGTATTTCTTCGCGTCGCCGCTCTTTATGTCAAGAGCCTTCCCGGTCTTGGCCGGGCTCGTCGCGGGAAGTCCCTCGAGGCCGCCCTGATAGGCGGCGAAGGAGTCGTAGTCGAGCTTGACCATCACGTTGACCGTGGCGCCCGAGGTTGACTTCAGCAGCCCCTCGTCACTGCGGGCGAGCTTGCCGGTGGGGGACTTCGCGCCCTGGACCGGCTCACCCCCGGTCAGGGGGGTCGCCGTCCACTTGGCGGACGGCGCGGGGGTGGGGGTGGGATCCGCACTCGCGGGCGGCGCCATCGCCGCGACGAGCCCGAGGCCGGCGGCGAGTACCGCCACGCGTCTGGTCCTCGGTAAGTAGGGCTTCCTGGTCAACGAGACCTCCCTTTCGACACGCATGAACAGCTCACGTGGCGGGGAGGGGGGCCGTCCGTGTGCCCGGGGCAGGGCATGCCGGGGGAGGCCGTGACCCTCCCCGTCGGGTGACACGCGATCGGCCACCCGGTAAAGGCGGCCGATCATGACTGGCAGCCTAACTAGAGACCATTTATTTGCCTAGATCATGAAATTGACACAATCATCATTGGAATTGGTCAAATTTCATTGCAGACTGCACCGGGTGTTCTGGTTACCGCGGAGCCGCGGCTCGGCCGCTCTCCAGGCCCGAGGCACTTGTGGCCGGCGGACGGGCACGACGGTCCACCGTGCGTAGACTGACCCCAGATGACACGCGGGAGGCCCGGTTGAAGCTCAAGCTTGATCTACACCCCATCTACAACCGGGGTGGGGAGATCGACAAGGCACTGCGGGGCATCATCGACGAGGCCATCAGGAAGAAGGCCACCGAGGTCGAGATCATCCCCGGCAAGGGCTCGGGCCAGCTCAAGAAGAAGGTCCTGCGCTTCCTGGAGCAGAAGGAGATCAAGGCCCTCTACCACCGCATCGACAAGGACGCCAAGAACCACGGCCGTCTCTTCGTCTACTTCCGCTACAAGTAGGAACCGGGGCGGTGATCGGGCGCAGCGGCGGATGGCCGATCCCGCCTGAAGGCCGGCACCTGCCTCTCGGTGTCGTCGTCGCCACAGATCGCGATCCTGAATGCCGTCCCGCGCCGGCGGGCCATCGCTTAAAGGGGCACCGTAACGCGGAATTCCCGGCATTCCCATATCGGCTACCGTCGGACCCGACATGGTTGACATAACGGCCAGAGTGGACAGAAGCGGTCGGATGACAGCCGAGTGTGACAGCGAGGAAACGATGGACGGTGGCGATGAGACTACGGCAGCTGGAGTACTTCGTCGCGGTGGCCGATCGCGGGTCGATCCGCAAGGCGGCGGAGGCTCTGTTCGTGGCCCAGCCATCGCTCTCGACCCAGATAGCGGCGCTTGAGAGGGAGGTCGGCGGGGCGCTGCTGAACCGGCAGCCGCGGGGGGTGACCCTGACGCCGGCAGGCCGGGTCTTCCTCCGTGAGGCGCGTAGCACGCTGGCGGCGGCCGAGCGGGCGAAGCGGTTCGCGATCCTGGCCCTGGGGGGCGAGCAGGGCGAGCTGAGATTCGCCACGGTCCTGTCGATCGCCGCGGGGCTTGTGCCCGACGCTCTTCTCGCATGGCGGTCCGGACGGCCGGGAGTCCCTGCCTACCTGCACGAATACCGTAGCTCGGCCGAGTTGGAGCGTTCCACTCGGCAGGGGTTGCACGACTTCGCCGTCGGCCCCAAACCCTCCGCGGCGTTCGAGGTGATGGAGTCCATCGGTACCGAGGAGTTCGTCGTGGTCCTTCCCCAGGGAGACCCCCTGCTGGACTCGCGGGCGGTCGACATCTCCGCCCTCGGCGACCGGCCGTGGGTGCTGTTCTCGCGCGACCACGGCCTGTCGGACATCCTCGACGAGGTGTTCGCCGCCGCGGGAATCGCACCGGAGGGGGCCGTCTCGACCAGCCAGACCGACGTGGCCGTCCGCCTCGCGACCGTCGGGCTCGGGCCGACCCTCGTCCCGGGTAACGTCGTCCCCCGGCCGCTGCGGCGCTACGCCCGATCGCTGGCGGTGCCGTTGCTGCGCGAGCTCTACGTGTACTCGACGACCGCGCTGCCGAGCCTGGCCCAGCCGTTCCTCAACGAGTTGAAGACGGTCACCGCGACTCAAAAGTGATAGCCGCAAACTATCGCTCCGGTAGCGAAATAGGGACTATTCGCTATTTCTTGCTGCTCCTAACGTATGGGACCACCGAGAAAGTGAGGACCCTTACGTGACCGCGAAGACAAGCCATACCGATGAGTTTCCGCTGGCCGGAGACCTGATCGCCGCCGGGTTCGACAGTTGGAGTGAGGAGTTGAGGCAGGAGTTCAGGGAGAACGCCTACAACCTGGTCATCGGATCCAAGGTGCTGTCCGAGGACGACCGGGTCAGGGTCTGGCACATCGAGGTGCCGCCCGGTCAGCGGTTGCCGGCGCACCGCCACACGCTCGACTACTTCTGGACCGCCCTGCGCGACGGCGTGTCCATCCAGCACACCGACGACGGCACCACTCGCCGAGTCGTCTACAGAAAGGGCGACACTCGCCACTTCGTCTTCCGGAACGGGAGTTACCTGCTGCACGACCTGGTCAACGACAGCGACACCATCCTGGAGTTCATCACCGTCGAGCACCTCGCCTAGAACCTTCGAGGTGGCTCGCCGGGCTCGCATCGGTGACCACCGGGTCTCCCGAGCCCTCTCATCCCTTTCTCTTTTCGCAATGCCGAAGGTTAGCCAATGTCGAACTCCGCTTCGCAGCTGTCCGCCAGTCCACCCCCCAACGCCTCCTCCCACCGGCGGGTCCTGACCGCGACCACGGTCGGTACCACCCTGGAGTGGTTCGACTTCGCCCTGTACGGCGCCCTCGCCGGCGTGGTCTTCCCGCATGTCTTCTTCCCCACGTCGACCCCGGCGGTGGCCGTCATCCAATCCTTCGCCACCTTCGGCGTCGGATTCCTGGCACGCCCGCTGGGCGCCGCAGCCTTCACCCGGATAGCCGATCGGGCCGGCAGGAAGAAGGCCATGGTCGTCTCGCTGACGATGATGGGCGCCGTCTCACTGGCCATCGGGCTCCTGCCGGGATACGACTCCATTGGCGCGGCGGCACCCGCCGGCCTGGTGCTCCTCCGTTTCCTGCAGGGCTTCTGCCTCGGCGGGGAGGCGAGTTCCGCCCAGGTCATGGCCCTTGAGTACGCCCCCGACAACCGCCGCGGCATCTACGGGGCCATGGTGAACTTCGGCAACCCGCTGGGCCAGGTGATCGTGGCGGTGTTCATGCTCGGCGCGGGAGCGGCCATGAGCGAGACCGTCCTCAACAGCTGGGGCTGGCGCATACCTTTCGTGCTGGGGTCCGTGATCGCCGTCATCGGCTACTTCATCCGCCGCCACGTGGAGGAGTCACCGGTCTTTCTGGAGGCGAGTCAGCTGGGAGCACAGACGCGCCGCCCCCTTCTTGAGGTGTTCCGGACGCAACGGTCCAGCGTCGTGCGGCTCATCCTGGTGTGGCTGCCCAACACCGCGCTGAGCTACCTGGTCAGCACGTACTCTCTGGCGTACATCGTCAACGACCTGGGCATGTCCAGCTCCGTCACCTTCGGGCTCGTCCTCGCGCTGAACCTCTGCGGGCTCGCACTGGTCCCGCTGGGCGGGGCGCTGTCCGACCGTTTCGGCCGCAAGCGGGTGCTGACCCTCACGATGGCGACCTCGCTCTGCGGGTCGGTGGCGCTGTTCCCGCTGCTCGACACCAAGAGCATCCCGGTGATGCTGCTGGCCATGCTCATCGGGCAGGGCTCACAGTTCATGTCCGCCGGGGTCATGGCGGCGTTCTTCGCCGAGCCGTTCCCGACCGCGGTCCGGTACTCCGGCCACGCCACCGTCTACACGATGAACAATCTCATCGCCGGATCGACCGCGCCGTTCGCGGCGGCCCTGCTGTTGTCGAGCACCGGCACCACGTGGAGCATCGTCGGTGTCCTGGTGGCGCTGTACGCCGTCGGCATCGTCTCGCTGATAACGCTGCCGGAGACGCGCTGGCAGCCGTTCGCGAACAACCACCGGGTCGACGAGCGCGGCGGCGTGGAGCCGGCCGCTCCGGCCGCGGTCAACTGACCGAACCCCCGAATCGGAGGAACACATGATGGAAGCGGTAATCAAGACCGGCCCCCAGCCGGGCATCGAGGTGGCCGACGTGCCCGAGCCGACGGCGGCGGCGGGGGAGGTTCTGATCGAGGTGGAGTCGGCATCGGTCTGCGGAACCGACTACACCCTCGCGGACTGGACCCCCGGTGCGGCGGCGTGGGGCAGCGCCTTTCCCCTGATCATGGGGCACGAGTACTGCGGCCGCGTGGTCGCGCTGGGCGAGGGCGTGACGACGATCGGAGTCGGCCAGCGGATCGCGGGTGAGTCGCACGTGTGGTGCGGCAGCTGCCCGGCCTGCCGGCGCGACGCGCGGCACAACTGCCTCAACATCACGATTCCGGGTGTGAACCGTGACGGCGCGTTCACCTCCCTGCTCGCGGTACCGGTGTCCGCGTGCTTCCCGCTGGCCGACCAGGTCGGTCCCGAAGCGGTCCTTTTCGAGTCCGCGGGCGTCGCGATGCACGCGATCCAGCAGGCGGGCGAGGTTCAGGACCGGACCGTCGTCATCACCGGCGCGGGCCCGGTGGGGCTCTTCCTCGTCGCCGAGCTGAGAGCGCTGGGAGCCGGTGAGGTGATCGTCCTGGAACCGAACCAGGCGCGGCGTGACCGCGCGGCCGCACTGGGCGCGGTCACGTTCGGCGCCGACCAGGTCACCGACTTCGTGGAGCACAGCCGGCGCAGCGGCCCCCTGGGCGGTGCGGAGATCGGATTCGAGGTCTCCGGTGCCCCGTCCGCCTACGAGGCGATGTTCTCCGCCCTCGGCCTGGAATCCACCCTGGTCTCCGTCGGGCACTCGTCCTCGCTGGTCGGTGTCAACATCTCCCGGGACGTCAATCTGCGCGTCATCAACTGGAAGGGCGTGTACGGACGCCGTATCTGGTCCAGTTGGGAACAGCTGCAGGACCTCGTGCTCTCGGGCCGGGTCGACCTCGGATCGTTCATCGAAGGCGAGATCAAGGTGAACGAGCTGCCTGACCAGCTGGGTGCGATCCGGCAACTGCCGGGCAAGGTGATCGTGCGGCCATGACGTCAGACGCCCACCTCGCGGCAGAACCGGACACCCGCTCGGGGCCGACCGTCGCGTTCATCCATACCGTGCCCACACTGGTGACGGTGTTCGAGCACCTCGCGAAGTCCGGCATCGAGGGCGTGACCACCCGTCACATCGTCGACGAGGTGCTGTTCGGATCGGCGACGGCCGAGCCGGGCCTGGCCTTCGACCGGACGGTGACGGCACTGCAGCACCACGTGGACTCGGCCCTGGCGGGTGGCGCCGACGCGGTGATCGTCACCTGCTCGACGCTGGGGCCGGCCACCGATGTCGTCGCGGCGACACGGAAGAGACCGGTGATCCGGATCGACCGGCCGATGGCGCGGCACGCGATCGGCTACCGCAGGATCGGCGTCATCGCCACCCTGGAGTCCAACCGCGCCGCGAGCCGCGCCATCATCGAGCGGACCGCCGCGCACGAGGGCAGGACCGTCGAGGTCGTCGACCGGCTGTGTGAGGGGGCGTTCGACCACCTGCAGGCCGGTCACCCCGACCGGCACGACGAGGCCGTCCGCCGAACGGTGGCGGACCTCGCCGCCGAGGTGGACGTCATCGTGCTGGCGCAGGCGACCATGGCGAGCGCCCTCGACGGGGCCGATGTCCGTGTCCCCGTGCTCACCAGCCCCGGGTCCGCCGTGAGCGAGGTGTCCTCGCTCGCTCGCCGGCCCGTCGTCTCCGAGCCGGAGCCGCGTCCGCGCGGCGAGGTCACGCAGCTTCGGATCTACCGGATCAGGGAGGGGCTGATGGCCGACTGGCTGCCGTTCTTCCACAAGACCATCGTCCCCCTGCACCACCTGGTCGGCGTCCAGGTGCCCGCGGCATGGGTCAATGTGGAGGACCCGGACGAGTTCGTATGGATCAGGGAGTTCGACTCGGTGGAATCCGTCACGCACCAGGAGAACGAATTCTTCTCCACCGCGGCTCGCGTGGCACTCGGCGACGTGCGGGGACGCTACGTGGAGTCGGCACAGGTTCGAATGCTGAGAGCCTGAACCCATCGAGCCGGGTCTGATCCGAACGCGTTGAAACGAGGAACGGGGCCGCGCCGGTCGTGGCGGCCCCGACCGCAAGGCGCTTTTCCTGGAACTTTATGTTTTCTTTATCCGTCATTTACGGAAAGGGGGCTCGTCGGGCCGGGTAGGAGGGGGTAACGATCGACACGAGGCCATCACTTACCGGGGGAGGGTGCGAGTTGTCGATCGACCAGGATTCTCTGGTCGTCGACGTTTCCGGCCGATACCGTGTGCGGCTGCCGCTCGGCGGCAAGGAGCGCGCGACGAGGCTCGTCCTGTACGGCCGCCCCTCCGGGAACAGGATCGTCTACGGTCTCGCGGTCCTGGACGAGGGCGGGAGGGTCATGCTCGACTCCCCGGGGTTCAGGTCCCGCCACCAGGTGCAGACGTTCGCCGCCGCTGCCGGGCTGGCCTCCGAGTACCGGCGGTACGCCACGGAGCAGGAGGCGTATGCCGCGTTCGGGAACCGGGCGCGGCAGTGGTACACCACGGCGCACGAAGGACTCCCCGCCAACCTCGCCGAGGAGGCGCCGACCGAGCTTCTGCCGTATGGCGGGGCGCTGGACGGCGCGCCCGCTCCGGCGACCAGCCTCACCTGGGACGACCGGACACTGGTCGCGACGGATTCGATCTCCGGGCGTTCGATGCGGCTCGCGCCCGCGGCCCTGTACCACTACCGCTACGAGCGCGCCGTCTTCGTCTCGGGCAAGAACTCGGGCAAGAAGGAGTCGCGTTTCCTCACCGGTCTCGCCGCGCTCGACGCCGACGGGCTGGTGCTCGCCGACCTGCCCGGCGAGTGGACGCCACCGGACGTGGCCATCTTCGCGGCGGGGAGGGGAGTGCCCGTACTCGACGCCCTGATCGCACCGCCCCGGGCGGTGCGTGCCACCCTGGGCAGGCGAGCTCCCGGCTGGACGCGTCTCACCGGGCAGGCGCTCTCCAGAGCGTCCAGGGCGAGGACGGTCGCCACGGTCTGTGCCGGGGTGGCGGGCCTGTTGGCGATGGCCTACATCGTCTCGGCGAGCGGCTGGTTCGCGTGGCGGGGGCTGTCCGCACTGGGAAGGGCGCTGCTGGACATCCTGGACGCCAAGTGGCTGGCGGTCTTCTTCGCTCCCCTGCTCGTCGTCCTGAACCCCGCGCGCCAGGCGTGGCACGGCCGGCGGATCCGGCGCGGCAGCGCGCTCGGGCCACCCGGCGGACCGTACCTCTCCGTCTGGCGCAAGAGTACGTTGCGCGTCTGGCTCGGCCCGCGGATGGTTCCCGACGACATCGCGATCGGGCCGGACGCGGGATGCGCGGCCGGTCTGATGACCTACCGCCATGGGAACCTGGCCGGACTCTTCGTGATGGGCGGCAGCGGCCGGATCCTCCGTCACCTGCCCGGACCCTGGTCACCGGAGGACGCGCACCGCTTCGCCACGCGGCACGGCCTCGGCTTCGAGGCCCGGACGCTGAGCCGCGAGGAGTATCTCGGCCTCACCGCCGACGCCTACGACGCCGTCCCCTGACGCGTTTTCCGAGAACGGCTCCGTCTTGGGGTTTTGGACTGTTAAAAGCCCATATTGATGGATCGACGGCGAGCGGGTGGGTGCGGCACCATTATGTGACGCATGACAGCAATGTCCTCTCCGGCGATCGGTGGAGCCTTCGGCAGGGCGCGGATCGCGGCGGGAGTGCCCGAGCGGGGGCCCGATTCCGGCTTGAACGATGTTCCGACGAGTTCAGTGCTGTCATCCGCGTACCCTCACCTTCTTCGAAAGGCCCCTCATGAGCGATATCAAGGCACTTCTCGCCCAGCGTGCCGAGCTGGACCGTCTGATCGAGGAACTCCAGTCCGGCGATCTGAAGGAGCGCGAGAACACCCTCGGTGACATCCTCGCGGCCGTCGCCAAGTGGGCGACCGCGCAGGGCCACGAGGCACTCAGGAGGGACCTCAAGAACTGGGAGTACGTCACCTTCGCCGGCATCGAGGTCGGCGTCGGCCACGACGGCGGCGAGCGCTGGGGCCTGCCGCCCAACTCGGTCACCGTGATGGACTCCGTCAGCGGGACCGACGTGGAGTTCGGGACCACGCCCCCGCCGATCCAGGCGGTCATCGGCCTCCTGGAGGGTCTGCTGGCCACGCGCTAGTCCCGCTTCGCGCGTGCCCGTACGGACGGTGCCTCGCGCGGAGCCCGGTCGCACGGCTTACCGGGACCCTCACGGAGTCCAGGTAAGCCGTGTGACCGGGCGTGGTTTCTCCCGAGGGCGTCCCGCGGCGGGCCGCGGCGAGGTCACGCGCCGGAGGAGGTGGCGGGCGGTGGCGCTGTAGGAGGATCTGCCCAGATCTCATCCCGTGTTGGAGGCGTCATGTCGGTGTTGCGAAACCTGGTGGAGAGCATCCGGAACGGCGGGATCGAGGTGATCGACCTGACGGCGCCGCTGTCGTCGGAGACGCCGATCCTGCGGCTGCCGGAGCCGTTCGGCAACACCGTCCCGTTCACGCTCAAGGAGATCAGCCGCTACGACGACCGCGGCCCCGCCTGGTACTGGAACGACATCGTGACGGGAGAGCACACCGGCACCCATTTCGACGCCCCCGTGCACTGGGTCACCGGAAAGGACGGCGAGGACGTCTCGCGGGTTCCGGTCGACCGGCTGATCGCCCCGGCAGTGGTCCTCGACTTCGCCGCGGAGGCGGCCGGAGACGCGGACTTCCTGCTGGAGATCGCGCACGTCAAGGCGTGGGAGGAGGCCAACGGGCCGTTGCCCGAGGGCGGATGGCTGCTCTACCGAACGGGCTGGGACGCCCGCTCCCACGACCAGGAGCGCTTCCTGAACGCGAACGAGACGGGCCCGCACACGCCCGGAGTATCGGTCGAGTGCGCCCGCTGGCTGGCCGAGGAGACCTCGATCGCCGGGCTGGGCGTGGAGACCGTGGGCACGGACGCCGGCGCCGCGCACGGCTTCGACCCGGCCTTCCCGTGCCACTCCTTCCTGCTGGGCGCGGGAAAGTACGGGCTGACCCAGCTGCGCAACCTCGACCGGCTCCCGGTGACCGGCGCGGTGGTCGTCGCGTCGCCGCTGCCCATCGTGGGAGGCTCCGGCAGCCCGCTGCGGGTGCTGGCACTGGTCGAGAGGTGAACGTCGCCGAGGCCGTGGGCCACATCCTCGCCTCGCTCGGTGTGGACACCGCCTTCGGGGTGGTGGGCAGCGGCAACTTCCACGTGACCAACGCCCTGGTCGCGCACGGCGCGCGTTACGTCGCCGCGCGCCACGAGGGCGGCGCGGCGACCATGGCCGACGCCTACGCGCGTCTCAGCGGCAGGGTCGGCGTGCTCAGCGTCCACCAGGGGCCGGGGCTCACCAACGCGATGACCGGCATCGCCGAGGCCGCCAAGAGCCGTACCCCGCTCATCGTGCTGGCGGGAGAGGCGACGGAGCCCCGCTCCAACTTCTTCGTCGACCAGGCCGCGCTGGCGGAGGCGGTGGGTGCCGTCCCGCTGCGGATCTCCTCGGCGGAGACCGCCGCCGCCGACACCGCCGAGGCGTTCCGCGTCGCCGGCGAAGGCCGCCGCACGGTCCTGCTCAACCTTCCGCTGGAGGTCCAGGGGCGACAGGTCCCGGACGTGCCGGGAGCCTTGGTCGCGGGGGCCTCGGGTACGGGGGCCTCGGGCGGGAACGGTCCGAGGGGCGTACCGGAGGCCGGGGAGGCCGCCCGGCTGGCGGAGATCCTCGCGGCGGCACGCCGCCCCGTCTTCGTGGCCGGGCGTGGTGCCCGTGAGGCGCGGCACGAACTCGAGGAGCTCGCCGAGCGGGCCGGAGCGCTGCTGGCCACCTCCGCCGTGGCCAGGGGACTCTTCCGGGGCAGCCGGTGGGACCTGGACGTCAGCGGTGGTTTCGCCTCGCCGCTCACCGCCGAGCTCATCCGTGACGCCGACGTGCTCGTGGGCTGGGGGTGCGCGCTCAACATGTGGACGATGCGCCACGGCACGCTGATCGGCCGCGACACCACGGTCGTCCAGGTCGACCTGGAGGCCGCCGCGCTCGGCACCCACCGCCCGGTCCACCTCGGCGTGACGGGTGACGTCGCCCGCACCGCGCGGGAGGTCACCCGGCTGCTCGGCGACGACACGAGAACCGGTTACCGCTCGGCGGCACTGGCCGCCAGGATCGCCGGGGAGAACCGCTGGCGGGACGTGCCCTACACCGACGAGAGCGGTGACGGCCGCATCGACCCCAGGACGCTGACCATCGAACTGGACGACCTGCTCCCCGCGGAACGCGTCCTCTCCATCGACTCCGGAAATTTCATGGGATATCCATCGATGTTCCTCGACGTTCCCGACGAGCGGGGTTTCTGCTTCACGCAGGCGTTCCAGTCGGTCGGTCTCGGCCTGGCCACCGCGATCGGTGCCGCCCTGGCCCAGCCGGACAGGCTCCCGGTGGCCGCGCTGGGCGACGGCGGCGCGCTGATGGGCGTCGCCGAACTGGAGACCGTCGTGCGGCTCGGTCTCCCGATGGTGATCGTCGTGTACGACGACGACGGCTACGGCGCCGAGGTGCACCACTTCGGCCCGGACGGCCACCCTCTGGACACGGTGACCTTCCCGCCCACGGACATCGCCGCCATCGCCCGCGGCTTCGGCTGCGAGGCTGTCACGGTAAGGGACAGGTCCGATCTCGCCGAGGTGGCCCGCTGGCTGGACGGAGCCAGGGAACGGCCCCTGCTGATCCACGCCCACGTCAGCCGTGCGCGGGGCTCGTGGTGGCTGGAGGAGGCGTTCCGGGGACACTGAGCCTTTCGCGGGTGTGGGAGGGGGGAGCGGCTGAGGTACGGTTCAGCCATGGCTGAGATCGTGTACCCCCCGGTCATCGGGGCGGCGTTGACCCTGTTCCGCGCGCTGGACGTCAAGATCCGCATCGAGGGGGCCGAGCGCATCCCGCGGACCGGCGGAGCCGTGCTGGTCAGCAACCACATCAGCTATCTCGACTTCATCTTCGCCGGCCTGGCCGCGCGCCCCTCAAAGCGCCTGGTGCGCTTCATGGCGAAGAAGGAGGTCTTCGACCACAAGATCTCCGGCCCGCTGATGCGCGGCATGCACCACATCCCGGTCGACCGCGCGGCGGGCGCCGCCGCGTTCGGCGCGGCGCTGAAGGCGCTCAGGGGCGGAGAGGTCGTCGGAGTGTTCGCCGAGGCCACGATCAGCCGGTCCTTCACGGTCAAGGAGATCAAGAACGGCGCGGTCCGGATGGCCGTCGGTGCCAAGGTGCCGATGATTCCGGTCTCCCTGTGGGGCACCCAGCGGCTGTGGACCAAGGGCCACCCCAAGAAGCTGTTGCAGCGGCACGTGCCGATCACGATCGTGGTCGGCGAGCCCATGCACCCCCAGCGCGGCGACGACTACGACGCCGTCACCGCCGACCTGCGCGGGCGGATGAGCGAGATGCTCGACCAGGCGCAGCGGGGCTACCCGGAGATCCCGAAGGGCGTCTGGTGGCAGCCCCGTCACCTCGGCGGTACCGCCCCCACTCCCGAGGAGGCGGACAAGCTCGACGCCGAGGAGGCGGAGGAGAGGGCGGCCCGGCGCGAGTCATGAGGGCGATGGCGCACACGCGCAGGTAACGGGGGCGGGTTCACGGCCCCGGATGCCGCGCCGAGGCCATCGCTCCCCGGGACGAAGTGCGCGAATCATGAGCATCCTCTACAAGTCATGAGCAGGTAATTCGCAAGTGGCATGCGCCAACCTGTTCGCATGAGCAACGCATTCGACGATGTGGTGAACGCCTTCCAGCCGGTGCCGACCCCCGGTCCCGGCCGCACGCCGGGGCGGGTCGGCATGGCGTTCCTGCTCCTCCTCTGGGTGGGGCTGGGAGTGTCGCCCTTCGTGTTCGCGGTCTCCGGCCTCAAGCTCGCGACCGGCTCCATCGGCACCCCCGGCACTCTCACGGTCATCTCGTGCGAGGAGTTGGGCAAGGGCCGCTACGACTGCAAGGGCAGCTTCGCGCCCGACGGCGGTGGCGCCGCGATCCCGGTCGACGCCTCGCCCGACTCCACAGCCGGTGACGTCAGGCGGGCACAGCTCACTCCCGAGGGCGACCGTGCCGTCGCGACCGGTACCTCGGGCATCCTGGCCGCGCTGACCATGCCGTTCCTCGGTGTCGGAGTGCTCGCCTTCCTGCCGTACGTGCTCCTCTACGTCGCCAAGGCGCGGCGTGGCAGGCGTGCCGCGGTCGTCTTCGGCTCCGTGCTCACCGCGCTCTCGCTCGCCGGTGTCGTCGTCGGCATGGTCGCCGCCTACTCCTGACCGGCCCCTGCCGTCCCCGCCGGTGCGCGGGGCGCCCCTACCCTCCGGTGTCCGCCGATCCACCCTGCTCGGCACGCCAGATCCACCATGAGTAGACCAGCGGGACGAGGCCCGTGACGACCACCCCGGCGAGCACGATCGGGAACAGCGCGGGAACCGGGAGCAGGAACGCGACGATGAGCAGGAGCAGGCCGAAGCCGGCGAACAGCCGTCCGGTCAGCCGGTGGGTACGCCGCCAGGAGCGCTCGCTCTCCATCGTCCAGGGAGTGCGCACCCCCACGGCCCAGTTGCCGCGGGTCTTGGGCAGGTAGTTGCCCAGCACCAGGAAGAGCGCCCCCACCCCGGCGATGCCGAACCGGACGACGGGGAGTTCGCCACCCGTGGCGTTGACGGTGCTGACCGTGTGGACGCCGGCGATCAGGGCGAGCGAGCCGATCCAGGCCGCGGTGTAGGCATGGGCCGAATCCGCCATGTTCCTCCGGCGGGGGAACAGACGCGGCAGCACGACGAACAGCACGCAAAGCCCCAGCATGATCAGCGGGGGCAGGCTCAGAGCCTCCGCCTTGCCCGCGAACCGGTCGGCCTCACCGGACGGGCCCCAGTGCACCGGCAGCAGCGCGTCGTCGGGAATCTGGATCCAGCCCCAGATCGAGACGCCCGCCGAGACGAGCAGCGCGACGGCGCTGCCGATCAGCCCGGGACGCGGGTTCACGGTCCTGGCGTCGGTGGTGTTCTCGGTCAACGATGTCCCTCTCGTTCGTGGTCGTGGCGGGGGGGCGATGAGGGCTGGGCGGGATCGGGTGGCCTGGCGTCTCCAATCTTGAACAGATCGAGCAGCGCGCCCAGGGACTCCTCCAGCAGGGACACGTGCAGGTGGTAGATGATCGAGGTTCCTCTGCGCTCGCCGTAGACCAGACCGGCCTCGCGGAGCAGGCGGAGGTGGCCGGACAGGGTGGGTTTGGAGATGTCGAAGTGGTCGGCGATCTCGCCCGCGGACCGGTCGCACTGCCGGAGCAGCGCGAGAATCTGGCGGCGAGTCGGATGCGCGAGTGCCTCGTAGACCCGATTCACAGCTTGTTTCCTTATTAGCTAATAACCGAAATATACCCTACGTGGGGAAAGCTGGCGCGTCTCCGTGCTCCGTCTGCGCCCGGGGGGCCGGGGGAGAGTCCTGATTTGGGGTGGTATGTGAGGATTCCCCGGCGAGGGCCTCGGCGACGCCTTCCGGCGAGGCGCGGCCGCGGCCGATTTGTTTGATCCGCGAAATGCCGTGGTGACCTGGTGGAATATCCGGATTCGGGCGTTGAGTGACTGTTTTGTCGGCATGGGTGGGATAGAAGCGGGCAGTCTTCCCCGCGCCCATCGACGGAGGATCACGGCCGGGCAGTGGTCCTCGGTCTCGGCGGCAGGCGGAAGCACCCCTTGGACGCCGCCGCTGGTTCCGGATCAAGCCAGATGGAGGACAAGGTGACGCTGACAAACCCTGACAGGCCCAACGGGGCCCTGTCGAGCGGAGCGGGCGGACCACACCGGCGCGTTTCGCGTCCACTGGTCTTCGCCACCGCCGTCGTGCTGGCGGCCTCGGGTGGCGTCGGTGTGTCCGCGGCGTCGGCGGGACCGCCGCCGCCCGCCCCGACGGAGTCCCCGACAGAGTCCCCGACGGGATCGCCGACGGGATCGCCGACGGAGTCCCCGACGAGCTCACCGACAGGGGCGGAGACGCCGGCTCCCGGCGAGACGGTCACCCCGACTCCCACGCCCACCGCCACCACGGCGCCGCAGGTGCCCCTGATCGCATTCCCCGGCGCGCTGCACGGCGAGTTCGTCCTGCCCGCGGAGGACGGCTGCGGCTTCACGGTGTTCGCCCAGACGGGGGCGGCGATCGCCCTGACGGAGGACTCGATCACGGTGAGAAGCCAGGACGGCTTCGAGCGGGCGTACGCGATCGACGACTCCACCCGGACCCTCGCGGGCCGGCGGGGCAACGTGGTCAGGCAGGGCGACTGGGTATCGGTGACCGCCACGACCCAGGGCGAGACGGCGACCGCCGCCTACGTCTTCGACCTGTCGCGGCCCAGCAAGAGGTTCTGGCGCGCTGACGGCTGGTGGCTCCCCAGGCAGTGGCGGCCGGATGGCAGGTGGCGCACCCCCACCCCCACCCCCTGCCCCACCCCGCCCGTCGAGACTCCCACCGCTCCGCCACTCCCGACGCCCACGGACGCCCCGACGGTGCCGACGGACGCTCCGACGGTGCCCACGGAGACCCCGGCCGTGCCCACGCCCGAGCCGACTCCCACGGTGACGGACACCGTGCCCCCCGATGCGACCCCCACACCCACCCTGACCCCCTGAGTAAGCGCTGCTCATCGCCTGGCCGCGTCCTGGATCCCAGGAGGCCGGCACAGGCGGCTCGGGAGGGCGAGCCCGGGGCAGGGGAAGCAGTGCCGGGCGAGGCCGGCTGCCGCGGGGCACGGGTAGGAGCCCGGCGGGGGGGGGGTGGGGGCCTTA